>NZ_CP015243.1:4074040-4387428 GCF_001648175.1 Halotalea alkalilenta | reverse complement strand
TTCTGAGTAGAATGCTCATCCACTCGACGCAGGGCACGCTTCTTCGAAGCAAGGTTCAGCCCGCGACGAGACGCTCTTTAACAAGTCGATCAGGCAATTTGTGTGGGCGCTCGGCTCGATGAGACGGCAACGTCACTGATGTATCCAGTCAGGCATCGAGGCAGCGACCACAAAGGCAAGCGATCCATCGTTTGTCGATGTAACAGCTCTGTCGAGCCAGGCTAAGCCGTCCGTCTTTTCGAAGGTGGGGGGCAGCAAGATTTAAACTGAAGAGTTTGATCATGGCTCAGATTGAACGCTGGCGGCAGGCCTAACACATGCAAGTCGAGCGGCAGCACAGGGAGCTTGCTCCCTGGTGGCGAGCGGCGGACGGGTGAGTAATGCATGGGAATCTGCCCGGTAGAGGGGGATAACGTGTGGAAACGCACGCTAATACCGCATACGTCCTACGGGAGAAAGGAGGGGATCTTCGGACCTTCCGCTATCGGATGAGCCCATGTCGGATTAGCTAGTTGGTAGGGTAAAGGCCTACCAAGGCAACGATCCGTAGCTGGTCTGAGAGGATGATCAGCCACACTGGGACTGAGACACGGCCCAGACTCCTACGGGAGGCAGCAGTGGGGAATATTGGACAATGGGGGCAACCCTGATCCAGCCATGCCGCGTGTGTGAAGAAGGCCTTCGGGTTGTAAAGCACTTTCAGCGAGGAGGAACGCCTTTGGGTTAATACCCTGGAGGGGGGACGTTACTCGCAGAAGAAGCACCGGCTAACTCCGTGCCAGCAGCCGCGGTAATACGGAGGGTGCGAGCGTTAATCGGAATTACTGGGCGTAAAGGGCGCGTAGGCGGTCTGTTAAGCCAGATGTGAAAGCCCCGGGCTCAACCTGGGAACAGCATTTGGAACTGGCGGACTTGAGTGCAGGAGAGGAAGGTAGAATTCCCGGTGTAGCGGTGAAATGCGTAGAGATCGGGAGGAATACCAGTGGCGAAGGCGGCCTTCTGGACTGACACTGACGCTGAGGCGCGAAAGCGTGGGTAGCAAACAGGATTAGATACCCTGGTAGTCCACGCCGTAAACGATGTCAACTAGCCGTTGGATCCCTTGAGGATTTAGTGGCGCAGCTAACGCACTAAGTTGACCGCCTGGGGAGTACGGCCGCAAGGCTAAAACTCAAATGAATTGACGGGGGCCCGCACAAGCGGTGGAGCATGTGGTTTAATTCGATGCAACGCGAAGAACCTTACCTACCCTTGACATCCAGAGGACTATCCAGAGATGGATGGGTGCCTTCGGGAACTCTGAGACAGGTGCTGCATGGCTGTCGTCAGCTCGTGTTGTGAAATGTTGGGTTAAGTCCCGTAACGAGCGCAACCCCTATCCTTATTTGCCAGCGATTCGGTCGGGAACTCTAAGGAGACTGCCGGTGACAAACCGGAGGAAGGTGGGGACGACGTCAAGTCATCATGGCCCTTACGGTAGGGCTACACACGTGCTACAATGGCGAGTACAGAGGGTTGCGAAGCGGCGACGTGAAGCCAATCCCAGAAAGCTCGCCTCAGTCCGGATTGGAGTCTGCAACTCGACTCCATGAAGTCGGAATCGCTAGTAATCGCGAATCAGAATGTCGCGGTGAATACGTTCCCGGGCCTTGTACACACCGCCCGTCACACCATGGGAGTGGATTGCACCAGAAGTGGCTAGTTTAACCTTCGGGAGAACGGTCACCACGGTGTGGTTCATGACTGGGGTGAAGTCGTAACAAGGTAGCCGTAGGGGAACCTGCGGCTGGATCACCTCCTTAAACGACAGCGCCGTGGTTGAGCCGAGTACCCACACCAAATTGCCTGATCGAAAGCAAGAGCGAAGTACTAAGGGTCTACGGCCCCGGCTTGGGTCTGTAGCTCGGTTGGTTGGAGCGCATCCCCTGACCTTGTGGAAAGCAGGGTGAGGTCGGCAGTTCGAAGTATGCCGAAGGTAAGCTCTGAGTGCCCGAAGCTGGGTCTGTAGCTCAGTTGGTTAGAGCGCACCCCTGATAAGGGTGAGGTCGGCAGTTCGAATCTGCCCAGACCCACCATTCTCCTGGTTGGATCTGTGAGAGCGGTGACGACAACGGGGCCTTAGCTCAGCTGGGAGAGCGCCTGCTTTGCACGCAGGAGGTCAGCGGTTCGATCCCGCTAGGCTCCACCATCGATTCGTTTGAATCGAGGTCGCTGTCCAGGCCAACGAAGAAAATACCGATGCCAGTCGCAAACCAATGTCCTCCGGATCAAGAGGAAGACGTGGGTTTCCGACTGTCTTCGCGACAGTACGCTCTTTAACAATGTGGATCATGCTGACCAAGTCCAGCGCGAACACCGGGGTGGAGACCTCGTGTCGTGAACGCTGGCCTGCCGGCCGCAAGGCGGGCAGAGAGATACGTCTCAAGCGTATCCGGCGAAATTGTTTTCGTTGATCGGTGACCAGACCCCTTCGGGTTATATGGTCAAGCGATTAAGCGCACACGGTGGATGCCTTGGCAGCCAGAGGCGATGAAAGACGTGATAGCCTGCGATAAGCGTTGGGGAGGTGGCAAATGACCTTTGATCCAGCGATTTCTGAATGGGGAAACCCACCGGCCAGAAGGTCGGTATCCGTACGCCAATACATAACGTACGGAGGCGAACCGGGAGAACTGAAACATCTAAGTACCCCGAGGAAAAGACATCAATTGAGATTCCCCCAGTAGCGGCGAGCGACCGGGGAGAAGCCCTTAAGCAGCTTATGTTCTAGTGGAACCGTCTGGAAAGTCGGGCCGTAGCGGGTGATAGCCCCGTACATGAAAGGGCATAGGGTGTGAAAACGAGTAGGACGGGGCACGTGAAACCCTGTCTGAACATGGGGGGACCATCCTCCAAGGCTAAATACTCCTGGCTGACCGATAGTGAACCAGTACCGTGAGGGAAAGGCGAAAAGAACCCCGGCGAGGGGAGTGAAATAGATCCTGAAACCGTGTGCGTACAAGCAGTGGGAGCAGGCAAGTCCTGTGACTGCGTACCTTTTGTATAATGGGTCAGCGACTTATTCTCAGTAGCGAGCTTAACCGTATAGGGGAGGCGTAGGGAAACCGAGTCTTAAATGGGCGACATAGTTGCTGGGAATAGACCCGAAACCGGGCGATCTATCCATGGGCAGGTTGAAGGTTGAGTAACATCAACTGGAGGACCGAACCGGGATCTGTTGAAAAAGATTCGGATGACCTGTGGATCGGAGTGAAAGGCTAATCAAGCTCGGAGATAGCTGGTTCTCCTCGAAAGCTATTTAGGTAGCGCCTCACGTATCACCATCGGGGGTAGAGCACTGTTTCGGCTAGGGGCCCATCCCGGGTTACCAACCCGAGGCAAACTCCGAATACCGATGAGTGCAGCGTGGGAGACACACGGCGGGTGCTAACGTCCGTCGTGAAAAGGGAAACAACCCAGACCGTCAGCTAAGGCCCCAAAATTCTGGTTAAGTGGGAAACGATGTGGGAAGGCTTAGACAGCTAGGAGGTTGGCTTAGAAGCAGCCATCCTTTAAAGAAAGCGTAATAGCTCACTAGTCGAGTCGGCCTGCGCGGAAGATGTAACGGGGCTCAAACCAGGTGCCGAAGCTACGGGTTCAGGTCTATGGCCTGAGCGGTAGAGGAGCGTTGTGTACGCCTGCGAAGGTGGATCGTAAGGTCTGCTGGAGGTATCACAAGTGCGAATGCTGACATGAGTAACGACAAGGGGTGTGAAAACCACCCCCGCCGGAAGACCAAGGGTTTCTGTTCGACGTCAATCGGAGCAGAGTGAGTCGGCCCCTAAGGCGAGGCCGAAAGGCGTAGTCGATGGGAAACGGGTCAATATTCCCGTACCAGACGTTACTGCGATGGGGGGACGGAGAAGGCTAGGCGGGCCCGGCGTTGGTTGTCCGGGTAAAAGTAGGTAGGCCGAATCTCCTGGCAAATCCGGAGGTTCAAAGCCGAGATACGAGACGAACCAGTTTTTCGGAACTGGGAAGCCGTTGATGCCACGCTTCCAGGAAAAGCCTCTAAGCTTCAGGTAACGTGTGACCGTACCCCAAACCGACACAGGTGGTCAGGTAGAGAATACCAAGGCGCTTGAGAGAACTCGGGTGAAGGAACTAGGCAAAATGGCACCGTAACTTCGGGAGAAGGTGCGCCGGCGTAGGGTGAAGAGACTAGCTCTCGGAGCGCGAACCGGTCGAAGAGTCCAGGTGGCTGCAACTGTTTATTAAAAACACAGCACTCTGCTAACGCGTAAGCGGACGTATAGGGTGTGACGCCTGCCCGGTGCCGGAAGGTTAATTGATGGTGTTAGCTTAGGCGAAGCTCCTGATCGAAGCCCCGGTAAACGGCGGCCGTAACTATAACGGTCCTAAGGTAGCGAAATTCCTTGTCGGGTAAGTTCCGACCTGCACGAATGGCGTAATGATGGCCACACTGTCTCCACCCGAGACTCAGTGAAATTGAAATCGCTGTGAAGATGCAGTGTACCCGCGGCTAGACGGAAAGACCCCGTGAACCTTTACTACAGCTTCACACTGGACGCTGATGTTGCTTGTGTAGGATAGCTGGGAGGCTATGAACCCTGGACGCCAGTTCGGGGGGAGCCAACCTTGAAATACCAGCCTGGCATCATTGGCGTTCTAACTTGCCCCCGTGATCCGGGGGAAGGACAGTGTGTGGTGGGTAGTTTGACTGGGGCGGTCTCCTCCCAAAGAGTAACGGAGGAGCACGAAGGTACCCTCAGCACGGTTGGAAATCGTGCATTGAGTGCAAGAGCATAAGGGTGCTTGACTGCGAGACGGACAGGTCGAGCAGGTACGAAAGTAGGTTCTAGTGATCCGGTGGTTCTGTATGGAAGGGCCATCGCTCAACGGATAAAAGGTACTCCGGGGATAACAGGCTGATACCGCCCAAGAGTTCACATCGACGGCGGTGTTTGGCACCTCGATGTCGGCTCATCACATCCTGGGGCTGAAGTCGGTCCCAAGGGTATGGCTGTTCGCCATTTAAAGTGGTACGCGAGCTGGGTTTAGAACGTCGTGAGACAGTTCGGTCCCTATCTGCCGTGGGCGTTGGAAGTTTGAGAAGCGCTGCTCCTAGTACGAGAGGACCGGAGTGGACGAACCTCTGGTGTTCCGGTTGTCACGCCAGTGGCATTGCCGGGTAGCTATGTTCGGACGGGATAACCGCTGAAAGCATCTAAGCGGGAAGCCCCCTTCAAGATGAGACTTCCCTGGGGCCTCGAGCCCCCTAAAGGACCCTCGAAGACGACGAGGTTGATAGGCACGGTGTAGAAGAGCGGTCAACGCTTTGAGCTAACGTGTACTAATGGTCCGTGAGGCTTGACCATATAACCCCAAGTGGTCAGGTCATCGAAAGACGAAGACAACGGATACGACGAGACGATCTCGGCCAGCATGATCCACGAATCAGTGAAGTTTGCCTTGATGGGCAGGCTTTGCGCCAGAATATGCTTGACGACCATAGCGAGCGGGTCCCACCTGACCCCATGCCGAACTCAGCAGTGAAACCGCTCAGCGCCGATGGTAGTGTGGGGTCTCCCCATGTGAGAGTAGGTCATCGTCAAGCATTCATCCCGAGAACCCCCGCACCGATGGTGCGGGGGTTTTCCCTTTTGGGGTGCCCGGCGAGGGGTGCCCGGCGAGGGGCGCCCCAAAAGGGGTGCCGAGAGCAGAGAGAACGGCAGCGGAGCGCACGCCCGGTGGATGGTTTACCCACAGCCGGTTCGCGGCAGGCGCTGTGGATAAGCTCCCGGCGAGCATCGACCATGCCGGTGGATCATCACGATCCAGAGGGAGGCTGAGGCAGATGTTCCGATCACCGGCCGGTGGCGCAAGTAGGGCATGGATGCGCTCCTCTCACCTGACGAAGTACCCGAAGAAGTATGGCGGCCTCGACGATGAGCTCGCGGCAGTGGTAACGCGGGGCGCGCCGATCCTATCTCCGATCAGGCGCGCAGAGGTGGGGTGCGAAGGGCCGCGGTCATGGCTTTGTATGGTGTCGAATCACGCGAGAAGTCGCATAGCGGCGCTGTTTCAGGCAGCGGTCGGACGGAGCGCTGCTTCGAGTGACTCCGCGTCGAAGTGGTCCCGGTCAATCTTGAGATAGGCGACGCCCTCTTCCTTGACGATCATTGCATCCGCTACCCCCCTGATGGCGAGCAGGCGCTCGAGCAGCTGCTGGGTATCGCCGCGCTGCTGGCCGAGGGGCACTATCTCGCTGGAAAGGTAGCGAGGAGAAGGCATCCTCCAGATGCAGCCGAGCCACCCTAGGGCAACGAGGGCCGCGAACAAGAAGATGGCATCAGTGCCGAAGGCGCCCGCAATCAGGCCCCCGACGCTTCCACCCACCGTGGTGCCGAGAAACTGACTGGTGGAATAGAGGCTGAGCGCCGTGCCCTTGCCTCCGGCGGGTGCCAGCTTGCTGACCATCGAGGGCAGGGTCGCTTCAAGCAGATTGAACGCGACGAAGAATAGCCAAAGCAGAGCGATCAGCCCCCGGCTATGGTCGGGCAAGGCGAACATGCCCGAGAGAACCGGGACCAGCAGCACGACGGTTCCGATGAATATCGGCCTCATCTTGCGTCGCTTCTCGGCGATGATGATCAGTGGCGTCATCGCCACGAAAGCGCTCGCCATGATCGGCAGGTAGACCCAGCCATGGGATTCGCTGGCGATACCGAGGGCGATCAGCTTGAGTGGCAATACGACGAACAGCGCGGTGAGGATGGCATGGAGCGCGAAGATGGACAGGTCGAGGCGCAGAAGATCAGTACGAGCCAGAATGTTACGCAGCTGGTGCATATCCATGCCGACATCCTTGTGCGATCGCTCTGGGGCCTTCGGTATCAGACGCCACAGCACCAGCATGCCCAGGGCCGCCATCAGGGCGGTGCTCCAGAACACCCCCGCCAGTCCAAAGCGATGAGCGAGCACCGGGCCAATGACCATGGAGGTGCCGATCGAGACGCCTATGCTCATCCCGATCACTGCCATCGCGCTGGTGCGTACCTCTTCACGGGTTCGGTCGGCGAGCAATGCCATGATCACCCCCGACACGGCACCGCTGCCTTGAAGGCAGCGGCCGAGGATCACGCCATAGATCGATGTGGCGTTCGCCGCGATGACGCTGCCGATCAGCAGCAGCAATAGGCCAAAGGCGATGACCGACTTGCGTCCGATGCGGTCGGACAGCATGCCGAACGGCACCTGCAGCAGAGCCTGAGTCAGGCCATAGGCGCCCAGTGCCAAGCCGATCAGCACTGGGGTCGCGTGGGCCAGGTGCTCGCTGTAGAGCGTCAGCACTGGCAGGATCATGAACAAGCCAAGCATCCTGATCGCATACAGCGTCGAGAGCCCTGAGATTGCGCGGAGCTCTGACCCGAGCAGGGGGGAACGTTTCATAGCGTGCCGACAGTGGATGAGGAGGAGTCGAGGTGGCGAACGATTCTACCGGCTCGGTGAAGGGGAAGGAACGAAGTGGGCGCGGCATCGCGACGATAGATTGTTACTAATTTTATATGCTTTGTGATAGCTATTTATTTGCATGGCTTGAGTTAGCATGCTAACACTTTGGTTTTGTTGAAATAACCTTTAGAATCATGCTGTTGTTTTCGTCAATTGGACCAAGGTTGATGTTTTGGCCCGACTGCATGGGTTGAGATATCCACAAAAAAAACTAAGAATACCGCGTCACGGTCGACCCCCGGCTACGAGGTCACGACCGTTGCTTGGAAAACCCCTCGAACGCGGTTCTCTGGCGACACGCGACGCCGTTGTCGCATACAGCCACACCCGGAGTTCGCTTTTCCACACTCGCAGAGGGGAAAAGCCAGGTATCGGGCGATGACCGTGCGTGGGATACGCACCTCGATCCGCAGAGATCGGTGCAAGAGTCTGGCGGTTCCACTGCAGGATGGGTGCTGACGCCACAGGCGTCGGTCGTTACCCAGGATGCAGTCGAGCGCATGTATCTTTCTGGCAAGCAGGGGCATCAAGAGAGCGGAAGATGACGAGAAACTACTGGCAAAGCATCTGCAAGGTACTGGCCGTGTGTGCAGTTTTCCTGCTCGGCGGCTGCGACATGGTGCTGATGGATCCCAAAGGGCAGGTCGGGCTCGAACAGCGTCAACTAATCATTACTGCGTTCTTGCTGATGCTGATCGTAGTGATTCCTGTCATCGTGATGACCTTCCTCTTCGCCTGGAAGTTCCGGGCCTCCAACAAGCAAGCGAAATATTCACCCAACTGGTCGCACTCCAACAAGGTCGAATTCGTCGTATGGGCGGTGCCTTGCCTGATCATCCTGGCGCTGGCCGTGATCACCTATCGCAGCACCCATAATCTCGATCCGATGAAACCGACCAACCCTGACATTCCGCCCATGGTGGTGGAAGTCGTGGCGCTCGACTGGAAATGGTTGTTCATCTATCCCGAGCAGGGTATCGCTACCGTCAACCAGATGGCGATGCCACTGGATGTCCCGGTCGAATTCCGGGTGACCTCCGGCTCGGTGATGAACTCCTTCTTCATCCCTCAGCTCGGCAGCCAGATCTACGCGATGGCTGGCATGGTCAATCGTTTGCATCTCGAGGCCAATGAGGCAGGCACCTACAGCGGAATGTCCGCCAACTACAGCGGCCACGGCTTCTCGGGAATGCGCTTCGACGCATTGGCGATGTCCCAGCAGGATTTCGACGGCTGGGTCGAGCAGGTGCGTCAATCCAACGAAGCCCTCGACTCGAATAGCTATCAGAACCTAGCCGAACCCAGTGAACGGCACCCGGTCGAGTACTTCTCGATGGTCCAGCCTAACTTCTTCCAAGGGGTCGTCGACCGGTTTCATGGTAGGAACGTGAGCATGCAAGCAGGTGCCGGAGAGTAAAAATGTTCGGAAAATTAAGTCTCGACGCTATTCCGTATCATGATCCCATCATCATGGCCACGGTCAGCTGTATCATCCTCGGCGGCCTGGCTGTCGTCGCGGGGCTGACCTACTTCCGCAAGTGGGGCTACCTGTGGCACGAGTGGCTGACCACTGTCGACCACAAGAAGATCGGGGTGATGTACATCCTGGTCGCCTTCGTCATGCTCATCCGCGGTTTCGCCGATGCGATCATGATGCGTACGCAGCAGGCGATCGCTTCTGGCGGTAGCGAGGGTTATCTCCCTCCGCACCACTATGATCAGATCTTCACTGCCCACGGCGTGATCATGATCTTCTTCATGGCGATGCCGTTCATGATCGGTCTGATGAACATCGTCGTGCCGTTGCAAATCGGTGCGAGGGACGTGGCGTTTCCGTTCCTCAACTCCGTGAGCTTCTGGTTCACCGCGATGTCGGTGGTGCTGATCAACGTCTCGCTGGCGGTGGGTGAGTTCGCGCAGACTGGTTGGCTCGCTTATCCACCATTATCGGGGATAGAGTACAGTCCGGGGGTCGGGGTCGACTATTGGATATGGGCTTTGCAGATATCCGGTATCGGTACGTTGCTCACCGGCGTGAACTTCTTCGTCACCATCCTCAAGATGCGTGCCCCGGGCATGAGCCTGATGAAGATGCCGGTGTTCACCTGGACCGCTCTGTGCACCAACGTCTTGATCATCGCCTCGTTCCCGATCCTGACCGTGACCGTGGCGCTGCTGACGCTCGATCGCTACATGGGGATGAACTTCTTCACCAACGAGCTTGGTGGCAACCAGATGATGTACGTCAACCTCATCTGGGCGTGGGGCCATCCCGAGGTCTACATTCTGGTGCTGCCGGCCTTCGGTATCTTCGCTGAAGTCACCGCCACCTTCTGTAAGAAGCGCCTGTTCGGCTATACCTCGCTGGTCTACGCGACCATTGCGATCACCGTCCTTTCGTTCATCGTCTGGTTGCACCACTTCTTCACCATGGGGGCGGGCGCCAACGTCAACGCCTTCTTTGGCATCGCGACGATGATCATCGCGATCCCGACCGGGGTGAAGATATTCAACTGGCTGTTCACCATGTATCAGGGTCGCATCGAGTTTTCGGTGCCGATGCTCTGGACGCTTGGCTTCCTGGTCACCTTCACCATCGGTGGGATGACAGGTGTCATGCTGGCGATTCCGGGTGCCGACTACGTGTTGCACAACAGCTTGTTCCTGATCGCGCACTTCCATAACGTGATCATCGGTGGTGTGGTGTTCGGCTACCTGGCAGGCTTTAGCTACTGGTTCCCGAAAGTGTTTGGTTTCAAACTGAACGAGAAGCTTGGCAAGGCCGCCTTCTGGTGCTGGTGCATTGGTTTCTTCGTCGCCTTCATGCCGCTCTATGCACTCGGCTTCATGGGGATGACCCGTCGTGTCAGCACCTACGACAACCCTGATTGGCATATCCCGCTGGTCATCGCCGCCATTGGGGCCCTGATCATTCTCTGCGGTATCCTCTGCCAGTTCGCCCAGCTGTTCGTCAGCATCAAGGATCGTAAGAAGAATCTCGATCTGACGGGCGATCCGTGGGGCGGTCGTACTCTGGAGTGGTCGATTTCCTCGCCGGCGCCGTTCTACAACTTCGCCGAGACTCCAGTGGTTCACGAGCGTGACGCCTTCTGGGACATGAAGGAAAAAGGCACGGCCTACAAGCGTCCGGAGAAGTACCAGCCGATCCACATGCCCCGTTATACCGGAGCCGGTGTCATCATTGCGCTGTTCAGTCTGGTCATGGGCTTCGCGCTGGTCTGGCACATCTGGTGGATGGTCATAGTGGGCTTCCTGGGCATGGTGATTACCTTCATCGCTCGTACCTTCAACTACGACATCGACTACTACGTGCCCGCGGAAGAGGTCGAACAGACCGAAAACCAGCATTTCAAGAACCTTGAGAAGCAGGCCTGATCCATGACGAGCGAAACCCTCAAGCATCACGATGCTCATGCCGAAGGGCATGAGCACCACGACGCCGGCGCAACCACCGTGTTCGGCTTCTGGGTCTATATCATGAGCGACTGCGTGCTTTTCGCCACGCTGTTCGCTGTATTCGCTGTGCTCGGCACCAGCTACGCCGGGGGTCCTACCGGACAAGAGTTATTCGATCTCTCGTTCGTGTTGATCGAGACCTTCGTGCTGCTGGCGAGTAGTTTCACCATTGGTCTGGCGACGCTCGCAATGCATCGTGGAGACAAGGCCAAGACGCAGCAGTGGTTGCTGTTGACGGTAATTCTCGGTGCCTTGTTCGTCGCCCTCGAGATATACGAGTTCCATCACCTGGTTGGGATCGGTGCGACCTGGCAGACCAGTGCCTTCCTTTCGGCCTACTTCACCTTGGTAGGAACCCACGGGCTGCACGTGACCTCCGGTGTGATCTGGGGCTTGGTGCTGCTGATTCAGATCGGTAAGAAAGGCCTGGTCGCGACCAATGTCACCCGGCTTTCTTGCTTGAGCCTGTTCTGGCACTTCCTGCATATCATCTGGATTTGCGTTTTCACCATCGTGTATCTGACGGGGGTTCTGTAATGAGTGGACAGCAGCATCACGACGTTCACACTGGCGCCGATCATGGCACGCTGCGTTCCTACATCGTCGGGTTGGTACTTTCGGTCATCCTGACGGTCATCCCGTTCGCGCTGGTGATGGCTGGCGGGCTCTCCAGGGGCGTGCTCCTGGCGGTGATCATGGTGCTTGCCGTGGTGCAGATCGTGATCCAGGTGATCTACTTCCTGCATATGAACAGCAAATCCGAGGGTGGGTGGAACTTGATCACCCTGTGGTTCACGATATTGATCGTGGGCATCCTGGTCGTTGGTTCGTTGTGGATCATGCACCACCTCAATCACAACGTGATGATCGCGGGCTGAAACCGACTAGATGTTCAAGAAATACTTGCTCGTCACCAAGCCGGGCATCATCTTTGGCAATCTGATCTCGGTGGCGGGAGGATTCTTCCTCGCCTCCCGTGGCAGCATAGATTTGCTTTTGCTGCTCGCCACCATGGTCGGGGTTTCCCTAGTGATTGCCTCGGGGTGCGTGTTCAACAACTTCATAGATCGAGACATCGACAAGATGATGGAGAGGACGCGGCAGCGCGTCCTCGTCCAAGGGCTGATTTCCGGACCCGTAACGATTCTCTACGCCTGCGTCCTGGGCGTGCTGGGATTCGCCACGCTCTACATCGCGGCCAACCCGCTCGCGGCGCTGTTTGCGGGTCTTGGGTTCTTCATCTATGTCGTCGTCTACTCCCTCTATCTGAAGCGCAATTCCGTCTATGGCACCCTGGTGGGCAGCTTGTCCGGCGCGGCGCCGCCGGTGATCGGTTATTGTGCGGTGAGCGGGCGTTTCGACGTCGGTGCTTTGATCCTGCTGTTGATCTTCAGTCTTTGGCAGATGCCGCATTCGTACGCCATCGCGATCTTCCGCTTCAACGACTATCGTGCTGCGTCGATCCCCGTGCTGCCGGTGGAGCGCGGGATCGGTGTGGCCAAGGCGCACATCGTCGGCTACATCCTCGCCTTCGCCATCGCCACCTTGATGCTTACGGTGAGTGGTTATGCGGGATACGGCTATTTCGTCGTCGCGGTTGGCATGAGCGCCTACTGGCTATACATGGCGCTGCGTGGCTACGTTACGTCGGATGACAGCGCTTGGGCCCGCAGGCTGTTCGTCTTCTCCATCCTGATCATCACTTCGCTGAGCGTCATGATGTCGGTGGACTTCCAGGTGGCGGTCTCGCCTGCGCTGTTGACCTTCGCAGACTAAACCCCTCGCCGTCGTCTATTCACGACGGCTGCGAAGGGTTTCTGTCCGATCTTCTCTCTTCCTCTTCTGCTTGGAATACCTCGCGAAACCCGCTCGCTCCGAGTGGAGCGTGGCTCGATGGATGCGCGGCTTTCGAGAGCAACGCCCCGGTACTCCCTTGGTCGTTCGTCGTTTCCGCGTGCGCGCTTTCAGCCAGCGCCTATGCTGAGGGTCGTGTCGCCGGACTTCGCGGAGTCTGCGTCATATTGACGCAACGGGACATGGCTTCGGCCCTAAGTGACTAGAATGGCCGCCTCACAATAGGAAGCAACAGTGCGTGCCGTGCGTGCTGAGGAGACAACCGTATGTTGGGGCTCGACGCTGTCGATCTGGCAAGATTCCAGTTCGCCTTCACCGTCTCTTTTCACATCATCTTTCCCGCGCTGTCGATAGGCTTGGCCAGCTATCTGATGGCGCTCGAAGCGCTGTGGCTGAAGACTGGAAACGAGGTTTATCACGGGCTCTACCGATTCTGGATCAGGATCTTCGCGGTCGCGTTCGGTCTTGGGGTGGTTTCCGGGGTAGTGATGGCCTATCAATTCGGTACCAACTGGAGTGTGTTCGCCGAAAGAGGGGGAGACATCACCGGGGTGCTGTTGACCTATGAAGTGCTCACGGCTTTCTTCCTTGAGGCCGGATTCCTGGGTGTGATGCTGTTCGGTGAGAAGCGAGTCAGCAAGCCAGTGCACTTCCTCGCCACATGCATGGTGGCGATCGGTACGTTGATCTCGGCGACCTGGATCCTGGTCTCCAACAGCTGGATGCAGACGCCTGCTGGCTATGAAGTCGTCAACGGGCGCTTCGTGCCGGGCAACTGGCTCGAAATCATCTTCAACCCCTCCTTCCCCTATCGCTTCGTCCACATGGTGCTGGCCGCATTCATTTCGGTGAGCTTCCTGGTGGCGGGTGTCGCCGGCTATCACTTGCTGCGCAACAGCAAGGATGCCGCCGCGCGCAAGATGCTCTCGATGGCGATGTGGATGGCGATCATCGCCGTGCCGATCCAGATCGTCGCCGGTGATATGCACGGGCTCAATACCATGGAGCACCAGCCGGTCAAGCTGGCTGCGATGGAGGGGCACTGGGAGAACGAGCCTGGTGCGGGTGTACCGCTGGTGCTGTTCGGGTTGCCCAACATGGATGCCGAGCGCAATGATTTCGCTCTCGAGATTCCGAGGGTGGCCAGCCTCTATCTCACCCACTCCTGGAGTGGTGAGGTGCAGGCGCTCAAGGACTTTCCGCGCGATGAATGGCCGGATGTGCCGCTGGTGTTCTGGAGCTTCCGCGTGATGGTGGGGCTCGGCATGCTGATGCTGTTGACGGGGGTGGTGGGCAACTATCTGCGTCACCGCGGCAAGCTCTATACCACGCCACTGTTCCTGCGCTGGGCGATGCTGCTTTCCCCCGCGGGATTCGTTGCCATCGTGGCCGGTTGGGTGACGACCGAGGCCGGTCGACAGCCTTGGGTGATCTACGGTCTGCTGCGCACGCTCGATGCGCACTCCTCCCTTTCCTTCGGCAGCATGGTGGCGAGTCTGATCGGCTTCCTCGTGGTCTATGCGGTGATCTTCGCGATCGGCATCTATTACATGCTGATGCTGATCCGCAAGGAGCCGATGGGTGAAATGCCAGAGGGTGGCCCGGGTGAGCGCAATACGCCGAAACGGCCGTTCTCGGCCACGATCGAAAGCCTCGACGACTAAGCCCGGGAGATACCACTTATGTTCATGGACATGCCTATGTTGCCGGTCGTCTGGTTCGGCTTGATCGGCTTCGCCGTTGCGATGTACATCATCCTGGACGGTTTCAGTCTCGGTATCGGTATTCTCTTTCCGTTCGTCAAAGGCGACGCGCGCCGTGACGTGATGATGGGGACCGCAATGCCTGTCTGGGATGGTAACCAGACCTGGATGATACTCGCTGGGGCCGGGCTCTATGGCGCTTTTCCCATGGTCTATGCGACCGTCCTGCCGGCAATGTACTTGCCATTGGTATTGATGCTGCTCGCTTTGATCTTCCGTGGGATCGCCTTCGAGTTCAGGGCCAAGTCGACCCGCTATCGTCACATGTTCGACCTGGCGTTTTCCCTGGGTGCGATCATCGCCACCTTTGCCCAGGGAGTGGTGCTGGGGGGAATCATCCATGGTCTGCAGGTGAGCGATCGGCAGTTCGCCGGGAACACCTTCGACTGGTTGACGCCGTTTTCGCTGTTCACCGGCGCTGCGCTGGTGTGCGGCTATGCCCTGCTCGGCGCAGCGTGGCTGGTGGTGAAGACCGAAGGGGCGCTGCAGCGGAAGTTCTACGCTGCGGTTCGCCCGTTGACGATCGTGCTTATCGTGGCGATGGCGGTGATCAGCATCTGGACGCCTCTGAACAACCAGGCGATCGCTGAGCGCTGGTTCTCCACCCCGAACATCTTCTATCTCTCGATAGTCCCGCTGCTGGTGGTGGTGCTTGCGGTCAGTATCCTCAGCGGAGTGGGCAAAGGGAGCGAAAAACTCATTTTCGCCAAGGTGATCGGGCTATTCATGCTGGGGCTCGTCGGCCTGGTGATCAGCTTCTTTCCCTACATCATCCCGCCCTCGATCACTATTTGGGAGGCCTCTTCGAGCGCCTCGAGCCAGCAGTTTCTGATCGTTGGCTACTTGGTGATCATGCCGGTGGTACTGGTCTACACCGCTTATAGCTACTATGTCTTCCGCGGCAAGGTGCGGCTGGAAAATCTGCATCATTACTGAGCCCGCCTGGTGTGCGTCGCGCAAGTCCTCTCATTGCCATGAGAGGGCTTGCTGCGTTTTGGCTCGCCAAATGATCGATGCGTGACGCAATTGAGATAGAATCGCCTTTCACTTGCGTTGGATGTGCATGATGAATTTTCGCGACCTGATCCGTCTTCTTGGGGATGGTGAGTACCGCTCCGGCGAGGAGCTGGGCGAGCGGCTCGGCGTCTCTCGGACGGCGATCTGGAAGCAGTTGAAGAAGCTCGAGGGGCTGGGTGTCACGCTCGAGGCGGTGCGTGGGCGAGGGTATCGCGTCTCGCCGCCAATCGAGCTGCTCGATGGCAGCGAAATCGTCGGCAAGCTACCTCATGCTGCGCGCCGTCGTCTGGCGCGCCTGTTCGTCGAAATGCAGCTCGATTCTACCAATAGCTTCCTGCTCAATCGTTTTTCGCAAGGGGCGGGGCATGCGGAAGTCTGCTTCGCCGAGCAGCAGACCAGCGGTCGTGGTCGTCGAGGGCGGCGTTGGGAGACTCCATTGGGCGGTGGTCTGACTTTTAGCCTTGGGTGGCGCTTCGGTTCTCCGGCGGCCCGCTTGCAGGGGCTGAGCTTGTCCGTCGGGGTGGTGATAGCCGAGGCGTTGGCGACCCAGGGTGTCGATATCGAGCTGAAGTGGCCCAACGATCTGCTGCTGCGCCGAGGCGACGGTGAGCTTGCCAAGCTGGGCGGGGTATTGATCGAGCTGCAGGGCGATGCGGAAGGTCCCTGTGAAGTGGTGATCGGCATCGGTCTCAACGTTCTCTCCGCTCCGAAACTCGAGGGAACGGAGGGGTTGCCAAGCGGGTGCTTGGGAGAGGTCAATCAGGGGCTGTCGAGAAATGCCGTCGCCGCCGTGCTGATCGAGCACTTGACCGCCATGCTGGAGCGGTTCGGCGACGAGGGGTTCGAACCATGGCGGTCGCGCTGGAATCAGTTGCATGCGCTCAGCGGCCGCGCGGTCAATGTCAAGCTGGGGGAGGGGGGGTATCTCGCCACCGCGCTCGACGTCGATTCGAATGGCAACCTCAGGGTTCGCGAAGGGGACGCGATTCGTACCCTGGCGGGTGGGGAAGTCACTCTGCGGCCCCTGCCCTGACTGAGAGGCTGGTTTTTTTGCGGCGGGGTTGCGCGGGCAAGGTCTTTTTGCAACAATGCGCCGCGTCTTCGCTGGGGTCTCTCGTGGTTGCGCTGAATCTCACGGTTCGGGCGGCGGATGAAAAGAGAGATAAGCGATTGACAGGGTGGGGAAATGATGTAAAATTCGCCGCCACGTAGGAGAGGTTCCCGAGTGGCCAAAGGGAGCAGACTGTAAATCTGCCGCGAAAGCTTCGAAGGTTCGAATCCTTCCCTCTCCACCAGAATTTTGGCTTCGCTATGCAGTCTTGGCGAAGCAGATGGGTAAGCGGGCGTAGTTCAATGGTAGAACCTCAGCCTTCCAAGCTGATGGTGCGGGTTCGATTCCCGCCGCCCGCTCCAGGCAAAGCGCTCATGTAGCTCAGGGGTAGAGCACTCCCTTGGTAAGGGAGAGGTCGACGGTTCAATTCCGTCCATGAGCTCCAATTTTGAAAAGGATGATCGGTATGGTCGTCCTTTTCTTCTTTTTCTGCGCTCGTGTGGGTGTTTTGGGTGGGGGTTGTCAGTCGAGTGTCTTTCGGCTACGATGGCGCCCGCTCTTTCGAGGGTTGAAAGTCGTGTCTAGGCCAGTAGCTCAATTGGCAGAGCAGCGGTCTCCAAAACCGCAGGTTGGGGGTTCGATTCCCTCCTGGCCTGCCAACCTTCCCCAGGTTGGCATCAGTCGGCAGTCAAAAGCCCGATTGATACCTATAATCCCAGCTATCGCCGCACCAGGAGTTCATCCATGAAAAATAACGCCGAGGTGCAGACGACGTCGCGCCACGACGCTATCAAGTGGGCGATCGCGGTCGTTCTCGTTGCCCTGGCGGTGGCCGGCAACATCTATTTCGCGGATCAGCCCCTGCTTTATCGCGTTCTGGGCGTTGTCGTGGTCGCAGGCCTTGGTGTCTACGTTGGCTTCACCACGGCCAAAGGGCGCGAGCTGATCGAGCTCGGGCGCAGCGCGAAGAAAGAGATTCAACGTGTGGTCTGGCCGACGCGCCAGGAAACCATTCAGACCACTGCCATCGTGATGGTCGCAGTGCTGATCGTTGGGCTCGTGCTCTGGCTGATCGATACCCTGCTTGGCTGGCTTGTGTCGGGCATCATAGGTTAGGAGAAAGCATGGCTAAGCGCTGGTATGTGGTTCACGCCTACTCCGGCTTCGAGAAGCAGGTGATGCGGTCGCTCAAGGATCGCATCAAGCTGCATGAGGTCGAGGATCTCTTTGGTGAGATTCTCGTGCCGGTCGAAGAAGTCGTCGAGATGCGTGACGGCAAACGTCGTAAGAGCGAGCGTAAGTTCTATCCCGGCTACGTATTGGTCGAGATGGAAATGAACGATACGACGTGGCACTTGGTCAACGAGACGCCGCGCGTGATGGGCTTCATCGGCGGTACGCCGGAGAAACCCGCGGCGATCACTCAGCGCGAAGCGGACGCCATTCTTCGTCGTGTGCAGGATGGCAGCGAGAAGCCTCGCCCCAAGACCGTTTTCGAAGCTGGCGAGACCGTTCGAGTCGTCGATGGTCCGTTCGCCGACTTCAACGGCGTGGTCGAAGAAGTGAACTACGAAAAGAGCCGTCTGCAGGTCAGCGTATTGATCTTCGGGCGTTCCACCCCTGTGGAGCTTGAGTTCTCCCAGGTGGTCAAAGAGTGATTTGATTCAGCTCACGAGAGAAGCCTCTCGTGAGTTTTGGAGCGTCGGTTCGACGTTCTTTTTCACCGGGGAGCCGAAAGGCGCTATCACCCAAACGGAGTCCATCCATGGCCAAGAAAGTACAGGCGTACATCAAGCTGCAGGTCGCAGCTGGTAAAGCCAACCCCAGTCCCCCCGTGGGTCCGGCGCTCGGTCAGCACGGCGTCAACATCATGGAGTTCTGCAAAGCCTTCAATGCGGCTACCCAGAACCTCGAGCCGGGTCTGCCGACTCCGGTCGTGATCACCGTCTATTCCGATCGCAGCTTCACCTTCATCACCAAGACTCCTCCGGCGGCGGTGCTGCTCAAGAAAGCAGCCGGCATCCAGTCTGGTTCGGGCGAGCCGAACAAGAAGAAGGTAGGCACCGTGACTCGCGCGCAGCTCGAAGAGATCGCGCGTACCAAAGAGCCGGATATGACCGCTTCCGATCTCGAAGCTGCCGTCCGTACCATCGCTGGCAGTGCACGCAGCATGGGCCTGAACGTGGAGGGTCTCTGAGATGGCCAAGCTTACCAAGCGCATGAAGCAGATTCGCGCCAAGGTCGACTCTGCCAAGACTTACAGCATCGATGAGGCCACCGCGCTTCTCGCTGAGCTTTCGACTGTCAAGTTCAAGGAATCCATCGACGTTTCCGTGAACCTGGGCGTTGATCCGCGCAAATCCGACCAGGTGGTGCGTGGCGCTACCGTCATGCCTCACGGTACCGGCAACGACGTTCGTGTCGCCGTGTTCGCCCAGGGCGCCAATGCCGATGCGGCCCGCGAAGCCGGTGCCGAGATCGTCGGCATGGACGATCTTGCTGCCGAAATCAAAGGTGGCCGTCTGGACTTCGACGTCGTCATCGCCTCTCCGGATGCGATGCGTGTGGTCGGCCAGCTGGGCCAGATCCTCGGGCCGCGCGGCTTGATGCCGAACCCCAAGGTCGGCACCGTGACTCCCGATGTCGTCACCGCGGTCAAGAACGCCAAGGCTGGTCAGGTGCGTTTCCGTACCGACAAGAACGGCATCATCCATGCGACGCTGGGTAAGGTCGACTTCGCTCCTGAAGCGATCAAGGGCAACCTCGAAGCGCTGATCAACGATCTCAAGCGCCTCAAGCCCAGCACCTCGAAAGGCGTGTACCTGCAGAAGGTCTCGCTCTCGAGCACCATGGGTCCCGGCATTACCGTCGATCACTCTTACCTGACCTGATCGGTGGTTCGGCGGCAGCGATCCAGCTGCCGTCGATCGATTGTCTTTAGCAGTAACTTTGCGGTTCCCGTGCCGATTGGGCGGGCGCCGTCAAAGACCGCAGGTGCGCAGGCTCCGTCCCGCGCTTAATGGGTTCTGCCCGCCTGCGCAGATGGTGAGGCTTGCCATCGGGCTGCGTGAGTAGCCCTTGGCACCAGCCATCCCCCGCCCCAGGCGCCGCGCGATTTCGGTCGTGTCTACGCTCTGGGATATGGCAACCCCGGGGTGGTGATCGGATTCGTTTCGGTCGCTCTCCGGTACGAAGGAGTGAAGACAGTGGCATTAGGTCTTGAAGGCAAGAAGGCGATCGTCGCTGAAGTCAGCGAAGCCGCTAGCGCCGCGCTCTCCGTCGTCGTTGCCGACTCTCGCGGAGTGACTGTAGACGCAATGACAGAATTGCGTAAACAGGCACGCGAGAATGGCGTCCAGCTGCGCGTCGTGCGCAATACGCTGGCGCGCCGTGCGCTCGCAGGCACCTCGTATGAGTGCCTGAACGAGTCGTTCGTCGGCCCGACCCTTCTTGCGTTTTCCATGGAGCACCCTGGCGCTGGCGCCCGATTGCTCAAGGAGTTCGCCAAGAAGCAGGAGAAGTTCGACGTCAAAGCATTGGCGTACGATGGCGAGCTCATCCCGGCTGAACAGATCGATCGCCTGGCCGCTCTGCCGACACGCGATGAAGCGCTCGCCAGACTGATGTCGGTGATGAAAGAAGCTTCCGCCGGCAAACTGGCCCGCGTTCTCGCTGCGCTGCGCGACAAGAAACAATCGGAAGAAGCCGCATAAGCGGTTGTTTTCTTTCATCTTGTCCGCCCGTACGGGTGCGAACGTCCAAAATCACGCTCGAGCAACAGTTGCTCCGCAAAGTCTAGGAATGTAATCATGGCACTTAGCAAAGACGATATCATCAACGCAGTCGCCGAAATGTCCGTCATGGAAGTGGCCGATCTGGTCACTGCGATGGAAGAAAAATTCGGCGTTTCCGCCGCAGCGGCCGTTGTCGCTGGCCCGGCCGCAGCTGCCGAAGCAGTTGAAGAGCAGACCGAATTCGACCTGATCTTGAAAGAAGCTGGCGAGAAGAAAGTCAACGTCATCAAGGCTGTTCGCGAAATCACCGGTCTGGGTCTGAAAGAAGCCAAGGCTGCTGTTGATGGCGCTCCGGCGACCATCAAAGAAGCTCTGTCCAAGGATGACGCAGAAGCTGCGAAGAAAAAGCTCGAAGAAGCTGGCGCTACCGCGGAACTCAAGTAACGTTCATGCGTATCGCTACGTACGCGGCTTAGCTTGCGTACACGGCTGGTGGCGGTTCTCCGCCGCCGGCCTTTTTCCGTTGCAAGCCGGTGCATCAGACGGCAGCGAAATTCGCAAGGCAACGGCTAGATGTCATCGGAAAAGCGCGGGAGCGGCGTTTCGCGTCGTGAATCGCCCACGCTGTCCGACCGAATTCTCAACGGCGAGCCTCCCTCCTTCGAGGGGCTTGCCGTTGGCGCCTGACGGGGGCGTCCTCGTCACCGCGTGCCGACCACGCCGGTCACTTATGGTGAACAAGCTGGGGAATACAGATGGCTTACTCATACACTGAGAAAAAACGCATCCGCAAGGATTTCGGCAAACTGCCCCAAGTGATGGATGTGCCTTACTTGCTGGCCATCCAGCTTGATTCCTACTACGACTTCCTCCAGCAGGACAAGCCGTTCGCCGAACGTCTCGACATCGGTCTGCACGCCGCTTTCAACTCCGTGTTCCCGATCGAGAGTTTCTCTGGCAATGCCGCGCTCGAGTACGTGAGCTATCGTTTCGGCACGCCCGCGTTCGACGTCAAGGAATGCCAGCTTCGCGGAGTGACCTACTCCGCACCGCTGCGGGTCAAGGTACGCTTGATCATCTACGACCGTGAGTCTTCCAACAAGGCGGTCAAGGACATCAAGGAGCAGGAAGTCTACATGGGGGAAATCCCCCTGATGACCGAGAACGGGACCTTCATCATCAACGGTACCGAGCGCGTCATCGTCTCGCAGCTGCATCGCAGCCCGGGGGTCTTCTTCGACCACGACAAGGGCAAGAGCCACTCGTCGGGCAAGCTGCTCTATTCAGCGCGCATCATTCCCTATCGCGGCTCCTGGCTCGACTTCGAGTTCGACCCGCGGGACAACGTCTTCGTTCGTATCGACCGTCGCCGCAAGCTGCCGGCCACGGTGCTGCTGCGCGCGCTGGGCTTGACCGGTGAAGAGATCCTCGGCACCTTCTTCGAGACCAGCGTTTTCCGCATCGAGGACTCTGGCTTCAGCGTGGATCTGGTGCCGGCTCGCCTTCGTGGTGAAACCGCATCGTTCGAAATCCGTGACGAGCAGCTCAACGTGATCGTCGAGGAAGGCCGGCGGATCACCCAGAAGCATATTCGCCAGCTTGAAAAGGCGGGTATCCAGCGTCTGCGCGTCCCCTTGGACTACCTCGTCGGTAAGACCCTTGCCAAAGACCAGGTCAATCCCTCGACGGGCGAGCTGATCTGCGAGTGCAATACCGAGCTCACCCCCGAACTCATCGAGAGCATCGGCAAGGCCGGGATCACGCAGATCGAAACGCTCTACACCAACGATCTCGATACCGGTCCGTTCATCTCCGATACGTTGAGGGTCGATCCGACCAGCTCGCAGCTCGAAGCGCTGGTCGAGATCTACCGGATGATGCGTCCCGGCGAGCCGCCGACCAAGGAAGCCGCCGAGTCGCTGTTCAACAACCTGTTCTTCTCCGCCGACCGCTACGACCTGTCTGCGGTGGGCCGGATGAAGTTCAACCGCCGCCTGCGTCGCGACAGCGATACTGGCTCCGGTGTCCTCGACCACGCCGACATCCTCGACGTGCTCAAGGAGCTGATCAATATCCGTAATGGCTTCGGCGACGTCGACGATATCGACCACCTCGGTAACCGCCGCATCAGAAGCGTCGGCGAAATGGCCGAGAACCAGTTCCGTGTCGGCCTGGTGCGCGTCGAGCGTGCGGTCAAGGAACGCCTGTCGATGGCCGAGAGCGAAGGCCTGATGCCGCAGGACCTGATCAACGCCAAGCCGGTGGCGGCTGCGGTGAAGGAGTTCTTCGGTTCGAGCCAGCTGTCCCAGTTCATGGACCAGAACAACCCGCTCTCCGAGGTCACTCACAAGCGCCGTGTCTCCGCGCTTGGGCCGGGCGGCCTGACCCGTGAGCGTGCAGGCTTCGAGGTGCGCGACGTTCATGCCACCCACTACGGCCGCTTGTGCCCGATCGAAACGCCGGAAGGCCCGAACATCGGCCTGATCAACTCGCTGGCGACCTACTCGCGCACCAACAGCTACGGATTCCTCGAGACTCCGTATCGCAAGGTGGTGGACCGCCAGGTGACCGACGAGCTGGTCCATCTCTCGGCGATCGAGGAGGGCGACTACATCATCGCCCAGGCCTCCGCTTCGGTGGATGAGAGCGGTCGGCTGGTCGATGACCTGGTCCAGGTCCGGCACCGTGGCGAGACTACCTTCATGGCACCGGACAAGGTGACCCTGATGGATGTTTCTCCGCGCCAGGTCGTGTCGGTCGCGGCGGCGCTGATTCCGTTCCTCGAGCACGATGACGCCAACCGCGCGCTGATGGGCTCGAACATGCAGCGTCAGGCGGTGCCCACCCTGCGTGCCGAGAAACCTCTCGTCGGTACCGGCATGGAGCGCTTCGTTGCCCGTGACTCCGGCGTCTGCGCTATCGCCCGCCGCGGTGGCAAGGTCGATTCCGTCGATGCCAAGCGCATCGTCATCCGTGTCGATGAGAACGAAGTGGTCGGTGGTGAGGCAGGTGTGGATATCTACAACCTGACCAAGTACGTCCGCTCGAACCAGAACACCTGCCAGAACCAGCGCCCGATCGTGCGTCCCGGCGATCAGGTGGCACGTGGCGATATCCTCGCCGACGGCACCTCGGTCGATACCGGTGACCTGGCGCTGGGCCAGAACATGCGCATCGCGTTCATGCCCTGGAACGGCTACAACTACGAAGACTCGATCCTGATTTCCGAGCGCGTGGTCCAAGAGGATCGCTTCACCACGATCCACATCCAGGAGCTGACCTGCGTTTCCCGCGATACCAAGCTCGGGGCGGAAGAGATCACGTCTGACATTCCCAACGTCGGCGAAGCCGCGTTGAGCAAGCTGGACGAGTCCGGTGTGGTCTACATCGGCGCCGAGATCAATCCCGGCGACATCCTGGTCGGCAAGGTCACGCCCAAGGGCGAAACCCAGCTGACCCCGGAAGAGAAGCTGCTGCGTGCGATCTTCGGCGAGAAAGCTTCCGACGTGAAGGACACCTCTCTGCGTGCCTCCACCGGTATGCGTGGCACCGTCATCGATGTGCAGGTGTTCACTCGTGACGGCGTGGAGAAGGACCAGCGTGCGCTTGCGATCGAGAAGATGCAGCTCGACGAAGTGCGCAAGGATCTCCAGGAGACCTACCGCATCGCCGAGAACGCGACCTTCGAGCGTCTGCGCAATTCGCTTGGTGGTCAGCCGGTCAACGGTGGGCCGAAGCTGAAGAAAGGCGACGTGCTCGACGACGCTTATCTCAGCGAGCTGCCGCGCGCCCAGTGGTTCAGCCTGCGGATGCAGGATGAAGCGCTCAACGAGCTGCTGGCCCAGGCCAACGAGCAGCTCGAGGGTCGGCGCAAGGAGATGGACGAGCGCTTCGAGGACAAGCGTCGCAAGCTGACCCAGGGCGACGACCTCGCGCCGGGCGTGCTGAAGATCGTCAAGGTTTATCTGGCGGTCAGGCGTCGCATCCAGCCGGGCGACAAGATGGCTGGCCGTCACGGCAACAAGGGTGTCATCTCGGCGATCAAGCCGGTCGAGGACATGCCCTTCGATGCCAACGGCGTGCCGGTCGACTTCGTGCTCAACCCGCTTGGCGTACCTTCGCGCATGAACGTCGGCCAGATCCTCGAGACCCACCTGGGCATGGCCGCCCATGGGCTCGGCGAGAAGCTCGACCGGATGCTGAAGGATGCCCGGGGCCAGCAACTCAAGGAGATTCGCGGCTTCCTCGACCAGGTCTACAACGGCACCGGTGGTCGCCATGAGGCGCTGGACGAGCTCAGCGACGAAGAGATGATCGCGCTGGCCAAGAACCTCTCCAAGGGTGTGCCGATCGCGACGCCGGTATTCGACGGCGCCAAGGAGCACGAGATCAAAGGGCTGCTCAAGCTCGCCGATCTGCCGGAGTCCGGCCAGCTGGAGCTCTACGACGGCTGCACCGGCGAACGGTTCGATCGACCGGTGACGGTGGGCTACATGTACATGCTCAAGCTCAATCACCTGGTCGACGACAAGATGCACGCCCGTTCCACCGGTTCGTACTCGCTGGTCACCCAGCAGCCGCTCGGCGGCAAGGCGCAGTTCGGCGGACAGCGCTTCGGCGAGATGGAGGTCTGGGCGCTGGAAGCCTACGGCGCGGCCTACACCCTGCAGGAAATGCTCACCGTCAAGTCCGACGACGTCGAAGGCCGGACCAAGATGTACAAGAGCATCGTCGACGGCGACCACACTATGCAGGCCGGCATGCCGGAGTCGTTCAACGTGCTGGTCAAGGAGATCCGCTCGCTGGGCATCGACATCGAGCTGGAGTCCTGAACTCAGGACGCTCCCGGTCGTACGACCGTTTTATCTGATGGTCCGCGGACCAGTGTGGCGATCGCCTCACTGGTCCGCCCATGAAAACTCCGCAGCGGAGCCGACCTAATGAAAGATTTGGTGAAAGTACTCAAATCGCAGGCGCAGTCGGAAGAGTTCGACTCGATCAAGATATCGCTCGCCTCACCGGAAATGATTCGTTCGTGGTCCTACGGCGAGGTCAAGAAGCCGGAAACCATCAACTATCGGACGTTCAAGCCCGAGCGTGATGGCCTGTTCTGCGCCAAGATATTCGGCCCAGTGAAGGACTACGAGTGCCTCTGCGGCAAGTACAAGCGCATGAAGCACCGCGGCATCATCTGCGAGAAGTGCGGCGTCGAAGTGACCAAGGCCGCAGTGCGCCGCGAGCGCATGGGGCATATCGAACTGGCCTCGCCGGTCGCTCACATCTGGTTCCTCAAGTCGCTGCCAAGCCGTATCGGCATGCTGCTCGACATGACCTTGCGTGACATCGAGCGGGTGCTCTACTTCGAGTCCTTCGTGGTCATAGACCCGGGCATGACTACGCTCGAGAAAGGCCAGCTGCTCAACGACGAGCAGTATTTCGAGGCTCTCGAGGAGTTCGGCGACGACTTCGACGCGCGTATGGGTGCCGAGGCTGTCCAGGCACTGCTTGCCGATATCGAGCTTGGCGAGGAGATCGAGCGGCTGCGCGAAGAAATTCCGCAGACCAATTCCGACACCAAGGTGAAGAAGCTCTCCAAGCGGCTCAAGCTGCTCGAAGCCTTCTTCAAGTCCGGCAACAAGCCGGCCTGGATGGTGATGGAAGTGCTGCCGGTGCTGCCGCCCGACCTGCGCCCGCTGGTGCCGCTCGACGGTGGCCGGTTCGCCACCTCCGATCTCAACGATCTCTATCGTCGGGTGATCAACCGTAACAACCGCCTCAAGCGGCTGCTCGATCTCAACGCGCCGGACATCATCGTGCGCAATGAGAAGCGCATGCTGCAGGAGTCGGTCGATGCGCTGCTCGACAACGGTCGCCGCGGCCGTGCGATCACCGGGTCGAACAAGCGCCCGCTGAAGTCGCTCGCCGACATGATCAAGGGCAAGCAGGGGCGTTTCCGCCAGAACCTGCTCGGCAAGCGCGTCGACTACTCCGGTCGTTCGGTCATCACCGTCGGGCCGGCTCTGCGCCTGCATCAGTGCGGCTTGCCGAAGAAGATGGCGCTCGAGCTGTTCAAGCCGTTCATCTATTCCAAGCTGCAGCTCAATGGCCAGGCGTCGACGATCAAGGCCGCCAAGAAGATGGTCGAGCGCGAAGTGCCCGAGGTGTGGGATATCCTCGCCGACGTCATTCGCGAGCACCCGGTGCTGCTCAACCGTGCGCCGACCCTGCACCGCCTCGGCATCCAGGCTTTCGAGCCGCTGCTGATCGAAGGCAAGGCGATCCAGCTCCACCCGCTGGTCTGCGCGGCTTACAACGCTGACTTCGACGGTGACCAGATGGCGGTCCACGTGCCGCTGACGCTGGAAGCCCAGCTCGAAGCTCGTGCGCTGATGATGTCGACCAACAACGTGCTTTCGCCGGCCAACGGTGACCCGATCATCGTGCCGTCGCAGGACGTGGTGCTCGGTCTCTACTACATGACCCGCGAGAAGATCGGCGCGAAGGGCGAGGACATGGTGTTCTCGAACCTGAGCGAGGTCGAGCGCGCCTTCGGCACCCAGAGTGTCGCCTTGCATGCTCGGATCAAGGTACGCCTGACCGAGTGGATCAAGGACGAAGAGAGTGGTGAGCTCACCGAGAACACCGCGATTCGCGACACCACTGTCGGCCGCGCGCTGCTGTTCACGATCCTGCCCAAGGGCATGAGCTTCGACATCATCGACCGGCCGATGAAGAAGAAGGCGATCTCGCAGCTGATCAATACTGCCTATCGTCGTGTCGGCCTGAAGGATGCGGTCATTCTCGCTGACCAGCTGATGTACACCGGGTTTCGCATGGCGACCTGGTCGGGTGCATCGATCGGGGTCAACGATTTCGTCATTCCGGCCTCCAAGGCCTCGATCATCGATGCCGCCGAGCAGGAAGTGAAGGAGATCGAAGATCAGTTCTCCTCCGGCCTGGTCACTGCTGGCGAGAAGTACAACAAGGTCATCGACATCTGGTCGAAGGCCAACGACAAGGTCGCCAAGGCGATGATGGTGGGCATCTCCAAGGAGAGCGTCATCAATCGCAAGGGCGAGGAAGTCGAACAGGATTCGTTCAACAGCGTCTTCATCATGGCTGACTCGGGCGCTCGTGGTAGCGCGGCCCAGATCCGTCAGCTCGCTGGCATGCGTGGCCTGATGGCCAAGCCGGACGGCTCGATCATCGAGACGCCGATCACCGCGAACTTCCGTGAAGGCCTGAACGTACTCCAGTACTTCATCTCGACTCACGGTGCGCGTAAAGGTCTGGCGGACACCGCGCTCAAGACCGCCAACTCGGGTTACCTCACTCGCCGCCTGGTCGATGTCGCCCAGGACGTGGTGATCACCGACATCGATTGCGGCACCGAAGAAGGCCTGACCCTGCACCCGGTGATCGAAGGCGGCGATGTCATCGTCTCGCTCGCCGAGCGTGTGCTGGGCCGAGTGACCGCCCAGGACGTACTCGATGGTCAGGATAACGTGCTGATTCCGCGCGGCACCCTGCTCGACGAAGAGTGGTGCTCGCGGCTCGACACCATGGGCGTCGATGAGATCGTGGTGCGCAGCACCATCACCTGCGAGACCACTCACGGGGTTTGCGCGCAGTGCTACGGCCGTGATCTGGCCCGCGGGCATCTGGTCAACGTCGGTGAGTCGGTCGGGGTCATCGCCGCGCAGTCGATCGGTGAGCCGGGTACCCAGCTGACCATGCGTACCTTCCACATCGGCGGTGCCGCCTCGCGTGCGTCCGCAGTGGACAGCGTACAGGTCAAGCACGGCGGCAGCGTTCGCCTGCACAACATGAAATCGGTCGAGCGTGGAGACGGCAAGCTGGTGGTGGTGTCCCGCTCCAGCGCCTTGGCGGTCGCCGATGACCACGGGCGTGAGCGCGAGTATTACAAGCTGCCCTATGGCGCCGAGCTTTCGGTTCGCGATGGCGATGTGGTCGAGGCTGGACAGATCGTCGCCAAATGGGACCCGCACACTCACCCGATCATCGCCGAGGTCACGGGGAGCATTCAGTTCTCCGAGATGGAAGAAGGTCAGACCATGCACCGTACGGTGGATGAGATGACCGGCCTTTCCTCGATCGAGATCATCGAGGCTGGTAGCCGTCCGACCTCCGGTCGTGACAAGCGGCCGATGATCATGCTGGTCGACGAGAAGGGACAGCACGTCACCCTGCCTGGCTCGAACACGCCGGTGCAGTACATGCTGCCCGGCAACGCGATCGTCTCGGTCGACAACGGCGCCAAGATCGACGTGGGTGAAGTCGTTGCGCGCATGCCGGTGGAGGCTTCCGGTAACAAGGACATCACCGGTGGTCTGCCGCGCGTCGCCGATCTGTTCGAAGCTCGCAAGCCCAAGGAGCCGGCGATCCTCGCCGAGATCTCAGGGACCGTGACCTTCGGCAAGGAGACCAAGGGCAAGCGCCGCCTGACGATCACCCCGAGCGAGGGCGACCCGTTCGAGATGTTGATCCCGAAATGGCGCCAGATCAGCGTCTTCGAGGGTGAGAACGTCGAGAAGGGCGAAGTGATCTCGGACGGCCCGAGCAACCCGCACGATATCCTGCGCCTGCTTGGCGTCTCGGAGCTGGCGAAGTACATCACCGCCGAGATCCAGGATGTCTACCGGCTGCAGGGCGTGGGCATCAACGACAAGCACATCGAAGTGATCGTGCGTCAGATGCTGCGCAAGGTCGAAGTCACCGATGCCGCCGACAGCGAGCTGATCCAGGGCGACCAGGTCGAGTTCTTCCGGGTGCTCGAGGAAAATGAGCGCCTCGCGGCAGCGAACCGTTTCCCGGCCAAGTACGAGCGCGTACTGCTGGGGATCACCAAGGCTTCGCTTGCCACCGAGTCGTTCATCTCCGCGGCATCGTTCCAGGAGACCACTCGCGTGCTCACAGAGGCCTCGGTCACCGGCAAGCGCGACTTCCTTCGCGGCCTGAAGGAGAACGTGGTCGTCGGTCGCCTGATCCCTGCCGGTACCGGTCTTGCGCATCACGCCGAGCGTCGGCGCCGGCGCGAGGAGTCCGATCGCGTGCTGCACCCGACCGCGCTCGACATCGAACAGCAGCTCGGCGAGCAGCTGACCGCGCTGGATGCCGACGAAGACTGAAGACGTCTGTAGTGGATGAAATCGTCAAGCCCGGGCGAAGAGCTTCGCCCGGGCTTGACGCTCAGGTTGCGAAGCCCGTAGAATTCGCAGCCTTTAATAGCGGGAGAAGTCCGTCTTTTTTCGCTATCAAGCTGCCCGGGTGGGTAGTGGCAGTATCATTGCATCGCTATTTGGAGTGAGTAACTTAATGGCAACCGTCAACCAGCTGGTGCGCAAGCCGCGCAAGCGCCCCGTCACCAAGAGTGACGTCCCGGCGCTTCAGGCCTGCCCCCAGAAACGTGGGGTTTGCACCCGCGTATACACCACGACCCCGAAGAAGCCGAACTCGGCGCTGCGTAAAGTTTGCCGCGTGCGTTTGACCAACGGCTTCGAAGTCACCTCCTACATCGGTGGTGAGGGTCACAACCTGCAGGAACACTCGGTCGTGCTGATTCGCGGCGGTCGTGTGAAGGACTTGCCCGGTGTGCGTTATCACACCGTGCGCGGCGCTCTGGATACCTCTGGCGTCCAGAACCGTAAGCAGGGCCGTTCGAAGTACGGCACCAAGCGTCCGAAATCCTGATTTCATTCTGGTCTGATAAGAGTAAGGCTGGTCTCAGTGGCCAGGTTTACCTGAAGGACCCTTCACCGAGGGCTTATCATGCCTAGACGTCGTATTGCCGCAAAACGCGACATTCTTCCGGATCCCAAGTTCGGAAGTGAGCGGCTGGCCAAGTTCATGAACCATCTGATGATCAGCGGCAAGAAGTCCGTTGCCGAGCGCATCGTTTATGGCGCGCTCGACCGGGTTGCCACTCGCTCCAAAGATGCCGAGCCGCTGGATCTGTTCGAAAAAGCGCTGGAAGCTATCCAGCCGATGGTCGAGGTCAAGTCGCGTCGCGTAGGTGGTGCCACCTACCAGGTGCCTGTGGAAGTACGTCCTTCCCGTCGTCAGGCGCTGGCTATGCGCTGGATGGTCGACGCTGCGCGTTCGCGTGGTGAGAAGACCATGGAGCAGCGTCTTGCTGGCGAGATCCTGGATGCAGCGGAAGGAAAAGGTGCCGCCGTCAAGAAGCGCGAAGACGTCCACCGTATGGCCGAGGCCAATAAGGCGTTCTCGCACTACCGTTTCTGATCCGCGTCGTTCGGCCGTCGCGGGGCTTCTCCTCGCGATGGCCCCGCCGGTGAAGGACGAGGCTTCCAACCAACAGGACACACTATCGTGGCACGCAAGACTCCCCTTAAGCGCTATCGCAATATCGGGATTGTCGCGCACGTCGATGCGGGCAAGACCACTACGACCGAGCGCGTGCTTTTCTATACCGGTCTCTCGCACAAGATCGGCGAAGTCCATGACGGCGCTGCAACCACCGACTGGATGGAGCAGGAGCAGGAGCGTGGTATCACCATCACCTCCGCTGCTGTGACGACCTTCTGGAAGGGGATGAACCAGCAGTTCGACGAGCACCGCATCAATATCATCGACACCCCTGGACACGTCGACTTCACCATCGAGGTCGAACGTTCCCTGCGCGTGCTCGATGGCGCCGTGGTCGTGCTCTGCGGCTCCTCCGGTGTGCAGCCCCAGACCGAAACCGTTTGGCGCCAGGCGAACAAGTACGAAGTGCCGCGCATGGTCTTCGTCAACAAGATGGACCGCGCGGGTGCGGACTTCTTCAAGGTCGTCGAGCAGCTCAAGGATCGCTTGAACTGCAACGCCGTGCCGATCCAGATCAACTGGGGCGCTGAAGAAGAGTTCAAGGGCGTCGTCGATCTGCTCGAGATGAAAGCGATCCTCTGGAACGACGCCGATCAGGGGCTCACCTACGAACTCGTCGATATCCCCGACGAGCTCCGCGAGACCGCTGAGACCTACCGCGAGCAGATGATCGAAGCCGCGGCCGAGGCCTCGGACGAGCTGATGGAGAAGTACCTCGACGAGGGCGAGCTGACCAAGGAAGAGATCAAGGCCGGTCTGCGTCGTCGTACCCTCGACAACGAGATCGTACTGATCACCTGCGGCTCCGCGTTCAAGAACAAGGGCGTGCAGGCAGTGCTCGACGCGGTCGTCGAATATCTTCCTTCTCCGCTCGAGGTCAAGGCGATCGAGGGTGAGCTGAACGACAAGGAAGGCACCATCGAGACCCGTGAGGCCGATGACAACGCCCCTTTCGCCGCGCTCGCGTTCAAGATCGCAACCGACCCGTTCGTCGGTACGCTGACCTTCGTTCGCGTCTATTCGGGCGTGCTGAGCTCGGGCGATAGCGTCTACAACTCCGTTAAGGAGAAGAAAGAGCGCATCGGTCGTATCGTTCAGATGCATGCGAACACGCGCGAAGAGATCAAAGAGATCCTCGCGGGTGACATCGCTGCCTGCGTCGGGCTCAAGGATGTCACTACCGGTGATACTCTTTGCGCCATCGATAACAAGATCGTGCTGGAGCGGATGGAGTTCCCTGAGCCTGTGATCTCGGTCGCCGTCGAGCCGAAGTCCAAGGCTGATCAGGAGAAGATGGGTATCGCCCTCGGCAAGCTTGCGCAGGAGGATCCTTCCTTCCGCGTCAAGACCGACGAGGAGAGCGGTCAGACCATCATCTCCGGGATGGGCGAGCTGCACCTCGACATCATCGTCGACCGTATGCGTCGCGAGTTCAAAGTCGAGGCGAACATCGGCAAGCCGCAGGTTGCCTATCGCGAGACGATTCGTAAGAGCGTCGAGCAGGAAGGCAAGTTCGTTCGCCAGTCCGGTGGGCGCGGTCAGTTCGGTCACGTGTGGCTTCGTATCGAGCCGCTGACCGAGGCCGACAAGGGTGGCGACGAGGAAATGACCTTCAAGTTCACCTCCGAGATCGTCGGTGGGGTGGTGCCGAAGGAATACGTTCCCGCAGTCGAGAAGGGCGCTTTCGAGCAGCTGCAGAACGGCGTCATCGCGGGTTACCCGATGATCGACGTCAAAGTCGCGCTGTTCGATGGTTCCTACCACGATGTCGACTCGAACGAAAATGCCTTCAAGATCGCCTCGTCGATGGCGATCAAGGAAGGCGCGCGCAAGGCTGGCGCGGTTCTGCTCGAGCCGATCATGCGAGTCGAGGTGGTGACGCCTGAGGACTTCATGGGCGATGTGATGGGCGATTTGAACCGCCGCCGTGGCCTGGTGCAGGGTATGGATGACTCCTCTTCTGGTAAAGTCATCCGTGCAATGGTGCCGCTGGGTGAGATGTTCGGTTACGCGACCGACCTGCGTTCGCAGACCCAGGGCCGCGCAAGCTACTCCATGGAGTTTGCGAAGTACGATGAGGCGCCGTCCAGCGTCGTCGAAGCCGTCATCAATCAGAAATAACCCATAGCTCAAACGAGGTTATAGCAGTGGCTAAGGCAAAATTTGAACGTTCCAAACCGCACGTAAACGTCGGTACCATCGGTCACGTCGACCATGGTAAGACCACCCTGACTGCGGCACTGACCCGCGTCTCCGCGGAAGTCTTCGGCGGTGAATGGCGCGCTTTCGACACCATCGACAACGCTCCGGAAGAGCGCGAGCGCGGTATCACCATCGCCACCGCTCACGTCGAGTACCAGTCGGAAGTCCGTCACTACGCGCACGTCGACTGCCCTGGGCACGCCGACTACGTCAAGAACATGATCACCGGTGCCGCTCAGATGGACGGCGCGATCCTGGTCTGCTCCGCAGCTGACGGCCCCATGCCGCAGACCCGCGAGCACATCCTGCTGTCGCGTCAGGTGGGCGTACCCTACATCGTCGTGTTCCTGAACAAGGCCGACATGGTCGACGACGAAGAGCTGCTCGAGCTGGTCGAGATGGAAGTTCGTGAGCTCCTCAGCGAGTACGACTTCCCGGGTGACGACACCCCGATCATCATCGGCTCCGCGCTGATGGCGCTCGAAGGCAAGGACGATAACGGCATGGGCACCACCGCCGTTACCAACCTGATCAAGGCACTGGATGACTACATCCCTGAGCCGGAGCGTGCCATCGACCGTCCGTTCCTGATGCCGATCGAAGACGTGTTCTCGATCTCTGGCCGCGGTACCGTGGTCACCGGTCGTGTCGAGCGCGGCATCGTCAAGACTGGCGAAGAAGTCGAGATCGTTGGTCTGCGTGACACCACCAAGACTACCGTTACCGGTGTCGAGATGTTCCGTAAGCTGCTCGACGAAGGTCGTGCGGGTGAGAACATCGGTGCGCTGCTGCGCGGTACCAAGCGTGACGACGTCGAGCGTGGCCAGGTTCTGGCCAAGCCGGGCTCGATCACTCCGCACACCAAGTTCGAAAGCGAAGTCTACATCCTGTCCAAGGAAGAAGGCGGCCGTCACACGCCGTTCTTCAAAGGCTATCGCCCGCAGTTCTACTTCCGTACCACCGATGTGACTGGTACCTGTGAATTGCCGGAAGGTGTCGAGATGGTCATGCCGGGCGACAACGTCAAGATGGTTGTCACCCTGATCGCTCCGATCGCGATGGAAGACGGCCTGCGCTTCGCTATCCGCGAAGGCGGTCGTACCGTCGGCGCTGGCGTCGTCGCCAAGATCGTCGAGTAACATCGCAAGGCGATTCAAAAGGGGCCCGGCTCGGGCCCCTTTCTCATGTCGGGCTGTCCCTCTCGTGCGATGTGCGTTTGACTCACCCCCTCAGGGTGAATATAATGCGCATCCTTTCAAGCGTGAGTGGGCGGCTCGCGCCGTCGCATTCACAGGCTGCTTAGCGCATCATCATGGCGCGCGGGTATTGCCCATTGGAGTTAAGGCAACATGCAGAACCAGAAAATTCGCATTCGGCTGAAGGCGTTCGACCATCGCCTGATCGATCAGTCCGCGCAGGAAATCGTGGATACCGCGAAGCGGACCGGTGCTCAGGTGCGTGGGCCGATCCCCCTGCCGACCAATCGGGAGCGTTATACCGTTCTGATCTCCCCGCACGTCAACAAAGACGCGCGTGATCAGTACGAGATTCGCACCCACAAGCGTGTGTTGGACATCGTCGAACCGACCGAGAAAACGGTCGATGCGCTGATGAAGCTTGATCTCGCCGCCGGCGTCGATGTGCAGATCAAGGTTGATTAATCACCCTCACTAGTCACTTGCGGCCGTGTTGGCCGCCGCGTCGTGAGACGCCACACAATGTGCTAGTGGAATGCTCTGGAAAGGGCAGCCATAGCGGGTGATAGCCCCGTACACTAAAGGAGACTGAACATGACGATCGGTTTGGTCGGCAAGAAGAGCGGCATGACCCGTATCTTCACCGAAGATGGCACCTCCGTGCCCGTAACCGTCATCGAAGTTGAGCCTAATCGCGTCACCAGCGTCAAGACTCTCGAGTCTGACGGCTATCGCGCCGTCCAAGTGACTGCCGGTTCGCGCAAGGCCAAGCATCTGTCCAAGGCTGCTGCAGGTCAGTTCGCCAAAGCAGGTGTCGAAGCTGGTCGTACTCTGGCGGAATTCCGTCTCGCTGAAAGCGAGGAAGATCCCCAGGTCGGCGGCGAATTCACCGTATCCCTCTTTGAAACTGGTCAGAAGATTGATGTGACCGGTACGTCCAAGGGTAAGGGCTTCCAGGGCGCGGTCAAGCGCTGGAACTTCCGTACTCAGGACATGACTCACGGCAACTCCCTCTCGCACCGTGCACCTGGCTCCATTGGCCAGTGCCAGACCCCGGGTCGCGTCTTCAAGGGCAAGAAAATGGCAGGACACATGGGCAGCGCCCGCGTGACCGTGCAAAGCCTTGAAGTGGTGCGTGTCGATGCTGAACGCAACCTGCTGCTGGTCAAAGGTGCTGTCCCCGGTGCAACCGGCAGCCAAGTGATCGTGCGCAGCGCTGTTAAAGCCCGCTGAGAGGTAAGTACCGATGAATCTCAATCTCGTAGGTGCCAATGCTGAAGCCGTCGAACTTTCCGACGTGACTTTTGGCAAGGATTTCAACGAGCCTCTCGTGCACCAGGTCGTCACCGCCTATCTGGCAGGTGCTCGTCAGGGTTCCCGCGCGCAGAAGACTCGCTCCGATGTCAGAGGTGGTGGCAAGAAACCGTGGCGCCAGAAAGGTTCTGGTCGCGCACGTGCTGGCACCATCCGTTCCCCGCTGTGGCGCAGCGGCGGTGTGACCTTTGCGGCTCGCCCGCAGGATCATTCCCAGAAGGTCAACCGCAAGATGTATCGCGCCGCGATGCGTTCGATCCTTTCCGAGCTTCTCCGTCAGGAGCGCCTGGTCGCGATCAACGAGTTCGTCGTCGATTCTCCGAAGACCAAGCAGCTCGTCACCAAGCTTCAGGAGTTGGGGTTGGAGAGGGTGCTCATCGTTACCGAAGAGGTCGATGAAAACCTTTACCTTGCCGCTCGCAACATCCCCAACGTTGCTGTCGTCGACGTTGCCGCGGTCGATCCGGTCAGCCTGGTCGCTTTCGACAAGGTGCTGGTGACCGTGCCCGCTCTGCGTAAGTTCGAGGAGAAGCTGGGATGAACCCGGAACGCGTATTCAAAGTGCTGCTCGGGCCGCATATGACCGAGAAGGCCGCCATCGCCGCCGAGAACAATCAGTATGTGTTCAAGGTCGCCTCGGACGCCACCAAGCCGGAAATCAAGAAAGCCGTCGAGGCTCTCTTCGGCAAGAAGGTCGCGGCCGTCCAGGTGCTCAACATCAAGGGCAAAGTCAAGCGCACCGCGCGTGGCGAAGGTCGTCGCAGCGGCTATCGCAAAGCCTATGTGACCCTGGCCGCTGGTGAGACCCTCGAAGACTTCACTGGCAACGAGTGAGGCAGGAGAACGGATCATGGCAGTAGTTAAGACCAAACCGACGTCCGCCGGCCGTCGCCACATGGTGAAGATCGTCAGCCCAGACCTCTACAAGGGTCGCCCGGTTGACGCTCTGGTCGAGGCGCAGAAGCGCAGCGGCGGTCGCAACAACAATGGCCGTATCACCACTCGTCACATCGGTGGCGGCCAGCGTCAGCATTACCGCTTGGTTGATTTCAAGCGTAACAAGGATGGTATCCCGGCGGTTGTCGAGCGCCTGGAGTACGACCCGAACCGTAGCGCCCATATCGCGCTGCTTAAGTACTCGGATGGTGAGCGTCGCTACATCATCGCGCCGAAGAACGTTGCGGCCGGTGATCGCCTTGAGTCAGGCGTCAATGCGGCAATCCGCGCGGGCAATACCCTGCCGCTGCGCAACATCCCGGTTGGTTCGACCATCCACTGTATCGAGCTCAAGCCCGGCAAGGGTGCCCAGCTCGTCCGTAGCGCCGGTGCCAGTGCTCAGCTGGTCGCACGCGAAGGCAACTACGCCACCGTGCGCCTGCGCTCCGGCGAGATGCGCCGCATTCTTTCCGAATGCCGCGCCACCCTCGGCGAAGTGGGCAACTCGGAGCACAGCCTGCGCCAACTCGGCAAGGCCGGCGCCAAGCGCTGGAGAGGTGTGCGTCCGACAGTTCGCGGTGTCGCAATGAACCCGGTCGACCACCCGCACGGTGGTGGTGAAGGTCGTACCAGCGGAGGCCGTCACCCGGTTTCTCCGTGGGGTGTTCCGACCAAGGGTCATAAGACTCGTAAGAACAAGCGCACCGATAAACTGATCGTTCGTCGCCGCAAGGCCAAGTAACAGAATTTAAGGGGTAACGGCTGTGCCACGTTCACTTAAGAAAGGTCCCTTCATCGACCTTCATCTTTTGAAGAAGGTTGAGGCGGCTGTGGAAAAGAACGACCGCAAACCGATCAAGACCTGGTCGCGTCGTTCGATGATCCTGCCGAACATGGTAGGACTCACCATTGCCGTCCATAACGGTCGCCAGCATGTTCCGGTCTACGTCTCCGAGGAGATGGTGGGGCATAAGCTTGGCGAGTTCGCTGCCACCCGCACTTATCGCGGCCACGCGGCTGATAAGAAAGCCAAGCGGTGAGAGAGGACCGAGAAATGGAAGAAGTAGCTGCAAAATTGCGCGGCGCTCGCCTGTCCGCTCAGAAGGCCCGTTTGGTCGCTGATCAGGTGCGCGGCAAGCCGGTGGCTGAGGCGCTCGACATCCTGACCTTCTCGCCGAAGAAAGCGGCGGTGATCGTCCGGAAAGTGCTTCAGTCCGCCATCGCTAACGCGGAAGAAAACAACGGCATGGACATCGACGAGCTTCGCGTCTCGACCATCTATGTCGATGAGGGCACGACGCTCAAGCGCATTCAGCCGCGCGCCAAAGGCCGTGCGGATCGCATCATGAAGCGTTCTTGCCACATCACCGTCAAGGTAGCCGAGAAGTAGGAGTCGACCAGATGGGTCAAAAAGTACATCCAATCGGTATTCGCCTCGGTATCGTCAAAGACCACACTTCGGTCTGGTACGCAGAGCGCGGTGCTTATGCCGACAAGCTGAACAACGACCTCGCCGTTCGTAGCTTCATCGAGGATCGTCTCAAGAATGCATCCGTCAGCCGCGTGCTCATCGAGCGTCCGGCTAACAATGCACGCATCACCATTCACACTGCTCGTCCGGGCATCGTGATTGGCAAGAAAGGCGAAGACGTCGATCGCCTTCGTCGCGATCTGACTTCGATGATGGGCGTGCCGGTGCACGTCAACATCGAGGAAGTTCGCAAGCCGGAGCTCGACGCTCGCTTGGTCGCGCAGAACATCGCAGGCCAGCTCGAGCGCCGCGTGATGTTCCGCCGTGCAATGAAGCGTGCGGTGCAGAACGCCATGCGCCTCGGCGCCAAGGGCATCAAGATCCAGCTCTCCGGTCGCCTTGGCGGTGCCGAGATCGCGCGCACCGAGTGGTATCGTGAAGGCCGTGTTCCGCTTCACACACTGCGCGCGGACATCGACTACGCCACCTATGAAGCGCATACCACCTACGGCGTCATCGGCGTCAAGGTTTGGGTCTTCAAGGGAGAGATTCTCGGAGGCATCGAGGAAGTGCGGGCGAAAGCCAAGCAGCCTCAGCAGCCTGCGGCTCCCAAGAAGAAAGGCTCAAAGTAAGGGGATTAGTCGATGTTACAGCCCAAGCGTACAAAATTTCGCAAGCAGCACAAGGGCCGCAACCGTGGCCTGGCGAATCGCGGTAGCAGCGTGAGCTTCGGCGAGTACGGCCTCAAGGCCACTGGCCGTGGTCGTCTCACCGCTCGTCAGATCGAAGCCGGTCGTCGTGCGATCACCCGTCACGTCAAGCGTGGTGGCAAGATCTGGATTCGCGTCTTCCCGGACAAGCCGATCTCGGAAAAGCCCCTCGAAGTTCGTATGGGTAAAGGTAAGGGGTCGGTGGAGTACTGGGTTGCGCAGATCCAGCCCGGTCGCGTTCTTTACGAGATCGAAGGCGTTTCGGAAGAGCTGGCGCGTGAGGCGTTCACTCTGGCTGCTCAGAAGATGCCCGTTGCCACTACCTTCGTGAAACGGACGGTGATGTGATGAAAGCTCAGGAACTTCGTGAAAAGTCAGCCGAGGCGCTCAAAGAGCAGCTGTTCGAGCTGCTGCGCGAGCAATTCAATCTGCGTATGCAGAAGGCTACGGGGCAGCTTAACCAGACCCATCTGTTGAAGCAGACGCGTCGCGAGATCGCTCGCGTGAAGACTGTGATCAAACAGAAGGCAGGTGAATAAGATGTCCCAGGAAACGCAAGCACGTACGCTCACCGGCAAGGTTGTGAGCGATAAGATGGACAAGTCCATCGTCGTGATGATCGAGCGCTCTGAGCGCCACCCGATCTACGGCAAGTATGTTAAGCGCTCCACCAAGCTGCATGCCCACGACGAAACCAACCAGGCGAAGGTTGGCGATCTGGTCTCCATTCGTGAAGGCCGCCCGATCTCCAAGATGAAGTCCTGGTCGCTGGTCGAAGTGATCGAACAGGCCAAGGGCTGAGCCCGCTGCCTACCAGTGCAGTCAGTTTAGGTTTGGAGAAAACCGATGATTCAGACGCAAACAATGCTGGATGTCGCTGACAACAGCGGTGCGCGCCGGGTCCAGTGCATCAAGGTGCTCGGCGGCTCTCACCGTCGCTACGCGCGCATCGGCGACGTCATCAAGGTCACGGTCAAGGAAGCGATTCCGCGTGGCCGTGTAAAGAAAGGCCAAGTACTCAAGGCTGTGGTCGTGCGTACCGCGAGCGGCGTTCGCCGTCCGGACGGCTCGCTGATCCGTTTCGATGGAAATGCGGCGGTTCTGTTGAACAACACCAACGAACAGCCGATCGGCACCCGTATCTTTGGGCCGGTTACTCGTGAGCTTCGTACTGAAAAGTTCATGAAGATCATTTCCTTGGCGCCCGAAGTGCTGTAAGGAGCGGAGCGGAAAATGCGCAAGATCAAACGTGACGACGAGGTAATCGTCATCGCCGGCAAGGACAAGGGCAAGCGCGGTACCGTCAAGCGTGTGCTTAAAGACGGTAAGTTCGTCATCGCAGGTGTGAACATGATTAAACGTCACACCAAGCCCAACCCGATGCTCGGTCAGCAGGGGGGTATCGTCGAACGTGAGGCTCCGATTCACGAGTCTAACGTCGCGATCTTCAACCAGGAAACCGGCAAGGCGGATCGTGTCGGCTTTCAGCTGAAGGACGACGGTACCAAGGTCCGTATCTTCAAGTCGACTCAAAAGCAGATCGACGCCTAACGCGAGTCGGGTGGGATAATGGCGAATTTGAAACAGCAGTACAAAGACGAGGTGGTAGCCCAGCTCAAGGAGCATTTCGGCTACGCCAACGTGATGCAGGTGCCGAAAATCACCAAGATCACCCTGAACATGGGTGTTGGTGAAGCGACCAGCGATAAAAAGCTGATCGAGCACGCTGCAGCGGACTTGGAGAAGCTCTCCGGCCAAAAGCCGATCGTGACCAAGGCGCGTAAATCCGTCGCCGGTTTCAAGGTCCGTGAAGGCTGGCCGATCGGCGTCAAGGTGACGCTGCGCAAGGAGCGGATGTGGGATTTTCTTGACCGTCTGGTCAATATCGCGATCCCGCGTGTCCGTGACTTCCGTGGTCTCAACCCGAAGTCTTTCGACGGTCGCGGCAACTACTCCATGGGCGTTCGTGAGCAGATCATCTTTCCGGAGATCGAATATGATAAGATCGACCGGATCCGTGGTCTGGACATCACGATTACCACCACTGCCAACAGCGACGAAGAAGGTCGTGCGCTCCTTAGCGCGCTGAACTTCCCGTTCAAGAAATAAAGGCTGGAATAATGGCGAAGAAAAGTATGATTGAGCGTGAGCTCAAGCGCACGCAGCTGGTCAAGAAGTACGCAGCTCGCCGCGCGGAGCTCAAAGCAATCATCCAGAGTGTCTCCTCGTCCGACGAGGAGAAATTCGATGCTCAGCTCAAGCTGCAGAGCCTTCCGCGTGACTCGAGCCCGGTCCGTCAGCGTAACCGCTGCCGTATCACCGGCCGTCCGCACGGCTACTACAACAAGTTCGGCCTTGGCCGTAACAAGCTGCGTGAAGCCGCAATGCGCGGCGACGTCCCCGGCTTGACCAAGTCCAGCTGGTAACGCACGCGAGGAGCGCTAGCAATGAGCATGCAAGACACTCTGGCGGATATGTTGACTCGTATCCGCAACGCGCAGCAGGCCACCAAGGTGACGGTCGATATTCCGTCCTCCAAGGTCAAGGTCGAAGTGGCGCGTGTACTGAAGGAAGAGGGATACATCGCCGACTTCGCTGTCGTCGGTGAGACTCAGCCGCAGCTGAAGGTCACCCTCAAGTATTTCGAAGGCAAGCCGGTCATCGAGCACCTGCAGCGCGTCTCCAAGCCTTCCCTGCGCATCTACAAGGGCAAGGATGAATTGCCCAAGGTCGCAGACGGTCTCGGCGTCGCCATCGTTTCCACCTCCAAGGGCGTGATGACCGACCGTGCCGCGCGTCAGGCCGGCGTCGGCGGTGAAGTCATCTGTACCGTATTCTAGGAGTGAGAAATGTCTAGGATTGCCAAATATCCGGTAAAGCTGCCCAGCGGCGTCGAAGTGAAGATCAACGATAAGACCCTGACCGTGAAAGGCGGCCAGGGCCAGCTCGAACTGACCGTTCACGCCGATGTCGTCGTCAGCCAGGAAGAAGGTCAGCTGACCTTCGCACCCAGCGCTCAAGCCAAGAGCTGGGCCATGGCGGGCACTACTCGGGCACTGGTCAACAACATGGTCGTCGGAGTGAGCGAAGGTTTCTCGCGCACCCTCGAGATCAACGGCGTCGGCTATCGTGCCGCTGCTAATGGCCAGACCATCAACCTTTCGCTCGGCTTTTCTCACCCGGTTGAGTACACGCTGCCCAAAGGTGTCAGCGCGGAGACTCCGCGTAACACCACGATCGTGCTGAAAAGCGCGGACAAGCAGCAGCTCGGCCAGGTCGCGGCAGAAATTCGCGCTTTCCGTCCGCCGGAGCCCTACAAGGGCAAGGGCGTTCGTTACAGCGACGAACAGGTTCGCCGTAAAGAAGCCAAGAAGAAGTAAGGCAGGGTTATGAACGCGAAGAAAGAATCTCGTCTCCGTCGTGCCCGCCGTGCGCGCGCGAAGATCCGTGAGCTGGGTGTTGTGCGTCTGTGCGTCAACCGCACTCCGCGCCACATCTACGCGCAGATCATCTCCGCCGATGGCGGCCATGTGTTGGTCAGCGCCTCTACGCTCGACAAGGCGCTGCGCGAAGCGGCCACTGGCAACGCCGACGCGGCTGCCAAGGTCGGATCGCTGCTCGCTGAGCGTGCCAAGGACGCGGGTATCACTGAAGTGGCCTTCGACCGCTCTGGCTTCAAATACCACGGTCGCGTCAAGGCTCTGGCCGATGCCGCGCGTGAAGGCGGCCTGCAATTCTAAAGGGTTTCACGATGGCGAATAACGAACAGAAAGGCAGCGGTGATCTGCAAGAGAAGTTGGTGCAGATCAACCGCGTCGCCAAGGTGGTCAAGGGTGGCCGTATCTTCGGCTTCACCGCGCTGACCGTCGTTGGCGATGGCAAAGGGCGTGTCGGCTTCGGCCGCGGCAAGGCGCGTGAAGTGCCGGTCGCGATCCAAAAGGCGATGGACCAGGCTCATCGCAGCATGGTCAAAGTCGAATTGAAGGGCCACACCCTGCAGTATCCGGTGCGTGCCCGTCACGGCGCATCGAAGATCTTCATGCAGCCCGCATCCGAGGGTACCGGCATCATCGCCGGTGGCGCCATGCGCTCCGTCCTCGAGCTGGCCGGCGTCCATGACGTCCTCGCCAAGTGCTACGGTTCGACCAATCCGGTCAACGTGGTGCGTGCGACCGTCAAAGGGCTCGCTTCGATGCGTTCGCCCGAGGACGTCGCTGCCAAGCGTGGCCTCTCCGTCGCTGCAATCACGGGGTAAGCACCATGTCAGGCAAGCTTAAAGTTACTCAGGTCCGCAGTGTGATCGGCACTGGCAAGAAACATCAGGCCACGGTTCGTGGTCTGGGTCTTCGCCGTATCGGCCACACCGTCGAACTGGAAGACACTCCGGCCGTTCGCGGCATGATCAACAAGGTTAACTACCTTGTCCGAGTCGAAGGGGAGTAATCCATGAAGCTCAACACTTTGCGTCCGGCACCGGGCGCCAAGCATGCCGAAAAACGCCTTGGGCGCGGTATCGGCTCCGGGCTTGGCAAGACTGGCGGTCGCGGCCATAAAGGGCAGAAATCTCGCTCCGGTGGGACTGTGAAGCCCGGTTTCGAGGGTGGCCAGATGCCGCTCCAGCGTCGTCTGCCGAAGTTCGGCTTCACCTCGGCCAAGTCGCTGGTCTCCGAAGAGGTTCGCCTCTCCGAGCTGGCCAAGGTCGATGGCGAGGTCGTCGATCTCGCGACGCTGAAAGAAGCCAACGTGATCAAGGACTCGACCCGCTTCGCCAAAATCGTTCTCTCTGGCGAGCTGGACCGTGCCGTTACCGTGCGTGGCATCAAAGTCACCAAGGGTGCTCGCGCGGCGATCGAAAACGCTGGTGGTAAGGTAGAGGACTAATGGCTAAGTCAGGAAACGTACCGGCCAGTAGCCAGGGCGGCCTCAGTGAACTCTGGGCCCGTCTTCGGTTCGTGATCATCGCGCTCGTGGTGTACCGGATCGGTGCCCACATTCCGGTGCCCGGTATCAATCCTGACCAGCTCGCTGCCCTCTTCAGAGAAAACCAGGGCACCATCCTGAGCCTGTTCAACATGTTCTCCGGTGGTGCGCTGGAGCGGATGAGTATCTTCGCGCTCGGCATCATGCCGTACATTTCCGCGTCGATCATCATGCAGCTCTTGACGGTAGTCTCTCCCCATCTCGAGCAGTTGAAGAAGGAAGGAGAGGCAGGTCGTCGCAAGATCACCCAGTACACTCGCTACGGCACGGTCGTACTGGCACTGATCCAAGCGGTCGGCATGGCAGTGGGACTGGTTGGGAGCGGTGTGGCTTACAGTGCCGACATCAGCTTCTACTTCACCGCCATCGTGACCTTCGTCGCTGGCGCGGTGTTCCTGATGTGGCTCGGTGAGCAGATCACCGAGAAGGGGATCGGCAACGGCATTTCGCTGATCATCTTCGCGGGTATCGTCGCTGGCATGCCCAGTGCGGTCGGGCAGGCCTTCGAACTAGCGCGCAACGACGGCGCCTGGAACGTGCTGCCGCTGCTCGCGCTGGCGCTCCTCGGCGTCGCCACCGTCGCTTTCGTGGTGTTCATCGAACGCGGCCAGCGCCGCATTACGGTGAACTATCCGCGGCGTCAGGTGGGCAACAAGATGTATGCGGGTCAGAGCAGCTATCTGCCGATGAAGGTCAACATGGCGGGTGTCATTCCGCCGATCTTCGCGTCCAGTATCCTGCTCTTCCCGGCGTCCATCGGGCAGTGGTTCGGTCAGGGCGAAGGATTGGGGTGGCTTTCCACCATCTCTCAGGCGCTTGGGCCAGGACAGCCGCTCTACATCTTGCTTTTTGCAGCCGCGGTAGTATTCTTCTGCTTCTTCTATACGGCGCTGGTCTTCAATCCGAAGGACGTTGCCGATAACCTGAAGAAGTCTGGAGCCTTCCTTCCGGGTATCCGCCCGGGGGATCAGACCGCGCGCTACATCGACAAGGTGATGACGCGGTTGACGCTGTTCGGGGCTATTTACATCACGTTCGTCTCCCTGATGCCTCAGTTCTTGATGGTCGCCTGGCAGGTGCCCTTCTACTTCGGCGGTACGTCGATACTGATCGTGGTGGTGGTCGTGATGGACTTCATGGCCCAGGTGCAATCGCATCTGATGTCCCATCAGTACGAGTCCGTGATGAAGAAGGCCAACCTCAAAGGCTATGGCAGCGGCGGCATCATGCGCTGATGTCTCCGCTAGACATTTTGGAGTGAACGATGAAAGTTCGAGCTTCCGTTAAAAAGATCTGCCGTAACTGCAAGATCATTCGCCGTCGCGGTGCTGTGCGGGTTATCTGCACTGAACCGCGGCACAAGCAGCGCCAGGGTTGATCCTAGATCTTCGCCCTGACACTGTCTTTGACCTCGGCGCGAGCATGCCTCTTGCTCCAGTAGTGAGCAAGAGGTATGCTATTGCGCCTTTTTGTAGATGACTAACCGAGCAAAGCCGCTCAAATCTTCGGAGTAAGCTGATGGCCCGTATTGCAGGCGTCAATATCCCGGACAACAAGCATGCGGCGATCTCGCTGACCTACATCTACGGCGTTGGCCGTACTCGCTCCAAAGCGATCTGTGCTGCTGTTGGCATCGAAGCCAGCACCAAGATCGGGGATCTCTCCCCCGAGCAGCTGGACGTTTTGCGTGTAGAAGTCGGCAAGTACGTCGTAGAAGGTGACCTTCGCCGTGAGATCACGCTGAATATCAAGCGTCTCATGGATCTGGGTTGCTACCGTGGTCTGCGCCATCGTCGTGGTCTTCCGTTGCGCGGTCAGCGCACCAAGACCAACGCGCGTACCCGTAAGGGGCCGCGTAAACCGATTCGCAAATAACGCGTGATGCGTTAACACCAGGATACTTCCAAACATGGCTAACCCGCGCAGTAACCGTAAAAAGGTTAAAAAGCAGGTAGTGGATGCGATCGCTCATATCCACGCCTCTTTTAACAACACGATCGTGACGATCACAGACCGCCAGGGCAACGCGCTCGCATGGGCGACTGCCGGTGGTTCGGGTTTTCGTGGTTCTCGCAAGAGCACCCCGTTCGCGGCTCAAGTAGCAAGCGAACGTGCAGCGACCGCTGCAGCCGAGTATGGAGTGAAGAACGTAGACGTGCTGGTCAAGGGTCCCGGACCCGGCCGTGAATCCGCCGTGCGTGCGCTCAACGCCGCAGGCTTCCGCGTACAGAGCATCACCGACGCGACGCCCGTTCCTCACAACGGCTGCCGTCCGCCGAAAAAACGCCGCGTATAAGGAGACAGATTCATGGCACGTTATACCGGACCCAAATGCAAGCTGTCTCGTCGCGAAGGCACCGATCTCTTCCTCAAGAGCGGCGTCACCGCATTCGAGAAGAAATGCAAAGCCGAGCAGCCCCCGGGGCAGCATGGCCAGCGCCGTCAGCGTCTCTCCGACTACGGTACTCAGCTGCGTGAAAAGCAGAAAGTGCGTCGCATGTACGGCGTACTGGAAAAGCAATTCCGCAACTACTACAAAAAGGCAGCAAGCCAGAAGGGTGCGACCGGCGAAGTTCTGCTTCAGCTGCTCGAAACCCGCCTGGACAACGTCGTCTACCGCATGGGCTTTGGTGCTACCCGCGCTGAAGCACGCCAGCTGGTGAGCCACAAGGCGATCGCCGTCAACGGCAAGACCGTTAACGTCGCGTCCTTCAAGGTCGCCACTGGTGACGTGATCTCCGTACGCGAGAAGTCGAAGAACCAGAGCCGTATCCAGGCTGCCCTCGAAATTGCCGGCAACCGTGGCGACATCCCTTGGATCGAAATCGATGCCAAGAAGATGGAAGGCACGTTCAAGGCCATTCCCGAGCGTGGAGACCTGTCTGCCGACATCAACGAAAACCTGATCGTCGAGCTCTACTCCAAGTAATCCTTCGAGTGGTCAACTTCGTAAGAGACTTCGAGTATTCGTTCGGCAGCCTAAAGGTGTTCATATGCAGCGTTCAGTGACAGAGTTTCTCCGTCCTCGCGATATCAAGGTCGAAGAGATCAACGCGAATCACGCGAAGATCGTGCTCGAACCATTCGAGCGCGGCTTCGGTCATACCCTGGGGAATGCTCTGCGTCGCATCCTTCTCTCCTCGATGCCCGGCTGTGCCGTCGTAGAGGCTGAGATCCAAGGAGTCGAGCACGAGTACAGCGCCATCGAAGGCATTCAGGAAGATGTCATCGAAATCCTCCTGAACCTCAAAGACGTGTCCATCAAGATGCACGGACGCGACGATGCTGAACTGGCGCTGAACAAGCAGGGCCCTGGCGTCGTGACCGCCGGCGATATCGCCGTCAGCCACGATGTCGAGATCGTCAATCCGGATCACGTCATCGCTCACCTGAACGATGGCGGCGAGCTCAACATGAAGCTTCGCATCATGCGTGGTCGCGGTTACGAGCCGGCAGACGTCCGTGCCCAGAACGAAGACGAAACCCGAGCGATCGGCCGTCTTCAACTGGATGCGACCTACAGCCCGGTTCGCCGCGTTTCCTACGCCGTCGAGTCTGCGCGCGTAGAGCAGCGTACCGACCTCGACAAGCTCGTGATCGACCTGGAGACCGATGGCACCCTGGATCCCGAAGAGGCGATCCGCCGCTCCGCGACCATTCTGCAGGAGCAGCTGGCTGCCTTCGTCGATCTTGAAGCCGATAAAGAGCAGGAAGTCGAGGAGGAAGAGGATCAGATCGATCCGATTCTGCTCCGCCCCGTAGACGATCTCGAGTTGACCGTCCGCAGCGCCAACTGCCTCAAGGCCGAGAACATTTACTACATCGGCGATCTGATTCAGCGCACCGAAGTCGAGCTGCTGAAGACGCCGAACCTTGGCAAGAAGTCCTTGAATGAAATCAAGGACGTGCTCGAGGCACGTGGTTTGTCGCTCGGTATGAGGCTGGAAAATTGGCCGCCCGCGAGCCTGAAGGACGAAAAGGCCTCCGCCTGAAACGGGTGACTCGAGTCCAAGATTGGTAAGGAATCACAACCATGCGTCATCGTAAGAGTGGTCGTCAACTCAACAGGAATTCGGCGCACCGCCATGCCATGTTCAAGAACATGTGCGTGTCGCTGGTCGAACATGAACTGATCAAAACCACCCTGCCCAAGGCCAAGGAACTGCGTCGTCATATCGAGCCGCTGATCACCCTGGCCAAGAGCGACAGCGTCGCCAACCGGCGCCTGGCGTTCAGCCGCACGCGTTCCGACGCCGCGGTGGGCAAGCTCTTCCGTGAGCTGGGTCCGCGCTATGCTACCCGTCCGGGCGGCTATGTGCGCATCCTCAAGTGCGGTTTTCGCCCCGGCGACAACGCACCGATGGCTTACGTCGAGCTGGTGGATCGTCCGGTAGCTGCTGAAGCCGCCGGCGACGAGTAAGCATCGCGCGCCTTGCTGACCAGGCGCGAGCAGTAATCAAAGCCGATTCGGGACATCCCGAATCGGCTTTTTTCTTTCATCTGATGAGACGATCACCCAGCGAGTCGGCGGCACACTCGTGATGCTGTGCCGCCGCTCTTCATCATCCGGCGCGTTTGCTCCGTTCGGTATGGGCCTGCAGCAGGGGCTTGAGAAAGCGCCCCGTGTGGGATCGCTCGTTTTCCGCCAGCGTCTCCGGAGTGCCTTCGGCGATGATCTGCCCCCCCTTCGAGCCGCCCTCAGGGCCCAGGTCGATCAGCCAGTCGGCGGTCTTGATCACATCGAGATTGTGCTCGATCACCACGATTGAATTGCCCTGGTCGCGCAGCTTGTGCAGCACTCCGAGCAGTTGGCGAATATCCTCGAAGTGAAGCCCTGTGGTGGGCTCATCGAGAATGTAGAGCGTCTTGCCGGTATCGCGTTTGGCCAGCTCGCGGGCGAGCTTGACCCGCTGTGCCTCGCCCCCGGAGAGCGTGGTCGCGCTTTGGCCGAGGCGCACGTAGGTCAGCCCCACGTCCATCAGCGTCTGCAGGCGGCGTGCGATCGCGGGAACAGGGGAGAAGAAGGTCAGCGCGTCCTCGACGGTCATCTCGAGCACTTCGTGGATGTTCTTCTCCTTGTACTTCACCTCGAGCGTTTCGCGGTTGTAGCGCTTGCCGTGGCAGACGTCGCAAGGGACGTAGATATCGGGCAGGAAGTGCATCTCGACCTTGATCAGCCCCTCGCCCTGGCAGGCCTCGCAGCGCCCACCCTTGACGTTGAAGCTGAATCTGCCCGGTTTGTAGCCTCGAGCCCGTGCCTCCTGGGTGCCGGAGAACAGCTCGCGGATCGCGGTGAAGATCCCGGTGTAGGTGGCTGGATTGGAGCGCGGAGTGCGGCCGATCGGGCTCTGGTCGATGTCGATCATCTTGTCGAGCTGGTCGAGCCCGGAGATCGAGCGATAGGGCGCAGGGGTGAGCGTGGTCGCCTTGTTCAACTCGGTGGCGGCGATCGGCATCAGCGTTGCGTTGATCAGCGTCGATTTACCCGATCCAGAGACTCCGGTGATGCAGACGAAGCGGCCCAGCGGCAGATGCAGGTCGACGTCGCAGAGGTTGTTACCGCTAGCGCCGAGGAGATGGATCATCTTGTTTTCGTTGACCGGAAAGCGCTGGTGCGGGACCTCGATACGCCGCTTGCCGCTCAGATACTGGCCGGTGAGCGAGTCAGGGTGCCGCTCGATCTGCGCGGGCGTACCCTGGGCGACGATCCGTCCGCCGTGAACACCGGCCCCGGGGCCGATGTCGAGCACATGGTCGGCGGCGCGGATCGCATCCTCGTCGTGTTCGACCACGATCACCGTATTGCCCAGGTCGCGCAGATGCACCAGGGTACTGAGCAGCCGATCATTGTCGCGCTGGTGCAGACCGATCGACGGCTCATCGAGGATATACATCACCCCGACCAAGCCCGCGCCAATCTGGCTCGCCAGGCGGATGCGCTGTGCCTCACCGCCAGAGAGCGTGTCAGCGCTGCGCTCCAGCGTCAGGTAGTCGAGACCGACATTGACCAGAAATTCCAGCCGCGCGCTGATCTCGTTCAATATCTTCACCGCGATCTCGCCCTTGCGGCCCGGCAACCGCATGGTCGAGAACAGCGCCTGTGCCTCGCCGATCGGCATCCTCACCACAGAGGGCAGTGGCCGATCATCGACGAACACGTTGCGCGCTTCGCGCCTGAGTCGAGAGCCTTCGCAGTTCGGGCAAGGGCGAATCGCGATGTACTTGGCGAGCTCATCGCGCACCGTGTTCGAGTCGGTATCGCGATAGCGCCGCTCCAGATTCGGCAGCACGCCCTCGAAGGGGTGGTGCCGGGTGACCTGCTTGCCGCGATCGTTGACGTAGCTGAAAGCGATCTCCTCGCCGGCGCTGCCATGCAGCACGATGTCCCGCGCCGAAGCGGGGAGGTCGCGCCAGGGCGTGTCGAGCGCGAATCCATAATGCTCGGCGATCGCTTCGAGCAGGCCGAAGTAGTAGATGCTGCGGCGGTCCCAGCCCTTGATCACCCCCTCGGCCAGCGATAGCTCATGCTGGCGAACCAGCTTGTCAGGGTCGAAGAACTGATGCACCCCGAGGCCATCGCAGCTTGGGCAGGCCCCTGCCGGGTTGTTGAACGAGAACAGCCTCGGTTCCAGCTCGGCCAGCGAGTAGCCGCAGATTGGGCAGGCGAAGCGAGAAGAGAAGATCATCGGCTCGCGATCTTCGTCCATGAAGTGCAGGATCGCCGCACCATCGGCCAGTCCGAGCGCGGTCTCGAACGATTCGGCGAGGCGCTGGGCCAGGTCCGGGCGGATCTTCACACGGTCGACCACCACGCTGATGTCGTGTTTCTTGTTCTTTTCCAGCGCCGGCACGTCATCGAGCTCGAATACCTCGCCATCGACCATGGCACGGACGTAGCCTTGGGCGCGCAGTTCGGAGAGCAACTGCTGATGCTCGCCCTTGCGGCCTTTGACCAGCGGTGCGAGCAGCATCACCCGGCTGCCTTCGGGTAGCGCCAGGGTCTGGTCGACCATCTGCGAGACGGTCTGCGCTTCGAGATCGAGATGATGATCCGGGCAGCGTGGCGTACCTGCGCGGGCATAGAGCAGGCGCAGGTAGTCGTAGATCTCGGTGATGGTACCGACCGTGGAGCGCGGATTGTGCGAGGTCGATTTCTGTTCGATCGAGATGGCCGGGGAGAGTCCCTCGATATGGTCGACGTCGGGTTTCTCCATCATCGACAGGAACTGGCGCGCGTAGGTGGAGAGTGACTCGACGTAGCGGCGCTGTCCTTCGGCATAGAGAGTGTCGAAGGCGAGCGACGACTTGCCCGAGCCGGAAAGCCCAGTGACCACGATCAGCTTGTCGCGCGGCAGTTCTACATCTATGTCCTTCAGGTTATGAGTGCGCGCACCGCGCACCAGAATACGATCCATGGCGACCTCTGACGGGTTAAGCGAGTAACTATAGGCCATAGCGGGCCCAGGCGTCTTTACGTCACGCGGCCAAGACCCTCGGCGCGTATGCCGAGGGGTTCAAGTACGCTAAAATGCGCCGATAGCCTTAGGGCGCGCCACTCAATTGTGCATGCCTTGCCGCGCGATTCGGGGCAAGCGGCGAATGCCAGGCACCAAGCTCGTGACCCGAGCGAGTGGCGCGACGCCAAGCGTGCGCGCGAGCGGTTTTAGGCGCTTGCCAGAAGGACCGGGCGCTGGTGCGACGGTCGGCCCTGAGGCGTGAACCAGGAATTTTCAATCGAGGAGAGCGGATATGGCCCGCGGTGTGAACAAAGTGATCCTGATCGGCAACCTCGGTCAGGATCCTGAAGTGCGTTTCCTGCCCTCGGGCAACCCGGTCTGCAATCTGCGCCTGGCCACCACCGACACCTGGAACGACCGCCAGAGCGGTCAGCGCCAGGAACGTACCGAATGGCACACGGTGGTGCTGTTCAACAAGCTGGCCGAGATCGCCCAGCAGTACGTCAAGAAAGGCTCCCGACTCTATATCGAAGGGCGCCTGCAGACGCGCAAATGGCAGGGACAGGACGGCCAGGATCGCTACTCCACCGAGATCGTCGCCAACGACATGCAGATGCTCGATTCCCGAGCCGGCGATTTCAACCCTAACAATGGGGGTGGTCAGGGCGGTTATCAACCGCGCGGCAACCAGGGGGGCGGTGCTCCACAGGACGCCCCGCAGGGCGGCTATGGTGGCGGCCAGGACTATGGCCAAGCGGCACGCGCTCCGGCCCATGGTGGCGGCCAGCCGCGCCCGGCGCCGAACAACGCCCCCCAGCAGGGTGGCTATGGCGCCCCGCAGCAGAATAATAATGGCGCACCGAACCCGGGTAGCTTCGACGACTTCGACGACGAGATTCCGTTCTGAGAGAGCACCTCAACGAAAGCTGTAAAGTTTTCCTTGGAGAGCCCCGCCTTTCGAATTGACCCCCAGTATTGGACGGTTCACTCAGCCGGGGCTCAAGGCCTGAGTCCCGTGCTGTAAGGGGCGCTGGCGGGGTAATGCCGCCCGTGGCTTGACCGCCAATGCTGTGCGGGTGGCGTGAGGTTCTCTGCAGAAATGAGGAAAGGATGGGCTCGAGAACTGTCACCGCCAAACAGCTTGAGGTTCAGCGCATCTTCGATGCGTTGTACAGGGCGATTGCCCAGCATCGCCTGCCGCCCGGCACGCGCCTGATCGAAGCGCAGATCGTCGAGACCCTGCAAGCCAATCGCAACCATGTCCAGGCCGCGTTGCAGCGCCTGGCACTGCAGAAAGTGGTGACCATCGAGGCCAATCGTGGGGCGATGGTTGCCCAGCCTACCGCCAAGGAAGCGCGGGACATTTTCAGTGCGCGGCGAGCCATCGAGCGGGCGATCGTCGAATCCATCACACCCGCGATCATGCGCGAACAGCGCCAGCGCGTGGCGGCCCACATGAACAACGAGCGCAAGGCGACTGACGATACCGATCGCCGCGCCATCGTGCGTGAGCTGAGCGAGTTTCACCTGATGCTCGGAGCGATTTGCGGCAACAGCGTGCTCAGCGACATCCTCGGCAACCTGATGGTGCGCAGCTCGCTGATCGTCGCGCTGTACCAGCGTAACGATGTGCCTTCCTGCGCTTCGGACGAGCATCAGCAGATCATCACGGCTCTTGAAAACGGTGACCATGAGAAAGCCGTGGTGGTGATGATCGAGCACTTGGAGGAGCTGGAAGGGCAACTAGTGCTGAACTCCGCAGCGCCTGCGGAGTTCAACCTCAAGCAGGCGTTGAGTGAGTGATCGAACGTAGCTGTAGCCGGACGGCTACGGTGCTGCCACTTCATCTGGTCAATCGCCAATTCAATCGGGGCACATGCCCATGGAAGTGAGCAAGCTCACTTCCACGAGAGCGTCGTGTAGCGGATTGGCGGTAGATGTCGATCTACCCCTCAGCGTGCCCCCTTGATTATCGGGGCAATAGCAATCTCCCTTGCGGCCGCTCGAAGGTCCGCTTTCCGCGTTTGTAGCCCATTAACGGCACGCTGATTTCACCAATCACCGCAGCAGGCGAGGGGGCGTCGAAGACGATGAAGTCGGCGTAGCAGCCAGGCGTCAGGCCGTAGTCCGGCAGGCGCAGCATTCGCGCCGATTCGCTCGATACCCACGCCAGGCATTGCAGCAGTTCCGGCACCGTACCCATCTGGCTGACGTTGGCGAACAGGTTGGCCTGGCGTACCAATGACGCGTCGCCGTATGGCGTGAATGGGTTGCCGATGTTGTTGGTCGATACCGAACACGTCACCCCGCAAGCGTGCAAATGCGCCAGCGGCGCCAAGCCACGGGGCTTGTTGTGGAAGTGCTCGCGACCCATCAGGAACAAATCGGTGCTCGGCAGGCAAGTCACCTGTACGCCGACCTCGGCCAGGCGGCTACCCAGGGGAATCAAGGTTTCCTTGGGCAGTGCCGACAGCTTGGTGACATGGCCGATGGTCACGCGCCCGCTCCAGTCGTGCTGCTCGGTGCAGCGCGCCACGTGTGCGACGGTCATGCCTTCGGGGTTGAGGTCGAAATCCAGATGGAGGTCCAGGTCACAGCCGTACTCCACCGCCAGTTCGAATAGACGCTCGATCTGCCCCAGTGGATCGCTGTCGGTGTAAGGGCAGCCTCCCAATACCGTCGCGCCGTTTTCCAGACCGAAGCGCAGCAATTCCTCGGTGCCCGGGTTGTTGAGCATGCCTTCTTGGGGAAACACGCAGATATCCAGGGTGATCGCCCAGGCGTAATCGGCCTGCAAGCGACGAATCGCATTGAAGCCGATCAGACCGATCTGCGGATCCAGTTCGACGTGGGTGCGCATGTGCGTGGTGCCCTGCAGGATGGCCTTTTCCAGCACCTGAGCGCCCCGTCGATAGACGTCCTCCTCGGTGAATTCCGCCTTCGCCGCGCGGGTCTGCCGCACGGCCTCGGCCAGTGTGCCGGCCTGCAACTGGCAGCGCTGCATGATGCAGGCCTTGTCCAGATGGATGTGGGTTTCGACCAGTCCCGGCAGCAGCAGCCGACCTTCGAGATCGAGGGTCTCGCAGGCAGTAGCCTCACGGCCCAGCGCTTCGACGAAACGCCCGTCCTCGACGTACAGCGAGCTCGGAATCGGTTCGTGGCCGACGCGCGCATTGTTGATGATCAAGGCGCTCATGCGCTGACTCCTTCACCCAGATACGCCGCTGCCAGGTCGCTGTCTTCGCGCAGCTGCGCGGCGCTACCGGACTTGATCACGTGGCCGGTTTCCAGCACGTAAGCGCGATCAGCGACCTGCAGTGCGAGATTGGCCATCTGGTCCACCAGCAATAGGGTCACGCCCTCATCGCGCAGCGCTGCCAGCGCGTCGTACAGCTCGCCGATCATCAATGGCGAAAGCCCCAGCGACGGCTCGTCGAGCAGGAGAATTTTCGGCTTGGCCATCAGTCCACGACCCACCGCGACCATTTGCTGCTCGCCACCGGAAAGCAGGCCGGCGGGGCTGTCGATGCGATCGCGCAGGCGTGGGAAGCGCTGCAGGATCGCTTCGATTTCCCGGTCGGCATCCACTACATCGCGGCGTGAATAACTGCCCAGCAACAGGTTGTCGCGCACGCTCAGGTACGGGAACACCTGACGACCTTCGGGCACCAGCGCCAGGCCCTGGCCTGCGATGCTGCTGGCGCTGGCCTGTTCGATGTTTTCGTTGTCCAGCAGGATGCTGCCGCCCGATGCGCGATGCAGCCCGGCCAGGCATTGCAGGATGCTGGATTTGCCCGCGCCATTGGCGCCGAGAATCGCCACCAGTTCACCCGGATTGACCACCAGATTGACCTTGTTCACCACTGGCGCTGCGCCGTAGTCGATGACCAGATCCTTGACCTGCAAGCGTGCATCGCGACTGCCGTCCCAAGCCTCGTTGCGAGGCGTGGCCTGATAATCAGTGCCGCCTAGATATGCTGCAATGACGCGCTCGTCGCGTTGCACTTCGGCAGGTGTGCCGACCGTGATCGGTTTGCCTGCGTCGAGCACCAGCAAGCGCTCGGACACTGCCATCACCAGCGCCATGTCGTGCTCCACCAGAATCACCGTCAGACCGAAACCTGCGAGTTGCTTCAGCAGAATGGCCAGCGCATCGGTGTCGCGGCGGCTCAGGCCGGCCGCAGGTTCGTCCAGCAGCAACACCGCGGGTGCCGCGGCGAGGGCCCGGGCGATCTCCACCAGGCGGCGGTCGACATGGGCCAGGTCTTCGGCAGGGATATTGACTGCGCCGCGATAGCCGACCAGTGCCAGCAGATCCAACGCCAGCTCCCGTTGAGCGGTGCTCGATCGGCTGAAGATCAGCCCCAGTCGTCCTTTCTGCATCGCCACCAACACGTTGTCCAGTACCGACATTTCGCCGAACAGCTGAGTGGTCTGGTAGGTGCGGGCGATCCCGGCTCGTGCGGTCTTCCAGGCAGGCAATCCGGCCAGCGCCCGACCCAGTTCGATCTGTCCGCTGTCGGGGGTGTAAAACCCGCTGATCATGTTCAGCACCGTGGTTTTACCCGCGCCGTTAGGGCCGATGATGCTGGTGATGCTGCCTGCCGGAGCGTGTAGGCTCACGTGTTGCGCTGCTTGCACACCGCCGAAACGAATGCCGATATCGCGAATGTGCAGACCGTCGCGATGGGTGTGATTGCTCAGGTAATCAGCGACGCGCCTGGTGTTGATTCTTGCCGGCGGTGTCAGCGCTGTCGGCTTGATCCAGCGGCGGGCGATGGTACCCAGCAATCCATTAGGCGCGATCCACAGCACCACCAGCAAAAGCACCGAAAAGATCAGCAGCCGGTATTCGGCGAAATCAGACAGTAGTTCAGGCACCAGCACGATCAGCAACGCACCCAGCACCGGACCGAACAGGGTGCCGCTGCCGCCGACGATCACCGCCAGCACGAACAGGATCGACTGCGAGAACGGAAAGGATTCCGGATTGATGAACATCAGCAATGGCGCGAGCAACGAACCCGCCAGACCGGTGAGCAGCGCCGACAGGGCGAAGGCCAGGGTCTTGGTGACGACCGGGTTGAAACCCAGGGAGCGGGCGGCGATTTCCGAGGCCTTCACCGCGCGCATGGCCTTGCCCCAGCCGCTGTGACGCAGGCGCTGGTAGAACGCCAGCGCGGCGATCATCAGGGCTGTGGCGATCAATGCCAGCAGGATCGATGGATCCATGCCTGCGAACTCAGGCAATGGAATGCCCATCAGGCCATTGGAGCCGCCGGTGACGTCGCGCCATTCGATCAGGCTGTGATGCACGACAAAGGAAAACGCGATGGTGATCATCGCCAGATAAGACCCAGTGACACGCAACGCCGGAATCGCCAGCAAAGCGCCGATGGCGCCAGCCACCAGACCGGCTGCGGGAACGGCCAGCCATAGCGGCAACCCAGCCAGGGTCATCAGCGCCGAGATGTAGGCGCCAATGGCATAGAACGCGATGTGGCCAAAGGAAATCTGACCGCTCAAGCTGATCAGTACGTTGAGGCCCACACCCACTACGGCGGCCAGCGCGCACAGGGTGAAGACCAGCAGCGAATAGCTGTCGAGAGCGAGCACGGCAACGACGCTGGTCAGGGCTAGAACGCCAATGGAAACAGGGCCCAGTTGGGTTTTCAGGTATTTCATACCTTCACCAGTGCCTGACTGCCGAACAGGCCGTTGGGGCGGATCGCCAGGGCCAGAATCACCAGAGCGAAGGTAAATATCTGGGTGAATGCCGAGCCGAAATACAGGGTGACCAGGGCTTCAGTCAGGCCGAACAGCAGCCCGGCGACGAACACGCCCCCGGCGCTGGCTATACCCCCCAGAATCGCCACGGCGAAGGCCTTCAGACCGAACAACATGCCCATCTCGGCGTTGACGCTGAACAGCGGCGCGATCAGCAGACCGGCGATGGCCGCGAATACCGTCGATATCGCAAAGGCAATGGCGACCACGCGATTGACGTTGATGCCTATCAGCATCGCGGCGCGCGAGTTCTGCACGCAGGCCTCCAGCACCTTGCCCAGCCGCGTGTAACGGCGTACCAGAAACAGCGCCAGGGCGATGGCCGCGCCGGCCAGCGGGATCAACAGCTGCAAGGCGCCAATGGTGTTACCGAACAGCTCGACTTTCAAATTGAGCAGGCTGCTTTCGAACTGCCGCGGCTCTTTGCCAAAGGTGAACAGCGCCAGGTTGTCCACCAGAATACCGCCCGCCACCGTCGCCATCAGCCAGGCTTGCGAGCCGCGGCTGTGGAACGGGCGCACCAGCCAGCGTTCGATCGCCAGCCCGTAGAGGGCGCTGAGCAAAAGCGTCAGCGGCAGCGCCAGCCACAGCGACAGACCCCAGGTGATGCACAGCGTGTAGCCCAGCACCGCGCCGACCATCATGGCGCTGCCCTGGGCGAAGTTGACGGTGCGCGAGACCACGTAGGTCAGGTGGAAACCTAGGGCGAGCAGGGCGTACATGCTGCCCAGTCCGAGGCCGGTGACGATGGCGGCGGTGAACATGGCGAATTCCTTAGTGTTCGGTGACGGCTTGATTCAGGACCGGAGTTCAGGGTTTGAGCGGCACGATCTGGTCGCCCACGAAGTGGGCGAACACATAATCGTCAGGGCCAAGTGCGTCATGTTTCTGCGCGGTGAACGGCTGTTCGTAGTCCTTGATCAGACCGTCGTAATCGGTGATCTCGTAGAAACCGTCGCGCACCGCCTCGCCGTCGGTGCTGCCGGCGTTCTCGATGGCCAGGGCGCTGAGGTGCAGGGCGTCGTAGGCGTTGGCGATGCCGACAGCAGGCGTCACATCGGCCAGGCTTTTGATCTGCGGGTAAGCGGTTTTCAGCGCTGCGAGCAGCGCGTCACCCTTGGCATCGTTGTGTTCGGTGAACACGTAGGTCTGGATGAAGTGCACCCGCGAGGCGCTCGGTCCGGCCAGCTCGCCAAAACGCCCGCCCGCCGGGCCCCAGTGCGAGATCACCGGCACGTCCCAGCCCATGCGGTCGAGGGATTTCACCACCTGCGCCGAGGGCCCGACGTTGCCGACCATCAGCAGGGTATCGGCGCCTGCGTTCTTCAGGCGGGTGAGCTGCGGCACCACGTCCAGATCGCTGTCCTGAATGCGCTCCACACCGGCGTTTTCCAGGCCGCGTTTTTCCAGCGCGATCCTGAAGCCGGCTTCGTTGGACTCGCCCCACGGATTGTTGATGAGGATCATGCCCGGCTTCTTCATGCCCTGATCGGCGCCGTACTTGACCAGCGCTTCGTCCACCAGCTCATCGACGGCCGAGACACGAAACACGTAGTTATCCGCTGCGCCGTTTTCGGTGATTTTGGTGCCCGCTGCCCAGACGCCCATGAACGGCACCTTCAGCTGATTGGCCAGAGGCACGATCGCCAGGGAAACCGGGGTGTCGAGGCCGCCGAACAGCACCGTGACTTTCTCGCGCTGGATCAATTCGCGCGCTGCCAGCATGCCCTTGGACGGATTGCTTTCGTCGTCGCGACGTACCAGTTCAAGCGGGCGTCCCAGCACGCCGCCATTGGCGTTGACCTCGTCGATGGCCATGGTCAGGCCACGGGTGAGGGCCTCGCCGGATTTGGCTGACTGGCCAGAAAGAGCCGCCACCAGACCGACCTTGATGGGTGGTTCGGCCGCTTGAGTGCTGGTGCCGATGGCGAGGTTGAGCGAGACGGCCGCAGCCACGGTGAATAACAGACGCTGCACGTTTGGAAGCCGGAATGACATGGGTGATGCTCCTGTTTGCTAGCACTTGTAAATTTATTGCTAGCAATTAGGATGCCAGTCCGTGGCCAGTTGAAATCCAAGGGCTTGCGGGGTTTCGACTGGAAATTTCGCTCCAAATTAAGGCGCTTTGCACCACACGGGGGCACGCCTCTTCATTGCGATCATCACTGAGTCAGGAGAGTGGGTTATGTCTGAGATAAACGAGGCCGTGCAGATTGTTAGCAATTTTCTTGAGGCATCCATGGCCCCGGATCCGGTCCGCGCAGCGACCTTCATGAGCGATGACGTGAAGATCACCTTCACCGGTGGGCGCGCTATGCCCGACCCGCAAACCATCACTGCGTTCAACGGCGGACGATATGCCTGGGTAAAGAAGGCGTTGGGCAATTTCGACTGGATGGATCGCGGCGATCACACCGTGGTGTATTCCAACGGCACGCTCTACGGCGAATGGCCCGATGGCCGCAGCTTCTCCGGCAACCGCTACCTGGACCGCTTCGAAGTACGCGACGGCAAGATCACCCGCATGGACGTGTGGAACGACAGCGCTGAGTGGATGTTGACGCCGGAAATCGCTAAATCCTGAAGCGAGCCGACGGCTCGTAGCAGTCCTGCCTGTCGGCGGTAGAATTCTCCAGATCGCTATCCCCGGCAAGCCGGACTGTGAGCCGACTCCGATAGTTGGACGGTTCGCGCTCTCAGCCGGTGGCCATGGCCTGGGCCCGTTATGCCGTAGGGCTCGAGCCTCGTTCGATCGTGTACACCAAGAGCCACCAAGCCCTGCCCTTGGCTACGTGGATACACGCCAAACTGGACGTTGCGCTCCGCAGCTAGGATCATGTCGATCCCGAAACTTGCAGCCGTCCGTGGCTGTCGATCGATCACCTGCCAAGCCGAGCTGCCCTGTCGTGAAACTTCTGGTATTCGATGCCGGTCATTGTCTTAGCCTTGCACTGGATCGCGAGGTGGAACGTCGCCTGGATCTCGAGTTATCCCTCGTCGACGAGTCTCGCGATGCGCTCGAGGCGCTCGATTCTGGACAGTTCGACGCCTTGGTGCTGCCGCCGTTGGCTCACTTGGATGCGATCAGCCCCGAGCAGGTCGAGGCGCACGCCTCGCGGGTCGAGGCGATGATCGCGGGATGTCGCGTCAGCGGGACGATCCTGGTCTGGTGCATCAGCGACCAGATCTACGAGCATGGTTATGAGGAAGGAGCGATCGAGGAAGGGCTCATTCCTCGTCCGGAGTCCGCCCCGCGCAAGCGTCTGGTCGCGGTTGGCGACCGGATTCGCGCCGAACTGCCGCGTCACCTGGTAGTGCGGGTAGGTCCGCTGTTCGGTAGCGAAGGCGAGGAGGCATGGCTTCCCGACCTGCTCGAGACGCTTGAGGCTGGCCGGCGAGTGCATGCCGAGCAGGATCTGTTCGTTGGCCCGACCCCGGTCGAGGGGCTGGCCCGCGCACTTTGCGGCATGCTGCTGCAGCTCGATAACGGTGCCGAGGCATGGGGCGCCTACCACCTGGCTGGAATCGAGCCGGTGAGCCTCTTCACCTTCGTTGCCGCAGTGCGCACCCAGCTCGAGCAGCAGCTCAGCGCACGCGGGCTTCCGGTCGATGGACTGGGTGAGGTCGAGGCTGTTTTCCGAGAGGGAGGAATGGTGCGTAGAGTGCTCAATTGCCGGCGCATGCTGGGCACCTTCGGGGTGCATCAAAAACCTTGGCGGCTCGAGCTCGAGCGGCTGATCGAACAGTGGCTCGACGAGCGTTTCGGCGAGCCGGAGGCGCCTGCGTCGATGCGTGGGCAGCAAGGGTAGAAGCGGTATGAATGTACTACGCAGCTCATTGTTCTACATCGGCTACGTGCTGATGGTGCTGGTCAGCGCGGTGACATTGGTGCCAGTTGCCTGCTTTTTGCCGCTGAAGCCGCGTTTTCGGGTACTCAATCTCTATAACCGAACGATCATTGCTTGGTTCAGCCTCTGTTGCGGGGTGACGGTCCGGGTACGCGGTGGCGAGAGGCTGCCGGCTGGCCCGTGCGTGATGCTCTCCAATCACCAGAGTGAGTGGGAGACCTTGTTCCTGCAACTGCTCAAGCCGCCGACCTGTACGGTACTCAAGAAGGAGTTGCTGAAAATTCCGGTGTTCGGCTGGGCGCTGCGCTTGGTGAGACCGATCCCGCTGGATCGTTCGCGCCCGTCGGTCGCGCTGAAGCAGGTGCTTAGAGAAGGCGCTGAACGGCTGCGTGAGGGGCTCTCGGTGCTCATCTTCCCCGAAGGTACCCGGGTGCCGCCGGGCAGCCGCAAGCCGTTCAGCAAAAGCGGCGTGCATATTGCCTGGCGGGCTGGGGTGCCGGTAGTCCCGATCGCCCACAATTCGGGCGAATGCTGGACCAGCGGTGGCTGGATAAAACGCCCGGGGCGCATCGAGGTGGTGATAGGCGAGCCGATCGCGACAGAGGGGCGCGATGTCAAGGATCTACTCGTCGAGGTGGAGAACTGGATCGAGGACCAGCTCGAGCAGATATCCACGGTGCCTCGCCCGAGTCGTAAAACGATGCCCGTCGAGCAGGCTTGAGCCGGGCTCGATGATACGGTGAGCCAACGAAGGACCCCGCGAATCGCTTCGCGGGGTCTTCTTTTCATAGCGCTGGACGTGCTGTGGATCAATCTTCCAGTCGTTGGAACACCAAGCAGGCGTTGGTGCCGCCGAATCCGAAGCTGTTCGACATGACGCGTTCGAGGCGCACGCCGTCGCGACGCTTGAGCACGACATCGAAGCCTTCGGCCTTGGCATCGAGCTCGTCGACGTTGGCCGAGGCGCAGATGAAGTCGTGCTTCATCATCAGCAGCGAGTAGATCGCTTCCTGGGCCCCCGTGGCGCCGAGCGAGTGCCCGGTCAGCGACTTGGTCGAGGAGAGCGCCGGCACGGCGTCGCCGAAAACCTGACGCAGTGCGCGCAGCTCGCTCATGTCGCCTACCGGCGTCGAGGTGCCGTGGGTGTTGATGTAGTCGATCGAACCTTCCACCGTCGCCAGCGCCTGCTGCATGCAGCGAGCACCGCCTTCGCCAGAAGGGGCGACCATGTCTGCGCCGTCCGAATTGGCGCCATAGCCGACCAGCTCGGCATAGATCTTCGCGCCGCGGGCCTTGGCGTGTTCGTATTCCTCGAGTACCAGCATGGCGCCACCGCCGGCGATGACGAAGCCATCGCGCTGCGAGTCATAGGCACGAGAGGCCTTCTCTGGCGTATCGTTGTAGCCGGTGGAGAGAGCGCCCATCGCATCGAACAGGCACGATAGCGTCCAATGCTCCTCTTCGCCGCCGCCGGCGAAGACGATGTCCTGCTTGCCGAACTGGATCTGCTCCATTGCGCTGCCGATGCAGTGCGCGGAAGTGGCGCAGGCCGAGGAGATCGAATAGTTGAGCCCCTTGATCGAGAACGGCGTGGCCAGGCAGGCGGAGACGGTGCTGCCCATGGTGCGCGTGACGCGATACGGACCGACCCGGCGAAGGCCCTTCTCGCGCAGGATATCGGCAGCCTCGACCTGGTTGGCCGAGGAGGCGCCACCGGAGCCTGCGATCAGGCCGGTGCGAAGGTTGGATACCTGCTCGGGGGTGAGCCCCGCGTCCTCGATCGCCTGCTGCATCGAGACATAGGCATAGGCCGCGGCATCGCCCATGAAGCGGCGATGCTTGCGATCGACCAGTGCATCGAGGTCGATGTCCACTACGCCTGCGACGTGACTGCGCATGCCGCGCTGCGCGTACTCTTCGCGGTAGCGAATGCCGGAGCGCCCTTGCTTGAGGGACTCGAGGACCTGTTGCTGATCATTGCCGAGGCACGAAACGATACCGATACCAGTGACTACCACTCGTCGCATGGGGACCTCCCAATCAGAAATTCGAAGTGGAGGTGAACAGGCCGACGCGAAGGTCGTTGGCCTGGTAGATCGGCTCTCCATCCACGGAGACCACGCCGTCGGCGATGCCGAGGATCAGTCTACGGGTGATGACCCGCTTGACGTGGATGTGATAGGTGACCTTTTCCGCGCTCGGCAGGATCTGGCCGGAGAACTTGACTTCTCCACAGCCCAGCGCGCGGCCACGGCCAGGGTTGCCCAGCCAGCCGAGATGGAATCCGACCAACTGCCACATTGCATCGAGACCGAGGCAGCCAGGCATTACCGGATCGCCAGGGAAGTGGCACTGGAAGAACCAGAGGTCGGGATGGATGTCGAGCTCGGCGATCAGCTCACCCTTGCCGTACTGCCCACCGGTCTCGCCGATGTGGGTGATACGATCGAGCATCAGCATGTTCGGTGCTGGCAGCTGAGCGTTGCCCGGGCCAAAGAGTTCGCCTTGGCTGCACTTGAGCAGCTCTTCATGGCTAAAGGAGTGTTGCTTGGTCACAGAGACGCTTTCCGAAGATCTGGGTAGGGGGCTTGTTCGTCAGGCGCCCGAGTTTAGAGCATGTCACCCGGTGCCCGCCAATCGCGCCATTCTAGCGTTCCCGGCGCTGCGCCGTGCCTGGTGGTCACCTGGCGCGGGGGTGTCAGGCCCTGTCGTGGCGAGGATCTTGTGCACGCCACGTGGGCATCAGCCGGCGGCATTATGCCATAGCTGTGCGGCGGGTGACTAAATCGAAGCCCGATGCTCGATGAGGCGCCCGCCACAGGCTAATCATCACATACTTAGCCGTGGTGCTTGAATGCTGCGGCGAAAGTAGACAGCGCCCGTTCACGCGCTGCGCGGTGATCGACGATCGGTGCAGGGTAGCCGCACGCCTCACGCTGCTGCGCGCTCGGCGCGTGGCGCGCCTTGGCATCGAGCTCCTCGAAGCCCTCGAGCCAGGAGGCAATGAAGGCGCCGTCGGGATCGAAACGCCGCGACTGAGTGGTCGGATTGAACAGGCGGAAGTAGGGCGCAGCGTCGGTGCCGGTCGAGGCGGCCCACTGCCAGCCGCCATTGTTGGCGCCGAGCTCTCCGTCGACCAGGTGATCGAGAAAGAAAGCTTCCCCCTCTCGCCAGTCGATCAGCAGATGCTTGGTAAGGAACATCGCAGTGACCATGCGCAGCCGATTGTGCATCCACCCGGTCTCGACCAATTGGCGCATCGCTGCATCGATCAACGGGTAGCCGGTGCGTCCCTGTCGCCAGGCTTCGAGCTCCTCGGGAGCATCGCGCCAGCGGATCCGCTGTGCTTCCTGGCGAAACGGGCGATGACGACAGACCTGGGGATAGCCGACCAGAATGTGCTGGTAGAACTCCCGCCATACCAGTTCATTGACCCAGGCCGAGGTGCCTGCGTCGCCGTCGGCGAGATGCCCATTATTATGGTGCAGGACCGCATTGAGACACTGGCGGGCCGAGATCGCCCCGATGGCCAGATAGGCGGACAAAGCGCTGGTCGCGGCCTGGGCGGGAAAGTCCCGATCGCGCTGATAAAGGCGCACTCGATCACGGATGAATCGTGAGAGCCTCGCCTGCGCTTCCTCCTCTCCAGCCGGCCAGAGGGCGGTATCGATCGTCGCGGGCCGTGGCGGGGCGGGAATATCTTCGTTCACCACGTCGGTTGGAGCGGGCTGGCGCTCGGGCATGGGCGAGGGCTTCAGCCGAGATCCCTCCAGCGCGCGGTGCCAGGCTTTGGCGAACGGGGTGAAGACGCTGTAGTACTCCCCCTTGCCGGTTCTGAGCTCACCGGGCGCGAACTGCACGGCATCGGTATGGCGATGCACTTCGAGCCCCGCGGCGCGACAAGCCTCGGCTACCCGACGGTCGCGCTCGCGTTCGTTGACCGCGTACTCGTCGTTGAAGTGCAAGGCGTCGCAGCCGAGTGCTCGAGCCCGATCCACCAGCGCCTCGGGCACCTGGTCGAAGCGCTCGGCCTCGAGTACCTGCACCGGGATGTTCAGCGCATCGAGCTGTGCGGCGAGCGCCTTTGCGTTGCGATACCAGAAATCCAGCTTGTTGGCGCCATGGCCGTGTTCCCGCCACTGCCCGTAGCAGGGGGAGATGAGCGCGATCACCTCGCCCCTGGCGCTGGCGGCGTAGAGCGCGCGATGGTCTGCGCAGCGCAGGTCGTTTCTGAACCAGACCAACTGGCGCTGGGGCATCGCTTCCTCCTCGATCCGGCGGCTCACGCCTGCAGGCCGCGTTCCGCGACGATTTCCGCTACCACATCGATGAATGCCGGATGCTGCCCAACCGGCGGCAGCAGGGCCAGCTCGAGCCTGGGGTGCTGCTGGGCGAGTGCCTCGAGCTGCGCCGGCACGTCCTTGCGCAGGTGGCGCCCGGAGGCGAAGAACAGCGGCAGGACGTCGATGCGGGTACCTTCGGGATGCGCCTCGGCGAGTTCCTGTACCACCTCTTCAAGCAGTGGCGAGCAAAGCTCCATGTAGGCGAGCCGTAGCTGAGGGCCCAGCCGTTCGCGAAGGCGCGCCTCGAGCGTGGTGAAGGGGGCCTGCCAGGTGGGATCGGTCGATCCATGGGCGAGGATGATCAGCGTGCTTTGCATGGGCGAGCGGCTCTGAAAACGTGTATCTGTCCCGGTCGAACGGGAGCGCGTGTCCCGCCCATGGTACGACGCCTGAGGCATGGAAGGGGAGGCATCGATGCCCTCGGAGAGGCAGCGATGGTGCTGACGCGAGGCCATCTCATGCCAAGGTGGGCATGGCGAGCGGGGAGGTGGGGAACTACCGTAGGTAGAGCGGCGTGATGTCGCGCGATGAGGAATGCTCGTATGTACGTGGTCTTGAGTGGTGCCACCGGCTTCGTCGGTCGGGCGCTATGCCATCGACTGAAGGCCGCCGGCCACCGGCTGGGCGTGGTCTCTCGCGACCCCCGCGGCGCGGCCAAGCGGATCGGCATCGAGGTGGATGCGCATGACAGCGCGGTTGGCTTTTCCGGTGAGCCGGTGGCTGCGGTCATCAATCTGGCGGGCGCGCCGATCTTCGGCGGGCGTTGGAGCGAGTCACGCAAGCGCACGCTGATCGACAGCAGGGTCGCGGCCACCGCTGACCTGGTAGCGCTGTGCCGGCGCCTCGATTCTCCGCCTGCGGTGATGATTTCCGCCTCGGCGATGGGCTACTACGGTGATCAAGGCGAGCGCGAGGTCGACGAGGCGACGCCTGCTCACGATGAGTTCGCCCATCGCCTCTGCGCCCTCTGGGAGCAGGCGGCGAAGCCGGTCGAGTCGCTTGGTATGCGCCTGGTGATCGCGCGTTTCGGGCTGGTGCTGGATCCAGAGGGTGGGATGCTGCGCTCGATGCTGCCGGCGGTGCGCTTTGGCGCCGGCGCTAGGCTCGGTGATGGCTGCCAGTTCATGCCGTGGATAGCACGCAGCGACTTGGTCGAGGCGCTGGTGTGGCTGCTCGAGGACCGCGCCCAGGCGGGGGTGTTCAACCTGAGCGCGCCGCGCCCGCTGCGCAACGCCGAGTTCATGGCGGCACTGGGGCGGGCGCTGCACCGACCGGTGCCGTGGCGGATCCCGGCGCGGCTGCTCGAGCTCGGCCTCGGTGAGATGTCGCGCATGCTGCTCACCGGTGCCGACATGCGCCCGCGCCGGCTGCTCGAGGCGGGATTCGAATTCTCTCATCCCGAACTCGACGGCGCGCTCGCGGCAATGCTCGGGCGGGAGCGCTCGCGCTAGTCTTCGGCTCCGACAGTGACGATGACCCTCACCGCATCGAGACGCAGGCGGGTGTCATTGATCGCGGCACTCAGCGTGCCGCGCTCCGCGACCAGCGCATCGATCTCTTCGTCGCGCACTGCGGGATTGCGGCCCGCCAGTGCGCGCAGCCGGGCGATCTCGCGGTCCAGGCCCGCAGCCAATCTCTGCTGCCCATCTTCGATCAGCGTCGGCAGGGTGCGCTCTGCCTCGACCTCGGCGCGTTCGAGCAAATCGCGTAGCTGGGGCAGGCACTGCTTGATCAGGTCCCGCGCCATCGTGCGCTTGACCTTGCGCAGGTTCTTGGCGAGCCCGCCGAAGGAGACCTTGTCAGTGAGGTTCTGGCCCTGGTCGTCGAGCAGCACCCGCACCGTGGTCGGCGGCAGGAAGCGTCCCGCCTGATAGCGGCGCGGTGCCGGGGTATGGGTGACGAAGACCATCTCGGCCATCAGCCGGCCGCCGGGAATCGCGGGGTGCTTGAGCAGCGCCAGGGCGGTGTTGCCGAGCGTGCCCTCGAGCGCGCGGCCGAGCATTTCGCGCACCAGCGGATGCTCCCAGCTGAGCCGCTGGACATCGTCGCGGGACAGCGCCTGCGCGCGCGAAAGGGTCGCGGTGAAGCCTTCCTCGCCCTTGGCGAGCCCCGGCAGGCCGTCGAGCATGTGCGGTCCGGCGACCAGATGGAGCAAGCCATCGCCCAGATCGCTGGTCTCGACACCGAAGACATCGAACGCTTGCTCCAGGTAGCTTGGCAGCTTCGCGTCTTCGTCGAGTTCGATGATCGCGCGCTTGAGCTCCTCGACCCGACCGCGCTCGGCGATGCTCTTGGCCAGCAGCCTATAGCGCCCCGCCGCGCGTTCGGCCAGCCGCTCGCGGCGGCGCTCGGCGGTACGCTCGACCAGGCCATCGAGCTTGTCGGCGTCGAGCAGCGCTTCGTCGAGCTCTTGGTTGAACGCTTCGAACAGCTCTCCGCCGAGCCCATTGGGAGCGCCGAAGGCTTCCACTCCGTCGCGATACCAATGCATCAGCGCACCGTCGGGGGCACCCTCGAAGCAAGCCACGTGCAGCTCGATCGGGAAGCGCTGGCCGATCCGGTCGAGCCGGCCGATGCGCTGCTCGAGCAGATCCGGGTGGGGAGGCAGGTCGAACAGCACCAGATGGTGGCAGAACTGGAAGTTGCGCCCTTCGGAGCCGATCTCGGAGCAGATCAGCAGCGGGCTGCCATCCTCTGCGTCGGCGAAGTCGGCCGCGGCGCGATCACGCTCGACCAGCGAGGTGCCTTCATGGAACACCGGCACGTGCTGGCCGCTGAGGACCTGCAGCGCGGTGGCGAGATCCCGTGCGGTCTCGTTGGAATGGCAGATCACCAGCGCCTTCTGGCCCGGGTGGGTCTTCACCCATTGGCGCAGCCACTCGACCCTGGGGTCGAGGCGCCACCAGGGATCGGCCTCCTCGCCGGCGAGCGCGGTGTAGGTCAGCTCGGGGTAGATCAACGCATCGGGATAGGCGAGCTCATGCTCGACCATCAGGGTGTCGAGGTACTCCTCGTCACGCTCGAGCCGGCGCAGCACCCGCCGGTAGGGCATCGGCGGCTCGAGCATAGAGACCGAGAGCCTGCGCTCGGGAAAGCCTTCGATCTCGCGACGACTGTTGTGAAACATCACCCGGCCGATGCCGTGGCGGTCGAGCAGCAGCTGGCGCAGCGCGCGATGCGCGGTGTCGCGCGCGTCGCCGGCCGCGGCCGTCACCAGGGTATCGAGCTGGGCACGGGCATCCTGGTCGTCGCCCACGGTGGTGGCCAATTCGCTGACCAGCGCAGCATCGATCGTGCCATCGGTATCGAGCGCCTCACCCAGCCGCTCGAGCTGGTCGGCGAGCCGGGCGAAACCCTGCTCCTCGGCGCGGAAGCGCTCGAGGTCATGGTAGCGCTCGGGATCGAGCAGGCGCAGGCGCTCGAAGTGGCGCTCGATGCCCATCTGCTCGGGGGTCGCGGTAAGCAGCAGCAGGCCGCAGTCGCCGCCGGCGAGGCGCTCGACGCAGGCATAGCCGCTCTCTTCGTCGCTGGCGTCGAGATGATGGGCCTCGTCGACGATCAGCAGGTCCCAGCCCGCCTCCTCGGCCTCGCGCTGGCGCCGCGGGTTAGCGAACAGCCATTGCTGGCTGGCGATCACCCACTGGCTGCTTTCGAACGGATTGGCATCGCGCTCGAGCGCTTCGCTCTGGTGCTCGTCGAGCAGGGTGAAGGCGAGATCGAAGCGGCGCAGCAGCTCGACCAGCCACTGGTGGCAGAGGCTGGCCGGCACCAGCACCAGCACCCGGGAGATTCGTTCGTTGAGCAGCAGCCGATGGAGAATCAGCCCTGCTTCGATGGTCTTGCCCAGCCCGACCTCGTCGGCAAGCAGTACCCGAGGGCGGTGGCGCGAGCTGACTTCGTCGGCGATCGCCAGCTGGTGCGACACCAGGTCGATGCGCGGGCCACAGAAGCCGTGGGCTGCGTGGCGCTGCAACCGCTGGATGTGCTGCAGACTGCGATAGCGCAGGTTGAACCAGTCGTTGCGGTCGACCTGGCCGGTGAGCAGCCGGTCCCGCGCCTGGTGGAACTGCATCTTGTCGTTGAGCCGCGCTTCGGGCAGCTCGATCAGCGCAGCGCTGGCGGTGGATTCGCCATCTGGCTGGCAGATGTAGGTCAAAAGCCCGTCGATCTCCTTGGTGTCGACCACCCGCAGGCGCTCTCCAAGATCGGATTCGACGCGATCGCCGCTCGAGAACGCGACACGGGTGAGCGGTGCCTGCCGCACACTGTAGGTACGCGTTTCTTCGCGTGCGTTGAACAGCACCATGACGGTGCGGAAGTCGCACTTGAGGATGGTGCCCAGCCCTAGTTCGGCCTCGCCGTCGCTGATCCAGCGCTGGCCGGGAATGAATTCGCTCATAGCAGTCGCAAGTCTGGCCTTAGTTGAATCGAGAGCTCAAATCGGGTCGAAGAGTCGTCGCTGCGGTCGGCGCGCCGACATCAATCAGGGGGCGCGTATTCTAGCGGCTTGTCAGCGACGCTTCACGCGCTAATGCATCGCACCTTCCGGCAGACGCGTACGCCAGCGTCTCCATTCACGCGAGCCGAAGGCGCCGAGGTGCCATTCCAGCACCCGGCCGTCGCGGTCGAGCAGGATGGTGAGCGGAAGCCCCTGGGTGCCGGCGGCGGCTTGGAGCCGCTGGCCGGGATCGCGCAATGCGCCGTCGCGATGAGCACCGAGGGCGCGAAGGTTGGCGAGCAGGCTTTCACCCTGGTTGACCAGCAGCGTCTCGGCTGCGGCGGCCGGGATCGGCTCTGCGGACAGTAGAGCGAGCTGAGCGAGGCATGGTGCGCAGTCGCTGCGCCATAGCACCAGCAGCAGCGGCCTGGCAGGGTGCGGTGAGCCAGGAGGCGGCGAGGCGTGGCGCAAAGTGCCGTCGAGCCGTTCGAGCGCTGGCAGCGCCAGCTGGTCAGGCAATCGAGGTGCCAGCGGGGCGCTGTACTCGAGCAGATGCCACGTCGCCAGCGCGAGCGCCAGGGCGAGAAGCTCCCGGGCCTTGTGCCGTCGCGTGGCGCGCTGGTGCAGGCTCGAGGGCACTAGCACGGCAAGCGCCGCGAGCACTGCCAGCCAGTCTCCGAGTTCGTCGTCGAGCGCCGGTATCAGCGCTCGTATGACCAGCCCGAATGCGACGGCCAGCGCCGCACGACCGAGCAGGCGCGGGCGTTCCGCGCGCCCGGCACCGAGGGCGAGCAGTACCAGTACGGCGAGCGCGGCGTGCAGCGGTGCAAGCGGCAGCACCAAAGAGCCTAGCGAGAATGCGTTGATCGAGGCCTCCTGCGCCTTTAGTGGGCGGGGCGGGATACGCGGGTTATCCTGCGGGCGCTGAGTACTGTCTGGTGTCATCGGCGGTGCGAAGGCCATTTTCAGTCGCCAGGCGTTGCCGGCATCGACCAGGAGCAAGCATGGGTTCGATCGATCAGCGCGAGAGCGAAGCCGAGTGGGCAAGGTCGCTTGCCGATGGGCGAGGCGGTCACAGCGGCTTCCAGCTGCTGATTCATGGTATCGAGGCGCATGCACGACGGGCGCTGCTTGCCGAGCGGGCGTGTCACAGCCTGGACGTGCAGACCTACATCTTCGAGGATGGCCACAGCACCCGGCGGCTGCTGCGCCAACTGATCCAGGCTGCGCAGCGCGGAGTCAAAGTCCGGCTGCTGCTCGATGATTTGAGCGTAGGTCACCAGCAGTACCGCCTCGCCAAGCTCGATAGCCATCCCAACATCGAAGTGCGGCTGTTCAATCCCATTCCCTCCGGGCGCCGCTTCACCCTCACCCGGCTCGCGAGCCTGGTGCTCAATGTCCGCCGACTGCATCGGCGGATGCATAACAAGCTGTGGTTGGCCGATCGCAGCCTGGCGATCTTCGGCGGTCGCAATCTTGGCGATGACTACTTCAGCTCCGATTCCCGCCACTTGTTCATCGATATCGATGCGCTGGCCGTCGGTGGCGAGACGCCCGAGCGATTGGGCCAGAGCTTCGATGCCTACTGGAGCCATTCGCTGGCGGTGCCGCTTCGGAAGTTCGCGCGTGCGCGCGATGGGCAGGCTTGGCGGGCGCTGGATGACGAGCTGGAGAGGATTTGCGCCGAGCCTTCGCGGACAGGCAAGGAGTACGACGAAGCGCTCGATGAACTGCGCCGGGATGACCGCGACGAACTCGCCGGGCGGCTCGAGTGGGCCGCTGCGCGAGTACTGTGGGACGACCCAGAGGTGGCCGCGATGCGCGGCCTGCCGCCTCGCGAATTGCGGATGAGCGGCAAGGTGGTCGAAGAGCTCGATCGGGTCGAGCATAGCCTGGAGGTGGTCTCTGGCTACCTGATTCCCCATGATCTCGACGGCATCGACCTGTTCGCCCTGCTCGCGCGCGGGGTGAAGGTGGTGGCGATCACTAACGCATTGGAAGCCACCGACGTGCCGCTGGTGCACGGCGGTTACGCACCCTGGCGCAAGCCGCTGCTGGCGGCGGGGGCGAAACTCTATGAAATTCGCTACCAGCCGCTGACCAGGTCACGGATGCGTGCCCGGCTGCGCGCGCGGACCAGGCTCAAGCTCTCCCGGCCGCGTTCCAATTCGCTGCATGCCAAGACCTTCGCGTTCGATCATGACCGGCTGATGATCGCCTCGTTCAATCTCGACCCTCGATCGGTGTGGTGGAACTGCGAGCTCGGAGTCGTGATAGAGAGCGTCGAGCTCAATCGCGAGCTGCGTGGAATCAACGCGTTCGGTGCGCTGCCCGAGCACAGCTATGCGGTACACATCGACCAGGGGCGGCTGACCTGGATATCCGATGATGGCAGTGGCCGGCTGCGTCGATATCACAGCGAGCGAGGCAATCCGTGGCGGCGTTTCCAGGCCTGGGTCGCGAGGGTATTGAGGTTGGAACGGTTGCTTTGAGCCGCTGCGCCGCCTCTTTTTTGATTGCCCATTCAATAAAATTTACGGCGATGTTAGGGTTTTGGCGCCGACGCCGCGTTGGCGCTGGCAAATCCAACCATAACCAAATCCAACGATAACTATGCCGAGAGGATCGTCATGACACGCACTATCTCGTCTTTGATGTTCGGCGCGCTGTGCGTCACTGCCACGCATCTCGCCTTCGCCGAGACCAAGCTCGAGCACTGGCCGCCCGAAGCGGCCGCCAGGATCGATGCGATGATCGAACAGAACCGCGGTCGCGAGCATGCCTACGCGGTGTTCGATATGGACAACACCAGCTACCAGTTCGATATCACCGAGTCGCTGCTGCCTTATCTCGAGAACAAAGGCGTACTGACCCGCGAAAACCTCGATCCGGCGCTCAAGCTGATTCCGTTCAAGGACGCAGAGGGGCAGCCCGAGAGCCTGTTCAGCTACTACTACCGGCTGTGCGAGATCGATGATCTGGTCTGCTACCCGTGGATCGCCCAGTCGTTCGCGGGACTGAGCCTCGAGGAGCTCAAGCGCAACGTCGATGAGATGCTGGCCGAGGGCAAGCCGGTGCCGACCCACTACTACGATGGCGACGACTACGTCGAATACCAGGTCGAGCCGCCGCGACTCTTCGCCGGCATGCAGGAGCTCTACAATCGCCTGCAGGAGAACGGCATCGAGGTCTACGTCGTCACCGCCGCCAACGAAGAGATAGTGCGGATGGTGGCCTCCGATCCTCGCTATGGCTACAACGTGCCGCCCGAGCACGTGATCGGCGTCAATACGCTGCTCAAGGACCCCGAGAGCGGTGAGCTGACCACCTCGCGGTTCGCGATCAGAGACGGCGTGTACGACCAGGCGGCGAGCCAGCGGATGGTGCTGACCAGCTATCTGGTCAATCCGATGACCTGGTTCGAAGGTAAGCTCGGCACCATCTATGGCTGGATCGATCAATGGAACAAGCCGGTGCTGGTCGCCGGGGACACCTCCGGTTCGGACGGCTACATGCTGCTCAACGGCACCGACATCGAGCAGGGCGGTGTGAGGGTCTGGGTCACGCGCAGCGCCAGCCATACCGAACGGATGCGTGAATGGCGCAGCCGCTCCGCCGAGCAGCAGCGCGCGGCAGGAGCGCAGCCGAGTGCCGATCTCAACTGGATCGAGGTGGCCCCCGAGGAGCTGCACTGAGCGAGGTACGACTTTGGTCTAGGTTCTTGGCGTGCTACAAAGAGAAGCCTTTTGATTCTCAACAATAACACGCCAAGGATGTCTTCATGACTGACACTGGTTCCCGCCGCCATTTCCTTCGTTCTTCTTTGGGAGCTTCCGCCCTCGCCGTCGCCGGCAGCGCTCTGCCGCTGCTCGGTGGCTGCGCCAGCGCACAGCCAACATCCTCGATACTCGCCCCGGCTCCAGGTGCGCGCTTTGCCCGCAAGGGCACTTTCATCAACTACAACGAGTATCCGCTCGGTCCTTGCGAGTCCGCCCGCGAGGCTCTGGTCGAGATCATTGGGCACACCGGTTTCTACCGCTTCGACTTGATCCAGCACTTCCACGACTCGCTGGCCGCACACCTCGGCGTCGATGCTGAGCAGGTGATCCTCTACCCCGGCTCTGGATGGGCGCTGGAACTCGCACCTCGGGTATTCACTTCGGCTGAGCGCTCACTGGTGGTCGCAGACCCGAGTTATGAAGCCTGCGAACAGGTTGCCAAGCGTATGGGTACCCCCGTCCACCGGGTTCCCCTGCTCGCCAATGGCGCGCACGATCTGACTGCGATGTGCGCCTTCCCCGATGCCGGACTGATCTACGTCTGCAACCCTAACAACCCGACTGGCACCATCACACCGCGCGAGGCGATCGTGAGCGCGCTGGCCAATAAACCTGCCGGTGCCATCCTGCTGGTCGATGAGGCCTACATCCACTTCTCCGAAGAGCAGTCGGTGATCGATCTGGTCGCATCGCACCCTGATCTGATCGTGCTGCATACCTTCGCCAAGCTCTACGGTATGGCGGGGCTTCGCTGCGGATTCGCGGTGGGGCAGGGCGAAGCGTTGGCCAAGCTGCGGGAAATGGGGTCCGATGCCATTTCGGTCACCGCTGCGGTAGCGGCGCAGGCGAGCATCGAGGATGAAATGATCGTGGCCGAACGGCGCGCTTATAACTCAGGGGTGCGTAACGATGTGATCCGCTGGCTCCAGGCTCGGGGAATCGAGTGCACGGTGTCTCATACGAACTGTTTCATGATGGATGTCGGTCGACCAGGCAAGGACGTGGCCGCGGCGATGGCGAGCCATGGCGTCCATGTCGGGCGCAGCTGGCCGAGCTGGCCCAACTGGGTGCGCGTGTCGGTGGGGACTCGTGAAGATATGGAGGCATTCAAGACTGCTTTCGCCGCAGTGCAGGAACAAGGGCCGCTTGCCGCAGCCGTTGCCTGCGCGCCGGAACTACGGCTGTGCACCGCTGCTGCATTGGCCTGATGTCTATTCGATAGCCACGGTGTTTTGCGCCAGCGTCGATCGCGTCGAAGCCTTTTTGGCTCGACGCGATGCTGAGAAGTCGCGCCCTCGCCGAGCAGCGCTTCATCGCTGCTCGGCGGCTGCGCCAGCGCCTTGAAACTCAGGCGCCGGCTTGGTTGGTTTGGAATGTCGAGGCGACGTCCGCGGATACCGACTGCATCAGCGACCACAGCGACTTCACGTCTTCATCGGTCGTTTCCGGTGCGCCGATGGATACCCTGACCATCCACTTTCCACCTGCGGTCGCGGGTGTGACGAAGGCCTCGCCGGATTTGTTGACCGCGCTCGCCCACGCCCGGGTGAATTCATCGAGCGCCTCCCCTGGGATGCCCGGCGGTTCGAACCGGACGCAGACGGTCTGGAGCACCACCGGCGCCACGACATGCCAATGCGGTGTGCGCGAAACTTCCTCGGACAGCTCCGCTGCCAGTTTCAAATCGCGTCGCAGGCGCGCCTGCAAGCCGTCGACACCCTGTTCACGAATGACGAACCACAGCTTCAAGGCCCGGAAACGCCGGCCGAGAGGGATGCCTGTGTCGCGGAGGTTACGAACCACGCCGTCGGTTTCCGACTGGAGATATGTCGGATTGGTCGACATGACCCGCAGCAGATGCGGCTCGTCTCGGACGAAGAAAAGAGAGCAGTCGAAGGGTACACCCAGCCATTTGTGGGCATTGATCACGACGCTGTCGGCGCCCTCGATGCCGTTCCACATCCATCGGTATTCCGGGAGGATCATCGCACTGCCGGCCATCGCCGCATCCACGTGCAGCCAGATGCCGTGCTTTTGCGCAATCGCGGCGATCTCGTCGACCGGATCGACGGAGGTCGTCGCCGTGCCCCCCACGGCGGCAACGATGGCGCACGGTTTGAGGCCAGCGGCCAGGTCGGCTGCGATGGCCTGCTCGAGCGCGTCGGCGCGCATCGCAAAGGCCTCGTCGACATCGATCAGGCGGACGTTTTCACGGCCGAAACCGCAGAGCAGAGCCGCCTTCATCACAGAGGAGTGCGCGCTCACCGAGGTGTAGACGACCAGGCGCTGGCCGCCGTCCTGCAGGCCCGCCCGTGCCAAGGAGTAGTCCGTCGAGCGCTCGCGCGCGGTCAGTAGCGCCACCAGTGTGCTCGACGAGGCGGTATCGTTGATTACGCCGAACCACTGCGGCGAAAGGCCCACCATCTGGCGGAACCAGTCGACGACGACCTCTTCGACTTCCGTAACCGCGGGCGAGGACTGCCAGGACAGGCCGAGGACGCCGAGGCCGCTGCTCATCAGGTCTCCGAGAATGCCCGCACGCAGGGAGTTCGACGGGAAGAATCCAAAGAATCGTGGATGCTGCCAGTGGGAGAGGTGGGGCAGCACGACCTTGTCCATGTCACCGAGGATCGCTTCGAATGACTCGCCCTGCAGTGGCGGCGAGTCCGGCAGGAGTGCCTTTACGCTGCCCGGTTCCGAAGCGGCCTGGACAGGCAGACTCCTTATTTGCGCGTGATAATCGGCCAGCCAGTCGATCACGGCATGGCCGTGCCTGCGGAATTCTTCAGTATCCACGTTCCACTCCAAACGTTTGTTGGGCCTCGGCAGGCGCAAGCCGGAAGACCTGCTTTGGCAACGAGATTCGTCAGGCCGATGCGCAGCCATGACCGATCCGAATGAAGAGGCCGGTAGCGGCTCCGCTGCGCAGTCAGGCTCTCTGCGGATGATCGACGTATCCGGCCGCATCACCACTGTATCAGACGCTCGTCGAGGTCCGGCTTGGTCGGGTAGGGAAATCTGAACGCGATTGCGCTGGCCACATCGGACTCGGACGCGGTCTGCGCGCGGACTCTATCCACTCTGGCGTGCGCTGAAGACGTGATCTAGGAGCCGCTATCGCGGCCGACGTCCTGCGCTCGCTCATGGGTGAGATCAGGTTGACGCCGTTGGACGGCTAGGCCGGGCTGGCTGGAATCCTTACGCTTTCTGCGCAAGAACAATACCCCGCGGCGGATGCTGTGGGGGCGCAAGTAGAGAGGGTCGCGGGGGCGTGCATTGACCAGCATCGACCAGATCCAGGCGCTGACACCGGTGAGCGAAATCACCACGAGAGCACTGAGCATCGAATCGAACATATCAAAGGCCTCCGTATCGAACGTAGGCTGGAGTTTCGCCTGGATCGCGGCCCGAGCCTTGGGTAGGGGCTGGCTGGCACCCTCGCCGAGCTCGAGTACGCCTCCAGTGTAGCGACGCTATCCGATGCTGGAAGTACCTTGCGACCAAAGAGAAGTTCGCAGCGCAGAGCGGCGCAGAAAAGTTCGACGGGATGTTTCGAGCGACATCCGCCGCGCGATTGAGGTTTTCCCCGTCTCCACTGGCAGCCCCTTACCGAGCTCGCTGATCGGGCATATACTGCTCGACCCATCGAGGACTGCCAGCCAGCCCTCAACCATCCAGCCCTTCCTGCACAGCGTGGATTGCCCGGTGATGAAAGACTCGAACTCTGCCGAAAGAGCGCATGACGATGCCACTGGTCCCGCTTCTGCGAAGGAACGCAGGCCAAGTCGCGTTTCTCCGTTCAAGGATGTGCGTCTGTTGATCGTTGGGGTCGCGATGGTGGTGATCGTTTTGTTTTTCGTCTTTGCCGTGGCCAGTCTGTTCGAATAGCCACGAATCGAATTCCGGAGATATTCCCGCCGATGAAAACCCTCGTTCTCACTCTCTCCTGCGCGGACCGCATGGGTATCGTTGCCGCCGTCGGCAGCGCGATCGCAGCGCAAGGCGGCAACATCGTCGAAAGCGGACAGTACGTCGACCGCGAGAATGGGCGCTTTTTCATGCGGGTATGCTGCGAGGTCGAAGAGAGCGGTTCGCTCGAGGCATTCCGCAAGGGCTTCTCGCCGGTCGGTGCCGAGTACTCGATGAGATGGGAGGTGCATGACGCCGCGGTCAAGCCGCGGGTGATGATCATGGTCTCCCAGCAAGGTCATTGTCTCAACGACCTGCTCTATCGCCATGGCACCGGGCAGTTGCCGATGGAGCTGACCTCGATCCTCTCCAACCACGACACCTTCAGGCGTCGTGCCGAGCACGAGGGTGTGCCCTTTCATCATCTGCCCGTGACCGCCGCCAGCAAGGCGGAGCAGGAGGCGAAACTGCTGGAGCTGATACGCGAGCAGCGTGTCGACCTGGTGATCCTCGCCCGCTACATGCAGATCCTCTCCGATGATCTATCGAAAGCGCTTTCCGGACGGGTGATCAACATCCATCACTCCTTCCTGCCCAGCTTCAAGGGCGCGCGTCCCTATCATCAGGCGCACAAGCGTGGGGTGAAGCTGATCGGGGCTACCGCGCACTACGTCACCGCCGCCCTCGACGAAGGGCCGATCATCGAGCAGGACGTGCAGCGCGTCGATCATTCGATGACCGCCGAAGACATGGCCGCGATCGGCCGCGATACAGAGTGCCAGGTGCTGGCCCGAGCGGTGCGATTGCACCTCGAGCACCGGGTCCTGCTGAACGACGATCGCACCGTAGTGTTCCACTGAGATCGAGCCGCACCGCCAGGGCGTGGCCCTCGATCGTGCCTCGCTTGCCCCGCAACGAACGGGCGCGAGCCTGCAAAGGGCTAGCTGCCAGGGTGGAGTATCCGCCCTCGCTCGGCGAGGGCGTCGAGCAGCGCCGGGTCGTCGATGGGGCGATCACTGACCAGCAGATCGATCCGCGAGGCTCTGCAGTAGGACAGTCGGCTGGCTCGCCCGATCTTGCTGTGATCGGCAAGCAGTGCGATACGCGAGGCGCACGCGGCCATGGCGGCGGCGATCTCCGCCTCGTCGTGATCGTAGCTGGTGGCGCCGTGCGCGGCATCGATGCCGACCGGTGAAAGCAGCGCCAGATCGGCACGATAGCGGTGGATCTCACCGATGGTCTTGGCACCGAAGGTTGCCTGCAGGGCGGAGTTGACGTCTCCGCCGAGCAGAATCACCCGGTTGCTGGAAATGGTGTGTGCCTCTCGTGGGGCGGGTGAGAGCTTCAGCGCCACGGCAATCGAGTTGGTCACCACGACCAGCCCCTCCAGCGTACTGAGCTCCTCGGCCAAGAGGGTCGTCGTGGTGCCTGCGTCGATGAACAGGGTCTGTCCGCTTGATATCTCATTGCGGGTGAGTTTTGCGATCGTGCGTTTTTCTTCGATCCGGGTTTTTGCACGCACATCGATCGGCGGCTCTTGGGGCCTGGTCGTCATCGCGCCGCCGTGGATGCGCCTGAGTTCACCGCGGCGTTCGAGATAGAGCAGATCCCGCCTGACGGTTTCGCGTGATACGCCCAGTTCCGACGCCAATCGTTCGGTGGAGAGGCGTTGAAAAGTGTCGAGCAGCGTGCAGATGCGTTGATAGCGTTCCTGATGCCACATCCGGTCAAATCCCTTTACTCATCGCCAACGCGGAATATCCGTGCCCCGGCTGGGGCGCAATGTCGTGCCGCGGGGGATCCATGATTTGGTATCCGCAACTCATACCTTGGATAGATGGGTCTTCCAGGCGGGGTCGCCAACGATGGCGCGAAAGCGCATCAGCTTCCATGCGCCGTACTTGAAGTAATCGAACTCGAGCTGCGAGACCATCATCTGCACCATCGACCAGGCCGCCCACTTGATGTCGGCCAGCGCCTTGTGGATCGTGACGCGCGCAACGAGCTGGTCGGTGACATGGCCGAAATAGGCCTCGATCAGGGCGCGCTCGACCTCGGGAGGAAAGAACATCTCGCCGAACCAGATCCCGAGATCGTAGCAGCGGTCGTTCATCGACGCATACTCGTAGTCGATCAGCATGATCGAACCATCCGTTCCAACCATGAAATTACCCGGCATCGGATCGTTGAAGCAGGGCACCAGGTCCAGTCCCGAGGCTTCCAGCGCGCTGCGCGCCAATCGATAGTTCAGCGCGATCCATTCGGCGTCGGGCGGCTGAGGCGCGCCCAGTGTCCTGACCTGCTCCTCGTGCTCATCGATCATGTCGAAAACGGTCTTGGTCAGCACCAGCGACGGCAGGGCGTGAAATCTTCGATAGGCATCGATCGCGGCCAACCGGGCATCGCTGTCGGCGAAGACACTGTGGGTGCTGGCACGGTGGGTGGGCATGAAATCGTTGATCTCGATCCCCTCCGCGGCCAGATCGTCATGCACGGCCGGGCCGATGCCCGCCGCGGCGGCCTTGCGCGATGCATCCAGCGCGGCGACCCGATCGATGAACATTTCGGTTCCCTTGCCGGGCAGCTTGACGAAGTAGTCCCCCGTTCCATCGCTGCAGGTCACACGCCAGTTCGAATTGCTTATCCCACCCGACACTGGTCGATAGGTGATATCTCCGCAGCGGCGAAACAGTGGCGCCTTGCGGATCGCCGCTTCTATCTCACGTTCGGCGACCGTCATCGCCTCTCCGAGCTTCCTGATCATCATCGTTATCCCCCGTCGCTCAAAGCCCGCGCAACTTTTCCTCGAACTGCGGATGGTTCAGCGCCAGTCGCGCGCGCATTAGGCGCCATTCGCCGTACTTCATGAACTCGATCTGCTCTCGCGCAGTCGTCCGAGCCGCCACCAATCCCCACAGCGCGCACATCACGTCATCGACGATGGCGTACAGTCGCGCGCGGTTGAAGGCTTTAGAATCCTCTCGCCCCAGGTAGATGCCGAAGGCCATGCGCATCTCGGATTCGAAGTAGTGCGCCTCGTTCAGCACCACACCGACGTCATAGAGCGGGTCGTTCATCCCTGCTCTGTCGAAGTCCAGCAACATCACGTCGCCACCATCCGAGATCATCAGGTTGGATGCATTGCCCTCGTTGCGGCAGGGGGCCAGTGGGCTTGCGCTGGTGGCTTGCTCGATCGCCTCGACCATCCTGAGAATCCACCAGAAGTCGTCCGGCATCGGCAGGTTCAATGCGCCTGCGCGTTCACTGAGCTCGTCGATCCGGGCGAATGGGTCGAAGCGCGCCGCCATTGGCGGGGCCGCATGCAGGCAGGCAAGCCTAGCGAGGGTCTGGTTCAGGATCTCGGGTGTTTGCAGGCGATCGAGCGTCGCGGTATGCCAGCCCGCCTCCAACCGTTCGAACAGCACCGCGCCGAGCGCTGCATCGGCCCAGACCACCCGTGGACCGATCCCCAGCTCGGAGGCCAAGCGTGCTCCGGCGATCGCCGCGTCGAGATCGTAGAAGCTGCGCATTTCCGCATGCATGATCTTCAGGAACAGCGGCTGGTGGGTGGAGGGGTGCTCGAGGTGATAGGTGAGGCTGTCGACGGCTCGGCAGGTCGGCGAGGCCACCGACTCCGGGCCTGGTTGGACCACTGCCCCGGCCAGTCCCGCTGCCTCGAGCACCAGGTTCGGATCCACCTCGCTGGCATGGTCCGCCATTACGCGTCCTCCCTGGCTCGGTCCAGGTCGCCGTCGGCGCGGAACAGCCGCCACAGCATGTGAACCAGCACGTCCCCCCCTGCGGCGAGATCCTCCGCGCAAGTGTATTCCTGCGGGTTGTGGCAGATACCGTCCTTGCTGGGTACAGCGATGACGATCGCCGGACAGCGGCGCAGCACCGGGATGGCGTCATGTCCACCGATGGTGTCCAACTGCATGCGCGGCAGCGTCAGGGCGTCCGCGGCGGCCTCGGTCATCTCCACCAGGCGCGCGTCGAAGCGCCCGGCCGGCCGGCGGTCGATGGAGACGATCCGCCCCGCTACGCCGGCGCGCTTCATGCAGCCGGGCAGGGCGGATTCGAGCGCCTTCTCAGCCCACGTAAGCGTCGCCATCTCAGGGGCGCGCAGCTCGGCGAACAGAATCGCCTGCCCGGGGACGATGTTCGGCGAGTTCGGCGAGATTTCAAGGCGCGCCACCGATGTATGCAGGGTGTCGGGCGCCTGGTCCACCAACTCGCGGATCGCGCTGATCAGGTAGGCGGCCCCCAGTACGGCATCCTTGCGCTGTGCCATCGCGGTGGGGCCGGTGTGCGCCTGTTCGCCGGTGACTTCGATACGGACCTTCAGTGCTCCCCAGTAGCGCACGAAGGGCGCGATGACCTTGTGCTCGCGCTCCAGATGGGGGCCGCACTCGACATGGACTTCGAGATAGGCATTGGGGACCGGCGCGGAAGCGGAGCCGGCATAGCCGGTACGCTGGAGCTCGTCGCCGACGCGGTGGCCGTCGCCGTCGCGCCGATCGAGGGCGAAGTCGAGCGTCAGCTCGCCGGCGAAAACGCTGCTGCCCAGCAGGCTGGGCTGAAAGCGCGCGCCTTCCTCGTTCATCCAGTCCGCGATGGCGAAGTTGCAGCCCGGCGTGATGCCCCGCGCGCGGGCGGCTTCGCGGACGGCCTCGATGCCCGCCAGTGCCGCCATCACGCCATAGGCTCCGTCGAAACGCCCCCCCTTGGGCTGGCTGTCGAGATGGGAGCCGACCATGATCATTGGCGCATCGGGGCCGGCCAGCTCGAGCACACCGAACAGGTTACCGATCGCATCGACCCGCACCTCATAGCCTCGGCTGCGCATCTGCGCGGCGAACCAGTCACGTGCCTGTGCATGGGCATCGGTCAGCGCGGGACGGTCGACCCCGCCGTCACCGGTCGAGCCGAATGTCGAGACCGTGGCCATCAGCTCGTCGAGCGACTTGCTGTCGATGCGAGGGATGCGCTGAGTGTCGGGCATGGATGCTCTCCTTAGGGCTACTGGCCTGGCTAGCGAAGCAGCTCGGCTGTCATCGCTCGCTGGGAAGATGGCTGGTGAAGGAAACAGGCGGACAGTGCGCCGTCCCCGGAACTGCTCAGCCGCGGGCTCTCCAGCCGGCAGCGATCGAACGCGTGCGGACAACGGTTGGCGAAGGAGCAGCCGGGCGGCAGCTCGATCGGACTGGGCGGCTCGCCCTCCAGCAGGCACTCTTCAGGGCGGTAGCGACGCTGCTCAAGCGTCGGGGCGGCCGACAGCAGCGCGCGGGAATAGGGGTGGGCGGGATCGAAGAACAACTTGCGGTTCGGGGCCACTTCCACGGTCTCGCCGAGGTACATGACCGCGATCCGCGAACACACCCGGCGGACCATCGCCAGGTCGTGCGAGATGAAGATGTAGGTGAATCCATGCTGCGCCTGCAGCCGCTCGAACAGGTTGAGCATCTTGCCCTGCTCGGTCTGATCCAGCGCCGACAGGGTCTCGTCCATGATCAGCAGGCGCGGCTCCAGGATCATCGCGCGCGCGACGTTCACGCGCTGGCGCTGTCCGGCGCTCAGCCCCGTCGGCAGTTCATGGTACAGGCTTGGGGACAGGCCGACTTCGTTCATCACCTCGGCAGCGCGTGCGCGGCGCTCGCGTGCGGTACCGATCCGATGGATCTTCAGCGGTTCCTCCAGAATCGCGCCGATGGTCGACTGCGGAGGCAGCGAGCCATAGGGATCCTGCAGCACCAGCTGGAACCTGCGCCGCAGCCGGCGCAGTTCGGCCGACGAGCTGGTCGAGACGTTGGTTCCTTCGAACAGCACTTCACCGCTGTCGGGCTGCTCGAGCCCGGTCAGCAGGCGCATCAGCGAGGACTTTCCGCAGCCGCTCTCGCCGACGACGCCGAAGTTGTCTCCAGCGTAGACGTCGAAATCCACTTGGCGCACGGCCTGGACCTGTACTTTTCCCAGGCCGCCCGGCTTTCGCACCGAATAGCTGCGACTGACGCCGCGCACCGACATGATCGGCTGGCGGGTGTCGCCATGCATGGGGGGCGTCGTGGTCTCGTCCCACAGTCGGGGCAGTTCTGCGATCAGACCCTGGGTATAAGCATGTCGCGGCTGGTGGATCAGCGCGGTGGGCGGTTGCTGTTCGACCACCTGGCCTTCATGCAGGACCATGACCCTGTCCGAGGCGTCGCAGGCGACCGGCAGCGACGAGCAGACGAACAGCACGCCGGTGTCGAATTCATTCGCCAGCTCCCGCAGCAGCTTGAGTATCTGCGCGGCAATGGTCACATCCAGCGGCTGGGTGATGTTGTCGGCGATCAGCAGCGCGGGGTCCGAGATCAGCGCATCGACGATCATCGCCCGCTGCATCATCCCGCCGCTGTACTGGAACGGATACTCGTGGAACCGCTGGCGCGCCGCCGGGATACGCACCGCCGAGAGCAGCTCGATCGCGCGCTTGCGCGCATCGGTCACCGAGATGCCGGGGCGCACCGCGCGCAGCTTCTCGACGATCTGTGCGCCGACCGTCATCGTTGGGTCAAGCGCGCCGGCGGGATTGCCGCCGACATAGGCGATTTCGCGCCCGGACAGGCGTTTCGCCAAGCCGGGGTCGGCAACCAGGTCGCGGCCCTGGAACAGGATTCGCCCCGCCGATACTCCAAGCGGTGGCGACAGCCAGCTGGCCAGCGTCCGCGCAAGCACGGTCTTGCCCGAGCCGCTTTCGCCGATCACCCCGACGATCTGGCGCGTGGCGATCTCAAACGAGATGTCGCGCAGGATCGCCGTTCTGCCCGCCGAGGTGTTCAGATCGACGCAAAGATTCTGCACGCTGAGCAGCGAATCCCCAGTCATCGCTGGCCTCCGTAGACGCTGTTGCGGGCGCGCTCCAGCGCGGCGCCCATCAGGTTGATGCTGCCCAGCGTCAGGAACAGGAAGACACCGGGCATCGTAGCGATCCACCATGCGTTCAACAGGTACTGGCGACCTTCGGCGATGATGTTGCCGAAGGTAGGCGTGGGCGGCTGAACCCCGAGTCCAAGGAATCCCAGCACGCTCTCGAAGATCATCATCCGTGCGATGTCGAGCACGGCGACGAAGGCGATCGGTGGCAGCACCAAGGGCAGCAGCAGCGACAGCATGATGCGCGCGTCCGAGGCGCCCAGCACTCGTGCGCCGCGCACGTACTCCTTGCTGCGCTCGGCCATCACGGTCGAGCGCATCACGCGGGCATAGACCGGCCAGCCGGAGAGTCCCAGCACCAGGATGATCGCCGGGATGGTGGGGCGTGCGACGCCGAGGATGGTAATGGCGAGAATGATCATCGGGATCGATAGCTGAGCATCCGTCAGCCGCATCAGCAGCATGTCGATCTTGCCGCCGTAGTAGCCGGCGACCATCCCTACCGCGCAGCCGATCACCAGCATCAGCACCACGGTCGTCACCCCGATCAGCAGCGAGTAGCGCAGCCCCACCAAGGAGCGTGACAGCATGTCCCGCCCCAGCTGGTCGGTGCCCAGGGGGTGTGTCCAGCTGAAGCCTTCGGCGAGCAGTACCGGTGGGGTAAAGCGTGCCCGGACGTTCATCGCGGTCGGGTCGATGCCTCTCAGCTCGGGGTAAAGCAGTGCCGCCAGGAGCAGCAGGGTGAAGACGCAAAACCCGATCCGGAACTCGACCGAGGCCCAGGCCAAGTGCCAGATACGCGAGGTGAGGGTGCGGACCGGGGTCGCGGGGGGCTGGGGGATCTCGATCTCGGACATCAGTATTCCAGCCTCGGGTCGATGGCGGTCGTCGCGAGATCGACCGCGATGTTGATCAGCACGAAGGCGGCGCTAGTGACGATGGCGATACCCTGGATCAGCGGGAAATCCCGCTGCAGGACCGCGTTGATGGTCAGTAGGCCGAGACCTGGGTAGTCGAAGATGAACTCGACGACCAGCACGCCGCCGAGCAGCATCGAGAACTGCACCCCCAGCAGGTTCAAAAGCGGCACCGAGGCGTTTTTCAGCGCGTGGCGGACGATGATCTGGACGCGCGACAGGCCGCGAATCCTGGCGATGTCGATGAAGCTCTGGCGCATGATCTGGGCGACTGACACCGTCAGCGTACGAATGATGAACGGGGCCATCTCGACCGCCAGCACGATCGCCGGCAGTACGGTGTAGGCAAAGCCGCGATAGCCGATTGCCGGCAGCCAGCCCAGTTTCACCGACAGCAGCAGCGCCAGTACGATGCCCAGCCAGAAGTTCGGCAGGCTGACGAACACCGACCCCAGATAGAGCGCCATCCTGTCCGGCCAGCGCCCAGGGTGAAGCCCGCCCGCTACGCCGACCGGCACCGCGACGATCAATGCGAAGACCATGGCCAGCAGCGCCAGCTGGAGGGTCTTCGGCGCCGCCTCGGCGATCAGGTCCAGCACCCGGGCCCGCTCGGAGCGGGTCATATCGTCGAAGCTGGCGCCGCCCACCGCCGCGCCGCTGGCCGGCCGCATGAAGGATTGGCCCAGGTCGCCCTGGGCGACGCTTGCGATGTAGCGGCCGAACTGCACCGGGATCGGATCGCGCAGTCCCATTTCGGTTGCGATCTGCTCGATCAGCGTCTCGGGCGCCATGCCGCCGGCCATCAGCCGCACCGGGTCCCCCGGTACCACACGCAGCAGGGTGAAAATGACGAAGGCCACCAGCAGAACGATCAAGGTGCCCTGTGCCAGCCTCTTCGCTAGAAAGACCATGATGAACATGGCTCCATCCTCCAGCCAGTGAGCGGGGCGGCGCGCAGCGGTGCGCGCCGCGCTTGCAGGTCAGGTGGAGAAGACCGCCTTCGATGCGTCGGTCAGGCCGTCGGGGTAGATGAACAGGCCGTCCATCTCCGCGCGCATGCCGTGGATCATCACCGACGTGAACAGCGAAAGCGCTGGTGCCTTGTCCGCCAGCATCGGCAGCAGGTCGGTCTGCAGCAGCTCGCGCCGCTCCTCGAGGGTCGCGGCGTTGCGTTCGCGGTCCAGGGCCGCATCGATCTCGGCGTCCTCGATGCCGCAGATGCGCTTCGAGGAGGAGTGGAAATGGGTACGCAGCACCAGGTCGGGCTCGGGCGAGCCGGTCGACCAGCCGCAGTCGATCATATGGCCTGGGCCTCCACCGGGGCGGTCGTACAGGCGCTCGTTCCAGGCGGCGACCTCCATCACGTTCAGCGTCACCGGAAAGCCCTGCTCGCGCAGCAGCATGGTGATGATCTCGCCGTAGTCACGGGTCTTGGGATAGAAACCGGTCGAGGTGATGTACTCCAGCTCGGGAAGGCCCTCGCCGTTTGGATAGCCCGCCTCGGCCAGCAGGCGCTGGCACTCCTCTGGATCGTATTCGGGGTAGTTGGCCAGGTCCGAGTAGCCGAACTTGATCGGCGAAATGAAATTCGACGACGGCTCGCCCGCGATACCCAGTATCTCGTCGATCACCGTGCGGTCGATCGCGTGGCAGGCCGCGCGGCGCACGCGCCAATCGTCGAAGGGCGGCTTCGAGCAGCGAAACCAGAGGTACTTGTTCTCCACCGAGACCAGCCGCGACAGCTTGATGTCGTCCCGGCCTTCCAGGGTCGCGAACTGCTCCGGTTCCAGGCGTTCGATGATGTCGGCCTGACCGTTCATCAACGACAGCATGCGCGTGGTCGCGTCGCCGACGAAGGAGAACGTCACGCCCTGCACGGTCGGATGCCCTTTGTAGTAGTCAGGGAACGCCTCCATCACCGTGCTGTTGCCTCGCTGCTCGACGAACCGGAACGGGCCGGTGCCGTTCAGCCGCTGGCTGAGCGGGCCGCGCGGCCCTCCGGCGATGTCGGTGGCCGACATGATCGGCAAGTAGGCCGCGAGGAAGATGAACAGGTGGGCGCCATAGCCGCCCTTGGAGGTATCGACGATCACCGTGTAGTCGTCCGGCGTGGTCACCTCGAACGTCTCGTTCGAGCCTGGATACCACTGCGCCGGTCGGTCGGGCTGCGAGCCGTATTCGAAGGTCGCCTTCACGTCCTCGGCGCCAAACGGCTTGCCGTCGTGGAAGGTGATGCCCTCGCGCAGCCGGATCTCGAGCCGGTGTGGATCGAGCTGCTCGATCGAGGTCGCCAGCTCCATCACCATCTCACCTGGGTCCTCGGGGCGCATCGGTGCGCGGGCCAGATAGCCCATGACGAACCCCTGGATCGTGGTCTGGGACAGCGTGGTGTGAGCGGTCGGATCCCAGTTGCCGGTGATGTTCTCGGCCGAGAGAAAGGTGATCGGACGATCGCTCTGTGCACGGGCCGAGGTGAAGAAGAAATCGGGATCGATCCTGGCGATGGCCAAGGTACCGCAGGCCAGCGCTGAGGCACTGAGGAAATTCCGGCGACTGATCATGAAACCCTCCTAATGTTTTTATCGGTGTTATTGGTCTAGGGACGGCTCTTGAGACGGCTTACGGCACTATGTGGCTGGCGGTGGGCTAGCGGCTGAGCTCCGGCCTCGGGGCTTTGGCGCTGGTACCGATGGGGTCAGGGCCTATCGGTGGCGCGGCGTCGTGCAGGAGCGGCGTGAAAGCGCATGTCGGCATCGGGGTGTCACCCTTGGGGCTTTTTGTTATTGACCACGGTGCTGCTGGTGCTGCTGCGATCGGGCGATGAGGCGAAATTTTGCGGTCTGCGCCTGCGTGTCGATCCTGGCGAAGGGGGTCTTGGCGTTGTTGTTGTTTTGTGGAATATGTGCTTTTTTATGGATATGTCTATTGAAATCACACCAACGGATAGGACGCAACGTTTTTTTACCGCCATCGACTCCTCGTCCATCGCCTCGTCGGTGCCGAAGGTCACTTCATCGAGATCGCCCGACCATGCCCAGCCCCGCCGACACGTCCAGCTCCGATCACGACGCTTCGATGCGTTTCGCCCAGGCCCTCGCCGATGCCGCGTCACCCCTGACCCTGGGGCGCTTCCGGCAGTCGTTCGAGGTCGATACCAAGCGCGACGAGAGCCCGGTCACCATCGCTGATCGCGAGACCGAAGCCGAGCTGCGAGCGATGATCGCGCGGCGCTATCCCGACCACGGCATCCTCGGCGAGGAACATGGGCGTGAAAGGCTCGATGCCGAGTACGTTTGGGTGATCGATCCGATCGACGGCACCCGCAGCTTCATCAGCGGCTGGCCGCTTTGGGGAACGCTGATCGCCTTGCTGCGCGACGGCCGCCCGCTTTTGGGAGTGATCGATGCGCCTGCGGTCGGCGAGAGGTGGAGCGCTCAGGTGGGGGAGCCGACCCGACTGAACGGGGAGCCTTGTCGTGTCAGCGGATGCGAGACGCTTACCGAGGCACGGTTCTATACCACTTCACCGTTCTACTTCGCCGCCGATGAGCGCAAAGGCCTCGACCAGGTGATGGAGCAGGCCGCGCTGGTACGCTTCGGCGGCGACTGCTATGGCTACGGATTGCTCGCCTCGGGCCACATCGACCTGATCATCGAAACCGGGCTCGAGCCATACGACTATCTGGCCCTGGTCACGATAGTCGAGGGCGCCGGTGGCGTGATCAGCGACTGGCGAGGACGGCCGCTCGGCCTCGACTCATGCGGCCAAGTGATCGCCGCAGCCTCGACCGAGCTGCATCGCCAAGCGCTGGCGATGATCGCCGCAGCGGCCCGCTGAGCGACGTTCGCGGCTGAGCCAGCCTTCCCATCGCCGGTCTTTCTACGGTGTCGGCGCATTCGCTATGCGTTTGCCGATTGGCTCGACAAGCGCACGGGAAGTCTCTTCCATGCTGATGTGGGAGGTTGGCAGGTGGGCCAAAAGTGTCCAATAGCTTCGGACAGCCCAATAGGGGATGCTAACAACTGCCTGGCCGAGTTCTGCATAGGCTTCGTGGTGTTAGAAGCCGTTGCGGTGTCAGACATATCTAGCTCCTCGCTTCAGGCGCGAAGGTGTTTCGAGTAGAACGGCACTAAATGGTCGATCGCCGGGTTCACGTACTCGGGCTTGTAATACATGTCATAGTGGCCGGCACCTTCCACCACCAAGAAGTCTTTCTCGGCGGCAGGGGACAATTCGAACAGCCTCTCTCCAGTCTCATACTGGCCAGTGTTGCCGCGACGCCCGCCGACGATGACCTGTAGCGGCTGAATCAGCAATTCGGGGACGAGGTTGAAGGCGTCGAAGCTGAGCAGTTGCGCGTAGCTCGAGAAGAGTAGCCGGTTGGTGGAGTTCGGGTGGCGATGGCGCGACTCGCGGTAGAACTTGATGGCTTCGAACAACTCCGGGTCCTCGATTCCTGCTGCTTCGGCCTCCTTCTGGCTGTCCGGAATCCATGGATCGCGCCGCAGCTCACCGCCTCGCGCCTCCGCAGTGCGTTGCCTGCCAATGTCCTCGAGCTTTTTGAGGAGGTCTTCTTTGGGCTGCATCTGACGGAATGCACGGCCGATATCGCTGGCGACGACCGTCCCGACAGCCTGGAAGCGGTGCTCGGTAAGCGCTGCGTTGATCGCATAGCCGCCGCCGGCGCAGATGCCGAGAAGGCCGACGCGTTCCTCGCCCACGAAGGGCAGCGTCATCAGATAATCGACCGCGCAGCGGATGTCCTCGACCCGGGCGGCGGGGTCCTCCAGATCGCGCGGTTCACCGCCGCTTTCGCCTTGGTAGGAAGGGTCGAAAGTCAGTGCCACGAAGCCGTGTTCCGCCAGCTTCTGAGCATAAATACCGCCAATCTGCTCCTTCACGCTACTGCCGGGCGTGGCGAGCACGAGCGCGGCGTAGGAGCCACCCTGGTCGAAGCCAGGCGGCAGATGCAGATTACCCTGAAGCTTGATATCGCGATTCTTGAAGGTAATGGGTCTCATGGGCTCAGTCCTTTCGTTTTCGGCGTTACTACTCGACGCAAGTACAGGCGACGTCGCCGCGATGACGGTCGCCCCCGCCACGATGAGATGTGTCTCTGCGGGACTGCATAATCCGGTCAGCGCTAGTCATAGGCGTTGCTGGTCATACCGTGCGACTTTGCGGGATTTGGGCAACAGCTGGTCAAATGGCCGATAGGCGAAGGCCGGCGGAGTTTCAGATCACCACGGAACTACGCCCATTGTGGCATGCGTGAGCGTCTCTGTCGGCGCTTCGGGGCCGAGCAGCGCGACGCGTAGGGCCTTGGCGGCATACTCTTCGAGATGTTGACGATGCGCGAGTGCGACGTGTCACGCAGGATTGGCAGCATGGCCTGGTAGACGGCCAGTACGCCGAATACGTTGGCGTCCCAGGGCGCGGATGTCATCGAGGGGAGACGCGACCGGCATTCGTAAGCTCATCGGCGGTTTGCGGGCGATCTCTGGCCGTGCGAAGAACGAGGGCGCGCGGAGCGGATGCCGCTGGCGTCATCTGCAACGAAAAACCGCCACCCGGAATGATCCGAAGATGGCGGTTTTGGCGGGATCTTTTTGGTCGGAGTGATAGGATTTGAACCTACGACCCCTGCCTCCCGAAGACAGTGCTCTACCAAGCTGAGCTACACTCCGACATGTTGCCCGCTGCTAGCGGCGTTCGCCCCAAGCATCGAGAACGGGGCGCATTATAAGTCTTTGCCGTTCTTTTGCAAGCGATCGTTGCCGTTCAGGCGCTGCGCTCGACCGCTTGCCGTGCCAGCAGGGCGAGACTTTCGCGGAATTCGCTCGGCGGCAGGCAGTCGAGGTTGGCCAGTGCCTGGTCGCGCATTTCGAGTGCGCGATCGCGGGTGTAGTCGAGCGAGCCGGTACGCTGGACGATATCGAGCACGGCGTCGAGGTGCTCGAGGCCGCCTTGCTCGATCGCTCGGCGGATCAATGCCGCTTCCTCCGCGGTGCCGGTCTTCATCGCCTGGATCAGCGGCAGGGTCGGCTTGCCTTCGGCAAGATCGTCGCCGACGTTCTTGCCCATCGTGCCGGCGTCGCCGAGATAGTCGAGCAGGTCGTCGACCAGTTGGAAGGCGAGCCCGAGGTGGCGGCCATAGAGCCGCAGCGCCTCGATCTGCTCGCTACTGCCATCGGTGAGCATCGCGCCGGTATGCGATGCCGCCTCGAACAGCATCGCGGTCTTGCCCTGGATGGTCTTGAAGTAGTCCGCCTCGTCGATGTCGGCGTTGCCGATGTTGGTCAGCTGGAGCACTTCGCCTTCGGCGATCGTCGAGGTCGCCTTGGACAGAATCGCCATGATCTCCATCGAGCCGACGTCGACCATCATCTGGAACGAGCGGGAATAGAGGAAGTCGCCGACCAGTACCGAGGGCGCGTTGCCCCACTCCTCGTTGGCGGTCGGCTTGCCGCGACGTAGCCGGGATTCGTCGACCACATCGTCATGGAGCAGGGTGGAGGTGTGCATGAACTCGATCAGCGCGGCCAGCAGTACGTGCTTGTCTCCGCGGTAGCCGAGTGCGCGCGCGGCGAGCAGCACCAGCAGTGGGCGAACCCGCTTGCCGCCGCTTTCCACGATGTAGTGGCCGATCGTCTCGACCAAGGGGATATCGGAGGCGAGACGTCGATGAATGGTGCTATCGACTTCGGCGAAGTCTTTGGCTACTGGAGCGTGAGTCGGGGAGGCGCTGAATGACATGGCTGGCTCTGTCGCTGTGATGCGCTCGCCGCCGCTCTATCCGTCACAACCGAGAGTGTCGGTGCCGGCGTCGGACGAGACGACCGTCTTGGGAGTTGTAAAGGCGATGCCGTGATTCGAACTTCACGGGCACGCTTCGCCGCCATCGGCAGCCTTGCGATGCCCTGGGGCTGCACCGTCGCGGTATGCTAGGCGGGGCGCGCTAAGGCGTCAAGGCAGCTGACCTTGGCACTTGAGTGATGGGGGCTTCATGGTTATAATGCGCGGCCCCAAACTCGTCGTGCTCCCTGTTAGATGGTGCCAAAAGGGGCGCCACTCGACGCAGGTCGACCAAGTAGCGATCCAGATGAGTCGTTCGGAGAAACCCCCATGTATGCAGTAATCAAGAGCGGTGGCAAGCAGTACCGCGTCAAGGAAGGCCAGCGCATCAAGCTCGAGAAGCTCGAGATCGCCACCGGCGAGAGCTTCGATTTCGACCAGGTGCTGCTGATCGGCGGTGACGAAGTCAAGGTCGGCGCTCCGCTGGTCGACGGTGCCAAGGTGACTGCCGAGGTGGTTTCGCACGGCCGCGGCGACAAGGTGACCATCATCAAGTTCCGCCGTCGCAAGCACCACATGAAGCGTCAGGGCCACCGCCAGTGGTTCACTGAAGTCAAGATCACCGGAATCAGCGCGTAAGCGATCGATTCCCCGAGAAGCGAGGTAAAGTGCAATGGCTCACAAGAAAGCGGCGGGTAGTTCGCGCAACGGACGCGACTCTCATTCGAAACGCCTCGGCGTGAAGCTGTTCGGTGGCCAGGCCGCCATCGCCGGCAACATCATCGTTCGTCAGCGTGGCACCAAGTTCCACGCTGGCACCGGTGTGGGCGTGGGCAAGGACTACACCCTGTTTGCGCTGACCGATGGTCACATCAAGTTCGAGACCAAAGGTCCGAAGCAGCGCAAGTTCGTCAGCGTCGTCCCGGCCTGATCTAGCCTTCCGCGACCCTGGCGCATGCCGGGGTCGGTCGGCAGGTGAAAGAGCCCCGCCCTCGTTGCGGGGCTCTTTCGCATGTCGGCCCGCAAGGGCCAGTGCCGCTTGGGCGGCTCCATCCAGTTCAAACGATGGCCTTCGGGTCGTCGCAGATCGTGCAATCGACGTCGATGCAGTGCCTTCCCGGGTTCGTTGTTCCCGCCACGCCGTACGATTGCTGAAGGCGCCCGAGCAAGGCGTGAGGAGAGCATATGCAATTCGTCGATGAGGCTTCGATCACCGTCGAGGCGGGTAATGGCGGCAATGGCTGCCTGAGTTTCCGGCGCGAGAAATTCATCCCCAAGGGCGGTCCCGACGGTGGTGACGGCGGCCATGGCGGCAGCGTCTATCTGGTCGGCGACGAGTCGCTCAATACCCTGATCGACTTCAAGTTCCAGCGCTTCTACAAGGCCGAGAACGGTCGTCCCGGGCAGGGCAGCCAGATGAGCGGTCGCCAGGGCGAGGATCTCTACGTCAAGGTGCCGGTCGGTACCATCGTGATCGACGTCGAGACCCTCGAGGTGATCGGCGATGTCACCGAAGTGGGTCAAGAGCTCAAGGTCGCCCAGGGCGGCCGTCGCGGGCTCGGCAACGTGCACTTCAAGTCGTCGACCAACCGTGCGCCGCGGCGCACCACTCAGGGCACCGAAGGCGATCGTCGCGAGCTGCGTCTCGAGCTCAAGCTGATGGCCGATGTGGGGCTGCTCGGCATGCCCAACGCCGGCAAGTCGACCTTGATCCGCGCGGTCTCGGCGGCGCGTCCCAAGGTGGCGGACTATCCCTTCACCACCCTGGTGCCCAACCTCGGCGTGGTCAAGATCGGCTCCCATGAGCACTTCGTGATCGCCGACGTGCCGGGGCTGATCGAGGGGGCCTCCGAGGGGGCGGGGCTCGGGCTTCGTTTCCTCAAGCACCTTACCCGCACCCGGCTGTTGTTCCACGTCGTCGATGTGATGCCGGTCGATGAGAGCGATCCGGTGGCCGCGGTCGAGATGATCGCCGCTGAGCTCGCCAGCTTCTCGCCAGCGCTCGCCGAGCTGCCGCGGTGGCTGGTGATCAACAAGCTCGATCTGATCGCTCCCGACGAGCGCGCCGCCAAGGTCGCCGAGATCAAGCAGCGGCTTGGTTGGGAGGGCCCGGTGTTCGAGCTTTCCGCGGCCAATCGCGAGGGCTGCGATGAGCTGGTCCAGGCCGCTCATCGCTGGCTCGTCGAGCAGCGCCAGCAGGTGCTTGAAAGCGAGGATGCGGCGGAGCGCGAGCGTGAAATGCGCGAGCGGATGGAGCAGGAGTCGCTGGCCCGGGCCGAGGAGCGTCTCGCTCGTCGCCATCGGCGCGTCGTCGAGAAAGACGTCGAGCAGGATGAGAACGTCGACGACGACGATGATGATTGGGACGAGGACGATTATGATGTCGAGATCGAGTACGCTCGCTGAGCGCACGGCTGGCCTGCGCGGCTGAACGCCGCTCGGTCGACTCGGTCAAGTTCCAGACGCCGCGGCATGCACCGCGGCGTTTTCGATTCCAAGGCAGGGGAGTGGCGTAAGGGATGAGTGCGCAGGTTCCGGACCGCGCGAGCCTCGACCGGGCTCGCTGCGTAGTGGTGAAGATCGGCAGCTCGCTTCTGACCAACGACGGACGCGGGCTCGATGAGGTCGCGATCGGTGGCTGGGTCGATCAACTGATCGCGCTGCGCGCGCTCGGCATCGCTCCGGTGCTGGTTTCCTCCGGCGCCGTCGCCGAGGGCATGGTCCGCCTGGGCTGGCACTCGCGCCCGAGCGAGCTCCACGAGCTGCAGGCCGCCGCCGCGGTGGGGCAGTCCGGGTTGGTGCAGTGCTGGGAGGGCCACTTCGCCAGGCACGGCGTGCGCAGCGCGCAGATCCTCCTGACCCATGACGACCTTTCCAATCGCAAGCGCTATCTCAACGCCCGCTCGGCGCTGCGCACGCTGATCTCGCTCGGCGTGGTCCCGGTGATCAACGAAAACGACACCGTGGTCACCGACGAGATTCGCTTTGGTGACAACGACACCCTGGGCGCTCTGGTCGCCAACCTGGTCGAGGCAGAAGCGCTGCTGCTGCTCACCGATCAGGAGGGGCTTTTCGATGCGGACCCGCGCAGCAACCCCGATGCGCAGCTGATCGAAGAGTGCGATGCCGACGATCCGCGGCTCGATGCCGTGGCGGGCGGCGGTGGGCTGCTCGGTCGCGGTGGGATGGCGACCAAGCTGCGTGCGGCCAGGTTGGCCGCGCGTTCCGGCGCGCTGACGGTGATCGCCAGCGGCCGGCAGCCAGACGTGCTGCTGCGACTGCTGCGCGGCGAGTCCCTGGGAACGCTGCTCAAGCCCGAGCATGCGCCGATTACCGCGCGTAAGCGTTGGATCGCCGGCCAGCTCCAGGTGCGTGGAACGCTGGTGATCGACGACGGTGCGGTGGAGGTGCTGCGCACCCACGGCTCGAGCCTGCTTCCGGTCGGTGTCAGGCAAGTCAGCGGTCGATTCAAGCGCGGCGATCTGGTGGTCTGCGTCGATGAGCGCGGCGAGCGGGTCGCCAAGGGGCTGGTCAATTACGATATCGCCGAGGCCGAGCTGATCATCGGTGCGCCGAGCCGTGAGATAGAGGCGCGGCTCGGCTACGTCGAATCCCCCGAGCTGATCCACCGCGACAATCTGGTGGTGCTCTAGCTCGGGCAGGCGCCGTCGCGTTGAGAGACGGGTGGCGTTGATCGCGACTCGCTGATAGAATGCCGCATCCTCTCAGACATGGCCCGTACGACCATGGGTCTTCGCATCAGAGAACCCGCGGTCGTAACGAAGCTCGGCTCGTGCAGGCATCAGCGTCATTTGCCTCTAGCCGGGCATAATCACGAACTATCCGTTAATCAACTGTCGATATCTCCAGGGAGTAGACGGTGGCGAATTCCAAGCAAGCCCGTAAGCGCGCACGTCAGTCCGAAGCGCGTCGCGTCCTCAAGTCCAGCCAGCGCTCGATGGCACGTACCTTCGTCAAGCGCGTGCTGAAAGCGATCCAGACCGGCGACCACAGCGTCGCGATGACCGAGTTCAAGAAAGCGCAGCCGGTCATCGACCGTATCGCCGACAAGAACGTGATCGCGAAGAAAAAGGCAGCTCGCATCAAGAGCCGTCTCAACGCGCGAATTAAAAGCCTGGCTGCCTAAGCCGGTCAGGTGCTGTAGAAAAAACCGGCTTCGGCCGGTTTTTTTGTGTTCGTAACGTGAGCGGGAACGGAGCGAATGAAGGAACGCAAGGTGGCGGGGCTGCTCAGGTCTGGCGCGGTGGTCGGCGCGATGACCATGATCTCGCGCGTGCTGGGAATGGTGCGCGACGTGATGATCGCATCGCTGCTTGGCGCAGGCGGGGGCGCGGATGCGTTCTTCGTTGCCTTCCGCATCCCCAACCTGCTGCGCCGGCTGTTCGCCGAGGGGGCGTTCAACCAGGCCTTCGTCCCGGTGCTTTCGGAATACGCGACCAAGGATGATCCGCGCGAGACGCGTCGGTTGCTCGACGCCACCGCCGGCAGCCTGGCGATGGTCCTGACCCTGATCACGCTGGTCGCGGTGCTGCTTTCGCCCTGGCTGGTATGGATCTTCGCTCCCGGCTTCTCGAGCGATGCAGGCAAGCTCGCGCTCACCTCGGACATGCTGAGGATCACCTTTCCGTATCTGCTGCTGATCTCGCTGACCGCTTTCTGCAGCGCAGTGCTCAATAGTTGGAACCGCTTTGCGATTCCCGCATTGACCCCGGTATTCCTCAACCTGACGATGATCGCGGCGGTGCTGTGGCTCTCACCGCGCCTCGAGGTGCCCGCGATGGGGCTTGCCTGGGGGGTACTCGCCGCAGGGGTGATCCAGCTGGGTTTCCAGCTGCCGTTTCTCGGCCGGCTGGGGCTTCTGCCGCGTCCCAGGCCGGATTTCAGCCACCCCGGGGTGAGGCGTATCCTCAAGCTGATGGGGCCTGCGCTGTTCGGCGTCTCCGTGGCGCAGATCAACATGCTGCTGAACACCATCCTGGCCTCGTTCCTGGTCACCGGCAGCGTGTCCTGGCTTTACTACTCCGACCGGCTGGTCGAGCTGCCGATCGGTATCTTCGGTGTCGCCATCGCCACCGTGATCCTGCCCGCGCTGTCCCGGCGGCACGCCAGCCAGAGTACCGAGCACTTCTCCCGGATGCTCGATTGGGCGCTGCGCATGGTGCTGATCATTAGCCTGCCCGCGGCGCTGGCGATCTTCCTGCTCGCCGAGCCGTTGCTGGTGACGCTGTTCCACTACGGCGCGATGACCGACCACGACATCGAGATGACCGCGCGCAGCCTCAGGGCATTGGCTTTCGGGGTGATCGCCTACATGTTGATCAAGGTGCTCGCGCCTGGCTTCTATGCGCGTCAGGATACTCGCACCCCGGTGCGCATCGGGGTGATCGCGATGGCCGCCAACATGGCCTTCAACCTGGTGCTGGTCTGGCCGCTGGCCCATGCGGGGCTCGCACTTGCCACTGCGCTTGCGGCCTATGTCAACGCCGGGCTGCTGGCGCGTGGCCTGTTGCGCCAGGGAGTGCTGGTGGTTCAGCCGGGCTGGCGGCGCTTCTGGCTGCAGGTCGGGGGTGGCTGCGGATTGCTCGGCGCGGGGCTCTGGTGGTTGGTGCCGCCACTGCAGCAGTGGCTCGCCTGGGGAGTGCTCGAGCGCGCAGGCATGATGAGTGCGGTGATCGTGGCTTCTATGGCCGTCTATTTCGCTTGGCTGGCGCTCACCGGCATGCGCCTTTCCCACTTCAGGATGCGCGGATGAGCGCCCATGCGGCCTGCGCTACGGCTGCCGGTCTACACCGATGGGCTCGGTTATACTCGGGGCGCCTGCCGACGTTTGCGCGGCTCGGCGCCACGCATCGCCAACGGGACGATCTCGCATGGAATTGATCAGAGGACTGCACAATCTTCGCCAACGCCACCGTGGGTGCGTTGCGACCATCGGCAACTTCGATGGGGTGCACCGTGGCCACCGCGCGATCCTCGATCAGCTGCGCCGGCACGCCAATGGCGAGGGGCTGGCGCTGACCGTGGTGCTGTTCGAGCCCCAGCCGCGCGAGTACTTCGCCGGTACCCAGGCGCCGCCGCGTCTGACTCGGTTGAGGGAGAAGCTAAGGCTGCTCGCCGAGCAGGGGGTCGAGCAGGTGCTTTGCTTGCCGTTCAATCAGCGTCTGCGCGAACTCTCGGGGCGTGACTTCATCGAACGGGTACTGGTCGAGGGGCTGGATGTGCGTCATCTGGTGGTCGGCGACGACTTTCGCTTCGGCTGCGATCGTGCCGGCGACTTCGCTTTGCTCGAAGCGCTCGGCCGCGAGCATGGCTACAGTGTCGAACACACTCATGCTTTCCAGCTTGACGACGAGCGGGTCTCCAGCAGCCGGGTGCGAACGCTGCTGGCTTCCGGCAACTTTCTCCAGGCCGCCTATCTGCTGGGGCGCCCCTATCGCTTCGAGGGCCGTGTGGTCGCCGACCGGCAGCTTGGGCGCACCTTGGGCGTTCCCACCGCCAACCTGCCGTTGCCCGAAGGGCCGCTGGTGCTGCGGGGCGTCTACGCGGTGATGGTGGCGCGCGAGAGTGGCGAACTGCTGCCGGGCGCGGCGAATTTCGGCTGGCGACCGACGGTCGGCAGCCAGCGTCCGGTGCTCGAGGTTCACCTGATCGACTTTTCGGGCGATCTCTACGGCGAGCGGCTGACTGTACTGCCGTGTGTCAGGCTGCGCGGCGAACTCGTCTTCGACGGGCTCGAGGCGCTGCGTACCCAGCTGCATCGCGACGTGGCGGTGAGCCGTGATTACCTGAGCCAAGCGGCGGAGCCCGACACCTTCGTCGAGGCTCGCTACGCGGGGCGGCCGCTCAAGCTCGCCACCGCGCCGCTCTCTCCGCCGAGCAATGCGAATACGCCTTCGAGCGCGGGCGTCGACCAACGCTGACGCGTTTTTTCTTATCATCCTGAGTCCTACGAGCAGGCCATGAGCGATCGACAGCACGACTACAAGCATACCTTGAACCTGCCGAGCACCGATTTTCCGATGCGCGGCAACCTGCCGAGCCAGGAGCCCAAGCGGCTCGCTCAGTGGACCGACATGGGGCTGTACACCAAGCTCCGCGAGATCCGTGCCGGACGCGAGCGCTTCGTGCTCCACGATGGGCCTCCCTACGCCAATGGGAGCATCCATATCGGCCACGCGGTGAACAAGATCCTCAAGGACATCATCGTCAAGTCGAAGAGCATGGCGGGGTTCGATGCGCCCTACGTGCCGGGCTGGGACTGCCACGGCCTGCCGATCGAGCACAAGGTCGAGACCACCCACGGCAAGCATCTTCCCGCCGCGCGAGCGCGCGAGCTTTGCCGCGCCTATGCCGCGGAGCAGATCGAGGGCCAGAAGGCCGACTTCATCAGGCTCGGCGTGCTGGGCGATTGGGACAACCCTTACCGCACCATGGACTTCGTCAACGAAGCAATGGAGATCCGGGCGCTGGCGAAGATCGTCGAGCGCGGCTTCGTGTTCAAGGGGCTCAAGCCGGTCAACTGGTGCTTCGATTGCGCCTCGGCCCTGGCCGAGGCCGAGGTCGAGTACCAGGACAAGGAGTCCGACGCGATCGACGTCGCTTTCCCGGTCGTCGACCCGCTGCGCCTGGCGGCCGCATTCGGTGTCGACGCACTGGCCAAGCCGGCCGCGGTGGTGATCTGGACCACCACGCCTTGGACCATCCCGGCCAACCAGGCGCTCAATGTCCATCCTGACTTCACCTATGCGCTGGTGGATGTCGGCGAGCGCCTGCTGCTGCTGGCCGAGACGCTGGTCGAAAGCTGTCTCGAACGCTACGGCCTCGACGGCGAAATCATCGCCCGTGCGCCAGGGACCGCGCTGGAGCTGATCGAGTTCCACCATCCGCTGGCCGGTATCGATCCAGGGTACGACCGCGCTGCGCCGGTTTATCTCGCCGACTACGTCGAACTCGGCGCCGGCACTGGAGTGGTCCACTCGGCGCCGGCCTATGGCGAGGACGACTTCTACTCCTGCCGCCGCCATGGGATGAGCTTCGATGAGATCCTAAGCCCGGTGCAGGCCAACGGAGTCTATGCCGAATCCCTGCCGCTGTTCGGTGGCCAGTTCATCTGGAAGGCCAATCCCCGGATCGTCGCCGCGCTGGACGATGCAGGGCAATTGCTCGCCCATCAACGCATCTCCCACAGCTACATGCACTGCTGGCGGCACAAGTCGCCTCTGATCTACCGCGCGACCGCGCAGTGGTTCGTGAGCATGGACAAGCCCTGCGCCGATGGCCGCAGCTTGCGCGGGCTGGCGCTCGAGGGCATCGATAGCACGCGTTTCTATCCGGCCTGGGGCCAGGCGCGGCTGCACGGCATGATCGAAAGCCGGCCCGACTGGTGCATCTCGCGCCAGCGCAACTGGGGCGTGCCGATTGCGTTCTTCCTCCATCGTGAGAGCGGTGAGCTGCATCCGCGCACCGTCGAACTGATGGAAGAGGTCGCCCAGCGGGTCGAGCGCGAAGGCATCGAGGCCTGGTTCAAGCTCGATCCCGTCGAGCTCCTGGGCGCGCAGGCGTCCGACTACGAGAAGGTGCTCGACACCCTCGACGTCTGGTTCGACTCCGGCACCACCCACTACCATGTGCTGCGCGGTTCGCACCCGTTGGCCCATGCCGAAGGCCCGGCGGCGGATCTCTACCTCGAAGGCTCGGACCAGCACCGCGGCTGGTTCCATTCTTCGCTGCTCACCGGCTCGGCGATCGATGGCCACCCGCCGTATCGTGCGCTGCTGACCCATGGCTTCACGGTCGATGCCCAAGGACGCAAGATGTCCAAGTCGGTCGGCAATGTGGTCGCTCCGCAGCAGGTCATGGACAAGCTCGGTGCCGACATTCTGCGTCTGTGGGTCGCCTCGACCGATTATTCCGGTGAGATGGCGGTCTCCGATGAAATCTTGAAGCGTACCGCCGACGCCTATCGGCGCATTCGCAATACCGCCCGCTTCATGCTCGCCAACCTGACCGGTTTCGATCCCGCTCGCGATATCGTCGAGCCGGAGAGGATGATCGCGCTGGACCGCTGGGCGGTGGATCGCGCCGCCCAGCTCCAGGCGCGGATAGAGAAGGCCTATACCGAGTACCGCTTCCTCGACGTCTACCAGCAGGTACTGAGCTTCTGCTCGAGGGACATGGGCAGTTTCTACCTCGACGTGATCAAGGACCGCCAGTACACCACCCAGGCGGATTCGCTGCCGCGACGCAGCTGCCAGACCGCGCTCTATCACATTGCCCGGGCGCTCAGTCGCTGGATCGCGCCGATCCTCTCCTTCACCGCCGAGGAGATTCACGAGAACCTGCCGGGCAAAGGCGCCGAGAGCGTGCTGCTCGAGGAGTACTATCGCGAACTCGTCGAGCTGCCGCAGGACTTCGCCTATGGTCGCGCCTTCTGGGATCGGGTGATGGAGGTCAAGCACGCGGTCAACAAGTGCCTCGAGGCCGCGCGCGGCGAAGGCCTGGTCAAGGGGTCGCTGGATACCGAGGTGACGCTCTACGTGGACGAGGCGCTGCACTCGCTGCTCGCTCGCCTGGGGCACGAGCTGCGCTTCGTGCTGATCACCTCCGAGGCCCGGCTGGAGCCGCTCGATCAGGCGGGTGAGGGTGCGGCCGAGACCGAGATCGATGGCCTCAAGGTCAAGGTGATCGCAAGCCCATGGCCGAAGTGCGAGCGCAGCTGGGAGCGGCGCCCCGACGTAGGCACCCATCCGGAGCACCCGACGCTCTGCGAGCGCAGCATTCTCAACCTGCCGGGCGGTCCGGGCGAGGTACGGCGCTATGCCTGATCTCGATAAGCATTCCTTAGCGCCGATGCGCGCTCCGCTGCGCTGGCTGTGGCTGGCGCTGGCGGTGATCGTGGTCGATCTCGGCACCAAGGCGCTGGCCTCGAGCCTGCTGGTCTATGCCCAGCCGGTGGTGGTGATCGAGGGATTCTTCGACCTGACGCTTTTGCATAACTATGGCGCCGCGTTCAGCTTCCTCGCCGACCACTCCGGCTGGCAGCGCTGGCTGTTCGCACTGATCGCGGTCGGCGCGGCAGTGGGGCTGAGCGTATGGATGTCGCGGCTCAAGCAGGGCGAAACCCTGGTGGCGGTGGCGCTGGCGTTGATCATCGGCGGCGCGGTCGGCAATCTGTTCGATCGCATGGTGCACGGCTACGTGGTCGACTTTTTCTCGTTCCACTGGCGCAGGGCCTATTACTACCCGGCATTCAACATCGCCGACAGCGCGATCTGCGTCGGCGCGGTCGGGTTGATCTGGGATGCGCTGCGCGGTCGTCGCGGCCGGCAAGAAGAGGAGCAGTCATGAGTGGAATCGAGCACGATCTTACCCGGATCGGCGAGGGCACCTCAGTGGTGCTCCATTTCACCCTGATGCTCGAGGATGGCACCGTGGTCGATTCGACCCGCGACGGTCGTCCCGCCGAGTTCGACTTCGGTGACGGCAACCTGCCGCCAGGTTTCGAGCAGCCGCTCAGGGGGCTGGGTACCGGCGAGCGCGGTCGTTTCGAGGTCACACCCGAACACGCCTTCGGCCAGTACAATCCGCAGAACGTGCAGCTGCTCGATCGTAGCGCCTTCGATGCCTCGATCGAGCTCGAAACGGGCACCGTGGTCTCGTTCTCCGACCCGGGGGGCGGTGAGCTGCCCGGGGTGATCAAGACGGTCGAAGGGGACCGGATCGAGGTCGATTTCAATCATCCGCTCGCCGGACGCATCCTGCTGTTCGACGTCGAGGTGCTCGAGGTTCGCCCGCTGACCACTCACTGAGCATCTTCCTGCCGAAGCCTTCGATCTGAGCTGCGCCCCTCGGCGCAGCTTTTCGTTTCATTCCTTCCGACTCAAACCGTTGCCTGCCTGGCCGATGGCTATCTCAAGTGGCGCCTTCGCGTCGCCAGGGAGTCTTGCATGCGCGATTTCTCGATATCCGAAGCTGCCGGTCGCCAGCGCGGTGCCTCGCTGATCGAGGCGCTCGCGGCGGTGGCGATCGCCGCTGTCGGCATCACGGCGCTGGTAGCCGCGCTCGAGGTGGCGCTCGGACGTGGGCAGCTGCTGCGCGAGCGTAGCCTGGGCACCTCGGCGATCGGGATGCTGCTCGAGTCTCAGCGTGGGGTACCCGCATCATCAGTCACCCTTGCGCCATTGGGCGGCGGCGTGACGCTCTGTCGGCGTGCCGATGACGGCGTGATGCACGTCTGGCTGGTGTGGCCGCGCAGGCCCGGCTTGGCGCCGCCGGCCTGTGGCGAGGGGGCGCCGGCCGGTGCGATCGAGCTTTCGGGGGCCGCGCCTTGAGCGACCAACACGGCTTCTCCCTGGTCGAGACCCTTGCGGCGCTCGCGATCGGTGCGCTGCTGGTGGTCATGTTGCTCGAGGTACACGCCGTGCTGCAGCAGCGAGTTCGTTACGAAGCGGCACGCTGGCAGGCCTTCGAGCGGGTTAGAGTGGCTTCCCTGCTGCTCGAGGACGAGCTGCGCCTGGCCGGTTTCTGGGGCGGGATGCCCGCTGACCGCGGCATTGCGATGCCGGCCGCAGTGACGGGGGGCAGCGGTCGCGTGGTCTGCCAGGGCTCACCCTGTGCGATGCCGGGGGAGGACCGGCTGGCGCCAGCGGGCGGTAGGGAAAGCGCGCTGATCGTGCGCTTCGCGCGCGCCAGCGGTGATCCGATGGCCGCGGGACTGCCGCTACTTTTCGCCGAGGCCCAGGGCGCGCAGTGGCATCACTACGCCGCTGGTTACTACCTCGATGGGGATGGGCCCGGGCTCTATCTGCGCATTGCCGGGCGTAGCCTGGCGCAGGAGCTGGTTCGTGGGATCACAGGACTTCGCTGTGAGTATGGGCTGGGCAGTGACGCAGACGGCCAGTCCTTAACTTTCGTCGCCGCCGAGCAGGTGAGTGACTGGCGAAGGGCGGTGGCGGTGCGCTGTACGTTGCGAGCGGTGAGTGATCCGCTGGGCTTCGCCGGTGTCGGCATCGATCAGGTCGAAGTCGAGCGCAGCCTGCTGGTAGTGCTGCGCAACCCGCTCGATCAGCATCTCGCGGCGAGTAGGCTCGAGGCGCTCTCGATCTTCGAGGACCGCGAGTGAGCGCTGCGTCGCGCCAGTCGGGCATCGTGCTGCCCATGGTGCTGGTGCTGCTGACGACCTTGTCGCCGCTGCTCGATGCCTTGATCCAGCGTCTGGAGCGAGAGCCGCCTGCGCTGCGAGGAGAGCAGCTTCGCCTTGAACGGCTGGCCCGGCTCGAGGGTGAGATGGATATTGCGTGGCGGCGGCTGGGGGAGAGCGATGCGGGCTACGGACGTTGGCAGCGGGTAGATGGGAGCGGACAGACGGCGGTCGCGGTGGTGCCGCTCGGCCCCGAGCGGCGCTGCGAAGGGCTCGAGCGCCCGCGCTGCAGGGAGATAGAGATTTCCATCGAGTATCGGGACGAGGATGGTCTCTCCTCCAGGCTGGTGCGCGGCGGTATGGTGGTCGAATCGCCCGACACCGGGCGTTCGCTGCTGCCGGGCTACTGGGTGCTGCAGCGCTGATCGCGCTCGACCCAGTCCATGCGCGGTCTGCCTACGCGGTTGAGTACCAGTTGCCAGCCTTGGCGCAGTGGTGTGCAGAGCGTGAAGGTGGCATTGAGCACGCTCGCGGCCGGGTGTGCGCTGAAGTCGAGCGCGGTCGCCGGACCATGGAGGGTAATGCGCGCTCGGGGGGTGAAGGCGCTGATCATTTGCCCCGATACCGGGTCGAGCAGCAGTGCGCCTCGCTCCCAGCGCTCTGCGCAGCGCTCGGCATCGGCGCTTGCGCAGAGGCGAAGCCTGCGTCCCTCGAGCAGGCTTTGCAGCCGGGCGCGCTCGATCAGGCCCGCCAGTGCCTGACGGTCGGCCTCGGCATGTCGGGCATCGAGCCAGCGACGGGCGCCATCGACGGCGTACAGCGCGGTGGCCGAGGTAAGCGTCAGGGCCAGCAGCAGCGATGGCAGGCTCGCGCCCGCTTCAGGAGTCGGCATGATGGGTTCGCGGTATCGGTTGGATATCGCATCCATCGGCACCGACGAGGCAGGATTGAACGCGACCTCAGTGCCTGCGTGGTGGCTTTGGCCCGAGTCGCGCATGCTCGGAGTTGCAGTAGTAGTGATGCGAAGCATCCGCCGCCCGTACCGCCTCGCTGGCAGGCAGGTGCAGGCCGCAGTGGGAGCAGCGAATCGAGGCAATGCTGCGCGGCGCCTTCGTCTCGGCGCGCGACTGGAGTCGGCGATAGTGACGGTAGCACCGGTAGAGCAGATAGATCAGTGCGGCCAGGATCAGCAGGCGCAGCATCGGGCGGCACTCCTTGAAAGTGATACGGCGGTTTTGACAGCGTCGTGGCAAAGATCACAATAAGAGCAAAGTAGCGCCGCGATGCGCGGTTACTATACCAACACAATGTCGTTGGCGGGATGTCGATGGCAACGTCGTTGACAAACCGCGTCAGGGAATCTCGACGCGATGAAAGCGCTCCCGGCGAGCGGCACGAGGACTAAAATGCGGCAACTGATCACAGTGATGGCCCAGTGCGACCCGCTGGTCGGCGACATCGAAGGCAACGCCGTGCGGGCGGTGGAGGCGGTGCGAGAGGCGAGCATCGAGCATCATGCCGACGTCGTGGTGTTCCCCGAGCTGTTCCTGGTCGGCTACTCGCCGGAGGACCTGCTGCTGCGCGAGGCGCTCGAAGCCCGCGTGAGCAAGGCCCGCGCGCTGATGGCAAGCCGCATGGTGCCAGGGGTGCTGGTGGTGATCGGCTATCCAGGCCTGCGTGGAAGCCAGCTCTACAATCTCGCCGGAGCGCTGCGCGACGGGGAGTGGATCGCCGAGTACGCCAAGCAGGCGCTACCCAACTATGGGGTGTTCGACGAGCGGCGTTATTTCACCGCCGGCGATGCGCTCTGCGTGATCGAACACCAGGGCGTTCGCCTCGGACTCTCGATCTGCGAGGACCTGTGGCTCACCGAGCCGGCCGCCGGCTACGCCGGCCAGGTCGATCTGCTGCTCTCGCTCAATTGCTCCCCCTGGCATCTCGGCAAGCTCGATGAGCGTATCGCGGTGATCACGCAGCGGGCGCGCGCGATCTCGACCCCGATCGCCTATGTCCACCAGGTGGGCGGGCAGGACGACCTGGTTTTCGATGGCGCCTCGTTCGCCCTCGATAGCGATGGCCGGATCCAGGTCCAGGCGCCAGCCTGGGAAGAGGGGCTGATGCCGCTGCGGCTGGTCGATGAGGGGAGCGGCTGGCAGCTGGCGCCCGGTGAACGAGCGCGGATCGCGCAGGACGAGGAGTCCCTCTACTGCGCATTGGTGGTGGGCCTGCGTGAATACGTGCGCAAGAGCGGTTTCGCCGGTGTGGTGCTGGGGCTCTCCGGCGGTATCGACTCGGCGCTGTCGCTCGCGGTCGCGGTGGATGCGCTCGGCCCTGAGCGGGTCAGGGCGGTGATGATGCCGTATCGCTACACCGCCGATATGTCGCGCGACGATGCGGCGACGCAGGCGCATGGCCTCGGTGTCGCCTTCGAGGAACTGCCGATCGGTGCAGCGGTGGAGGCACTCGATGCGATTCTCGGCGAGAGCTTCGCCTCGCTCGATCCGCCTTCGGCCCAGGATGTCACCGAGCAGAACCTCCAGGCGCGGGTGCGCGGCACCTTGTTGATGGCACTGGCCAACCGTCGTGGGCTGATGGTGTTGACCACTGGCAACAAGAGCGAAATGGCGGTTGGCTATGCCACGCTGTATGGCGATATGGTCGGCGGCTACAGCGTGCTCAAGGATCTCTACAAGACCCAGGTTTATGGCCTTGCACGCTGGCGTAACGCCCAGGGCGAGCACGGTGCGCCGGTGATTCCGCCGAGGGTGATCGAGCGCGCGCCCTCGGCGGAGCTCGCCGAGGGGCAGCTGGACAGTGATTCGTTGCCGGACTATCCGACGCTGGATGCGATCCTCATGCGCTACATCGAGCAGGATCACAGCCTGGAGGCGATCGTCGCCGAAGGATTCGAGCGCGAGGCGGTCGAGCGGGTAGTGGCGCTGGTCGATCGCAATGAATTCAAGCGCCGTCAATCCGCGCCGGGGGTGCGAGTCTCCAAGCGCGCCTTTGGACGTGAACGGCGCTACCCGATCGTCAACGGTTGGAAGCCGGGGGACTGAGACTACGACCTCGTCCCGGCTGCCGCCGGGACGGTGGTCTGCAAGTGCTCAGCCTTCGAGCGAAAGGCTACCGCCCACGTAGCGCGGCTGGAAGGTCTGGCCATTGAGGCGTGAGTAGTCTGGCGCATTGTGGATCAGGATCGCGAGGGTCTCACGGGCGCGGTCGGTCATGCCCAGCCCCATGTAGCCCTCGATCATCGCGGCGAGGGCGTCATCGCTGCCCTGCGCCTGCGGATAGTGTTCGATCACCCAGCGTCCGCGCTCGACCGCTGCCACGTAGGCCTGCTTGCGCAGGTAGAAGTCAGCGACCTGCAGCTCGCTGCGCGCGAGCACGTTGCGCAGATAGATGATCCGCTGGCGAGCATCGGCGGCGTAGGGGCTGTCGGGGAAGCGGCGCACCACCTCGCCAAGGTCGGCATAGGCGTCGCGGGTGGAGCCGAGGTCGCGCTTGGAAATGTCGATCAGGTCGAGGCCCTCGAGGCTGAACCGTCCGGCCTGCCAGGCGGCCAGGCCGCGCATGTAGTAGGCGTAGTCGACCTGCGGATGATCCGGGTGCAGGCGGATGAACCGGGTCGAGGCGGCGCGCGCTGATTCCCAGTTGCTGATCTGGTAGTAGCCGTAGATCAGCTCGAGCTGCGCCTGCTGGGCGTAGTCGCCGAACGGATAGCGGCTGTCGAGGGTTTCGAGCTGGGTCACCGCGGCGGAGTAGCGGCCATTGTCCAGGGACTGCTGCGCCTGCTGGTAGAGCTGCTGCTCTGGCACGTCGGGGATCGAATCCTGGGTGTCGCTGCTGGCGCAACCGACCAGCACGGCGGCGGCCAGCGCGAGAGCACTCAGTTGAAAGGCGCGCATCATCTTCCTCGTGTCGGGCAAACCGCGGCGCACATGATAGAATTCGCCGCCGCTGTACATCATCGGGATTGCCGCGCGAGCGGGAAAACCGGCCTCTGCCGGCTTCTCCTGCGCGGAAAGCCGCCCCACTATAAAACACCGTGCGACGTTAGAACACCGTCCCGCTTCGACGCGGATGCCGGTGATACGCTCAGCCGCCGTTTGTCGAGCCAGGAGTTTCCCCAGCCCATGCCCGAGCGAATCGAACAGCAGTACATCGTCCCCGAGGAGCTCAGCGGGCTGCGTGTCGACCAGGCCGCCGCCCAACTGTTCGGAGATTTTTCCCGCGAGCGCCTCAAGGCCTGGATCGGCGAGGGCGCTTTGACCCTCGATGGCGAGACGGTCAAGCCGCGCGCCAAGGTGCTGCGCGGTCAGCTCCTGACGCTGTCCGCCGAACTGGAGCCCGCCGGCGATTGGGAGGCGCAGGACATCGCGCTTGAGATCCTGTTCGAGGACGAGGAGCTGCTGGTGATCGACAAACCGGCCGGCCTGGTGGTCCATCCCGCCGCCGGCAATCCCGACGGTACCCTGCTCAACGCCTTGCTCCACCATTTGCCGGAGCAGATCCAGCTGGCACGTGCGGGCATCGTCCACCGGCTCGACAAGGACACCAGCGGGCTGATGGTGGTGGCGAAGAGCCTGCTTGCCCAGCGTTCGCTGATCGAGCAGCTCAAGGACAGGAGCGTGTCGCGCGAGTACGATGCAGTGGTGGTCGGTACGCCGATCTCCGGTGGCCGGGTGGATGCGCCGATCGGTCGCCATCCCAGGGACCGCAAGCGCCAGGCGGTGGTGGCGGGTGGCAAACCGGCGGTGACCCATTATCGGGTGGTGGAGCGCTATCGCGCCCACGCCCTGGTGCGCTGCAAGCTCGAGACCGGCCGCACCCATCAGATCCGCGTGCACATGGCGCATCGGCAGCTGCCGTTGGTCGGCGACCCGGTCTACGGCGGGAGGCTCAAGTTCCCCGCGGGCGCCTCTGAGGTGCTCAAGGAGCGGCTTCGCGGCTTCTCGCGCCAGGCCCTGCACGCGCGCCGGTTGAGCATCCGGCACCCGGCGAGCGGCGAGACGCTGCGTTTCGAGGCATCGCCGCCGGCGGATCTGCAAGACCTGATCGCCGCGCTCCTCGAGGACGCCGGCATCGTTTGAGCCCAGCGAGCGACCTGCAAACGAGGACCAGGATGATCAATAGCGCCGTGTCGCATCAATTCGACCAGAGCGAGCCGCGCATGCTCGTGCCCGACTGGCCCGCGCCGAGCACCGTGGGCGCCTTCGTCACCACGCGTGAGTTGGGCCCGAGCGCTCCTCCGTTCGACGCTTTCAATGTCGCCGCCCACGTTGGCGACGACCCCGACACCGTCCATGCCTGTCGGCGGATGCTGTCACTGCGGATCAACGACCCCCGGCCGCTGCTCTGGCTCGAACAGACCCACGGTTGCGAGGTGGCGACGACGCTGCCACCGGCAGGTACCGCGCCACCCAAGGCCGATGCCGCGGTGGCGTTCGACCAAGGCCACGCATGCGTGGTGATGACCGCCGACTGCCTGCCGGTGTTCTTCTGCGATCGCGCCGGCACCCGGGTGGGCGTCGCCCACGCCGGCTGGCGCGGGCTCGCCGGCGGAGTGCTCGAGGCGACCGTGGCGGCGCTCCGCTGCCATCCCTCCGAGCTGCTTGCCTGGCTGGGGCCTGCGATCTCCAACGCGCAGTACGAAGTCGGCCGGGAGGTGTTCGATGCCTTCGTCGAGCAGGATTCCGAGGCCGAGGCCGCCTTCGAGGTCAGCCCTTACCGACTCGAGCACTACATGGCCGACCTCTACCGGTTGGCGCGACTACGCCTCGAACGACTTGGGCTCGAGTCGATCGGCGGGGGGCACTTCTGCACCGCTTCGGATGCGCGTTTCTATTCATGGCGGCGCGACGATGGCCAGACCGGGCGCATGGCCAGCGTGATCTGGCTCAAGGGCTGAGTCAGTAGCGAAAGATTCATCCTGCGGCGTTTTGTCAACCCCTTGCCGCTTGAAACTTCCCGGCTCGCCCTCATCATGGTTGCTGTCACTTCCAGGACCCGGCTCGCGCCGGGCCGAATTCCCGCTTCGCACCGCTGACGGTCCGCTCATCCCGAACTAAGCTTTGGATCAGCGCGACACGCCCAGGTGTCAAGGAGAAACACGCATGAGAATGGATCGCCTCACCACTAAATTGCAGAGCGCGCTGGCCGATGCCCAGTCGCGCGCGGTCGGGCTGGGTCACAACGAACTTCAACCGGTGCACCTGTTGCTGGCGCTGCTCGACGAGCGCGATGGCGGCTTCCGTGCGCTGGTGCAGAAAGCCGGCGGCGATCCCGCGCGGCTCAAGCAGGCGCTGACCCATCAGCTCGAGGAGTTGCCTACGCTCAAGCAGTTCGACGGCAACGTTTCGATGAGCCAGGAGCTGGCCAAGCTGCTCAACCTCACCGACCGTGAGGCGCAGAGTCGCAATGACCAGTTCATCGCCAGCGAGCTTACGCTGCTCGCTGCGCTCGAAGCCGGTGGCGCGGTGGGGCGTGCGCTCAGCGACGCGGGATTGAGCAAGCAGAGCGTGCGCGCGGCGATCGACTCGCTGCGCGGCGGGGCCAGCGTCGACGATGCCGGTGCCGAAGAAAAGCGCGAGGCGCTCGACAAGTACACCATGGACCTCACTGCCCGCGCGGCGAGCGGTAAGCTCGATCCGGTGATCGGTCGTGATGACGAGATTCGCCGCACCATCCAGGTACTGCAGCGCAGGACCAAGAACAATCCGGTGCTGATCGGCGAGCCCGGGGTGGGCAAGACCGCCATCGTCGAAGGGTTGGCCCAGCGGATCATCAACGGGGAGGTGCCTGAGTCGCTCAAGGACAAGCGGGTGCTCTCGCTCGATCTTGGCGCGCTGCTCGCCGGGGCCAAATTCCGTGGTGACTTCGAGGAGCGGCTCAAGGCGGTGCTCAACGAGCTGGCCAAGGAAGAGGGTCGAGTGATCCTGTTCATCGATGAGCTGCACACCATGGTCGGCGCGGGCAAGGCCGATGGGGCGATGGATGCCGGTAATATGTTGAAACCCGCGCTGGCGCGCGGCGAGCTGCACTGCGTCGGGGCGACCACGCTGGATGAGTATCGCAAGTACATCGAGAAAGACGCCGCGCTCGAGCGCCGCTTCCAGAAGGTGCTGGTCGACGAGCCCTCCGAGGAGGATACCATCGCGATCCTTCGCGGGCTCAAGGAGCGCTACGAGGTCCACCATGGTGTCGATATCACCGACGGCGCGATCATCGCCGCGGCCAAGCTCTCGACCCGCTACATCGCCGACCGCCAGCTGCCCGACAAAGCGATCGACTTGATCGACGAGGCGGCCTCGCGGATTCGCATGGAGATGGACTCCAAGCCTGAGTCGATGGATCGTCTCGAGCGGCGGCTGATTCAGCTCAAGATCGAGCGCGAGGCGCTGAAGAAAGAGACCGACGAGCCGACGCGCAAGCGTCTCGAGCTGCTCGAGGAGCAGATCCAGGAGCTCGGCCGTGAGTACGCCGATCTCGAGGAGGTATGGAAGGCCGAGAAGGCGAGCCTGCAGGGCGCGGCCCAATTCAAATCCGAGCTCGAGCAGGCGCGTATCGATCTCGAGGCCGCTCGGCGGGCCGGCGACCTGGGCAGGATGTCCGAGCTCCAGTATGGGGTGATCCCGACGCTCGAGCAGAAGATCAGCGAGGCCGGCGAGGCCGAGAAGACCCCGCTCAGGCTCTTGCGCGCCAACGTCACCGAGGAGGAGATCGCGGAGGTGGTCTCGCGCTGGACCGGTATCCCGGTGTCGAAGATGCTCGAGGGCGAACGCGACAAGCTGCTGCGGATGGAAGAAGCGCTGCATCAGCGGGTGGTCGGCCAGGAAGAAGCGGTCGAAGCGGTCTCCAACGCGGTGCGCCGCTCGCGCGCGGGGATCGGCGACCCTAATCGTCCCAACGGATCTTTCCTGTTCCTCGGCCCGACCGGGGTCGGCAAGACCGAGCTGTGCAAGGCGCTGGCTGCGTTCCTGTTCGATACCGAAGAGGCGATGGTCAGGATCGACATGTCCGAGTTCATGGAGAAACACTCGGTATCGCGGCTGATCGGTGCGCCTCCGGGCTACGTAGGTTACGAGGAGGGTGGCTATCTCACCGAAGCGGTCAGGCGTAAGCCCTACTCGGTGCTGCTGCTCGACGAGGTCGAAAAGGCCCATCCGGATGTGTTCAACATCCTGCTTCAGGTGCTCGAGGACGGCCGCCTGACCGATGGGCAGGGTCGCACGGTCGATTTCCGCAATACCGTGGTGGTGATGACCTCGAATCTCGGCTCCGATGTGATCCAACGCTTCGCCGGGCAGGAAGAGCAGTATGCCGAGATGAAAAATGCGGTGATGGACGTGGTCGGGCTGCACTTCCGCCCCGAGCTGATCAACCGTATCGACGAAGTGGTGGTGTTCCACCCGCTCGGTCAGGAGCAGATCCAGCGGATCGCCTCGATCCAGCTCGAGCGCCTGCGCGGCCGTCTCAAGGATCGCGATATCGGGTTCGAGGTCTCCGATGCAGCGATGGCCCAGCTCGCAGTGGTCGGCTTCGACCCGGTCTATGGCGCTCGCCCGCTCAAGCGAGCGATCCAGACCCGGCTCGAGAACCCGCTGGCCCAGGCGCTGCTCTCCGGCCGCTTCGGCCCCGGCGATACGATCAAGGTAGATGCCGAGGAAGGACAGCTGACGCTGGTCAAGTAGGACTGCGAAACGCAACGTAAACGCCCCTGGACGATGATCGTCCAGGGGCGTTCGCTTGCCTGCGCAGCCGGCTGGCTCAGGCGCAGTGGCCGGGGTGGTGTTCGGGATAGAGAGCCAGCAGCGCGCTCAGAACGCCGTTGGTCCAGCCGAAGCCGTCCTGAGCGGGATACTCGCCGCCGCTGGCGGTGTCGCCGGTGACGACATCGTATTTTTCGATCAGCTTGCGCCGGCGGTAATAGTAATCGACGTTGCAGCCGATCCAGCGTCGCGCGATCTCGGCCGCCAGGTCGTGCTCGCCGTAGTGGCGCAGACCGATGACTGAGACCCACTGCAGCGGCGCCCAGCCGTTGGGAGCGTCCCACTGCTGGCCTGAGCGTATCGTGGTGGTCAGCAGGCCTCCGTCGGCGAGCAGCTGAGTTTCCAAAGTGGCTGCGGTGGCGCGCGCCTGGTCGGGAGTGGCGATCGCATAGTAGAGCGGGTAGCAGCAGGCGGCGCTGAGTACGCCGGTGAGCTGGCACTCTTGCCACAGCAGATCGCCGAAGACCCCTTGTTCCTCGTCCCAGAAATGGGCCAGCAACGCATTGCGGCGCTGGATATGGCGCTCATGGTAGAACTCGGCGCGGTTGGCATGGCCGAGGCTTTCATGAATCTTGTAGAGCGTCGCTTCCAGATGATGCATCAGGCAGTTGAGATCGATCGGCGCGATCGCGGTGGTGCGGATCGTCGATAGCCGGTGATCGTCGGTCAGCCAGCGCGAAGTGAAGTCCCAGCCGCTCTCGCAGCCCGCGCGCAGATCGCGCCAGACCTGGCGCTCGTCCCGCTCTGGCGCGTCGTGGGCGGTCTCTAGATCCTCCCGATAGGACTCGGGGCGCGGTTTGTCGGCGTCGTCCCAGTAGCGGTTGAGCAGCGCGCCGTCCGCGAGCCGCACCACCCTTCGGTACGCTTCGCCCGGCGGCAGGTCGTCGGCGCCATCCATCCAGTAGGCGTACTCCGCTTCCAGCTGAGGCAGATAGAGGCGATAGGTCTCGTTGCCGTCGATCAGCGCGAGCAGGTCGACCATGTCGGCGAAGTAGGGCGGCTGCGAGCGGCTGAGGAAGTAGTTGCGGTTGCCGTTGGGAATATGGCCGAACTCGTCGATCAGGTAGGCGAAGTTGTTTACCATGTCGCGAATCAGGTCGGAGCGCTCGCTTTCCTGCAGGCCGAGAATGGTGAAGTAGGAATCCCAGTAGTAGATTTCATTGAATCGCCCGCCGGGCACCACGAAAGGGTAGGGCAGCTGCAGCCTCGAGGAGTAAGGGTTGTCGCTGGCCTGGGGGCGCCGGGTAAGGACGCGCCAGAGGGTATCGATGTGGCTGTTGATGCAGTCTTCGCCGAGGCGATCGCCCTGCTGGTGGCTGAGCTCGACATCCTCGGCGTCCTGAGGGGCGAAGTGGGTCTCGACGAAGCCGCCAAGGGCTTCGTCGCTCGGCGAGCCGGCGGCCTGCAGCCGGGCGAACTCACGCAGCACCGCCTCTGGTGCGTCACGGGGGACCAAGTCGACGAAGGTCTTGCTGTCTTCGAACAGGCCGCGCCGTTGGACCTCGATGAACAGCTCGCCCCACAGCTCGTCGGGGGGCGGCGGAACGTTGGGAAGTTCCAGCTGCGTCGCTGCATCGATCATGGCTATCCTCCGGGCGCGAAAGCGGGCTCGGGCGCTCGCTGTCTACGCCCGAGCCATCATCTTAGCGCGTAGTACGGGAACGCTTCGACCAAAGTCAGGATAGGCAAGCGTCCGCTCAGCGGAGAGGGCTGATCCAGGGCGGGAAAAGCGAATTTTGCTCTGCAATATAATGCCGGTTTTTCATTGATTGGGGGATAATGTTTCCTTTTTTGTGTTTTATTTGGGTAATCGTGCTTATGTTGTGCGCATGGCGCGCTATATGTTGACACTTTCTTTTGGGTCGTAGAGTCTAGCAGCCTCCTGATTGCGAGCATGCATGGCGAGCGGGCAATCCCCCCGCCAAGCATTGCAGCGGTTGACCGACCGTTCGCTCGTCAAAGGACCTACATCGGGCCACGGCGTCACCCGCCTTCCTCCCGAACAGCTCCCCCTCGGCCTTGCGCATGAGAGAGCAGGCCCTACCGGGCCATGGGTGGCAAGCCGCGCGTCCACCATCTTGCGATGGTGGCGCGCGCTCTTCCCCGACCCCAGGTCCAGCCATTGTGGCGATCAGGTGTCATGCGCCCAGGGCGTGTGACAGGCGGTCATCCGCCCTCGAACTCCGATGCGTACTGCATCGCGATTGCGATCGAGACCTCAAGAGGATTCATCCGTGGAATTGCTTTCCGGCGCAGACATGATCGCGCGCTTTCTGAAAGACGAAGGCGTCGAGTACATCTATGGCTATCCGGGTGGCGCAGCGCTTCACATCTACGATGCGCTGTTCCGTCAGGAAGCCGTCAAACACATCCTGGTTCGCCACGAACAGGCCGCCACTCACATGGCCGATGGCTACGCTCGCGCCACCGGTAAACCCGGGGTGGTGCTGGTGACCTCGGGGCCCGGTGCGACCAATGCGGTAACGGGCATCGCCACTGCCTACATGGATTCGATCCCGATGGTGGTGCTGTGCGGCCAGGTCGCAAGCCACCTGATCGGTGAGGATGCCTTCCAGGAAACCGACATCGTCGGCGTGACCCGGCCGATCGTGAAGCACAGCTTCTCGATCCGCTATCCCTCGGACATTCCCACGGTGTTGAAGAAGGCGTTCTATATCGCCGCTTCGGGCCGTCCGGGGCCGGTGGTGGTCGACATTCCCAAGGATATGACTGCGCCGACCGAGCGCTATGAGTACGTCTATCCGAAAAAGGTCAAGATCCGCTCCTACAACCCGGCATTCCGCGGCCACGGCGGGCAGATCAAGAAGGCGATCGAGCTGATCCTCGAGGCGCGCCGGCCGGTGGTGTTCGCGGGTGGTGGCGTGATCACCGGAGAGGCGAGCGATGCGCTCACCGACCTCGCCAAGCGCTTGGGGCTCCCGGTGATCACCTCGCTGATGGGCATTGGCGCCTATCCCCAGAACGACCGCCAGTGCCTCGGCTGGCCCGGGATGCACGGCAGCTTCGAAGCCAACCAGGCGATGCATCATGCGGACCTGATCTTCTGCGTGGGCGCGCGCTTCGACGACCGGGTGACCAACAACGTCGCCAAGTTCTGCCCGACCGCCAAGATCATCCACATCGACATCGATCCCAGCTCGATTTCCAAGACCGTGCCCACCGATGTACCGATCGTCGGTGCGGCTGCCAGCGTGCTCAACGAGATGCTCGGTCTGCTCGGCGATCGCGAGAAGGACGTCACCACGCGGGAGCAGCAGCTCGCGCCCTGGTGGGAGCGGATCGACGCCTGGCGTGCGAGCCGCGCCGGTCGGCTCTACGAGCCCGCGGCCCAGGACGAGTTGCTCAAGCCCCAGCAGGTGGTCGAGGCGGTGCACCGCGCGACCCAGGGCGATGCTTTCGTCGCCACCGACGTCGGCCAGCACCAGATGTTCGCGGCCCAGTACTACAAGTTCAACAAACCCCATCGGTTCATCACCTCGGGCGGTCTCGGCACCATGGGCTTCGGCCTGCCCGCGGCGATGGGTGTGAAGCTCAACTTCCCCGAGGAGCAGGTAGTGCTGTTCACCGGCGAGGGCAGCTTCCAGATGATGATGCAGGAGCTCTCCACCTGCCGGCAGTTCGGCATCGCGGTGAAGATCGTCAACTTGAACAACCAGTCGCTCGGCATGGTGCGGCAGTGGCAGGACCTCAACTACAAGGCCCGCCACGCTCAGTCCTACATGGAATCGCTGCCGGACTTCCATAAGCTGTTCGAGGCGTATGGCTTCAAGGCGATCACCGTGACCCGCGCAGAGGAGCTCGAGGGCGCGCTCGACGAAGCCTTCCGTGACAGAAACGAGATGGTCTTCCTCGACATCCACGTCGACCCGCGCGAGCACGTCTACCCGATGCAGGTACCGCTCGGGGCGATGAACGACATGCTGCTGTCCAAGACGGAGAGAACCTGATGCGCCACATCATCTCGATTCTGCTTGAGAACGAGCCCGGCGCGCTCTCCCGTGTGGTCGGCCTGTTCTCGCAGCGCAACTTCAATATCGAAACCCTCAACGTAGCGCCGACCGAGGACGCCAGCCTTTCACGGCTGACCGTCACCACCAACGGCGACGACCGAATCATCGAGCAGATCACCAAGCACCTCAACAAGCTGATCGACGTGGTCAAGCTGGTCGACCTGACCGAGGGTGCCCACATCGAGCGCGAGTTGATGCTGGTCAAGCTCAAGGCGGTGGCCGGCGCGCGCGAGGAGATCAAGCGCACCGTCGACATCTTCCGTGCGCAGATTGTCGACGTCACGCCCAGCGCCTACACGGTGCAGATCACCGGTGATGCATCGAAGCTCGATGGCTTCCTCCAGGCGATCGGGCCGGCCTCGGTGCTCGAAGTGGTGCGCTCCGGTGTCTCCGGTATCTCGCGCGGCGAGAAGACCCTGAGCCTTTGACAATGCCATGGCGCCGCCGATGCACGGCCGCGACTTACCCTTCATCATTACGATTCAAGACGACAAGGTGAACATCATGCAGGTGTACTACGACAAGGATTGCGACCTCTCCCTGATCCAGAGCAAGAAAGTCGTGATTCTCGGCTACGGCTCACAGGGCCACGCGCATGCCAATAACCTCAAGGAGTCCGGTGTCGACGTCACCGTCGCGCTGCGCAAGGGCTCCAGCTCCTGGCAGAAGGCCGAGAACGCGGGTCTCAAGGTCGCCGAAGTAACCGACGCGGTCGCCGGTGCCGACGTGGTGATGATCCTTGCGCCCGACGAGCTGCAAAAGCAGATCTACTATCGCGATATCGAGCCGAACCTCAAGCAGGGCGCGGCGCTGGCCTTCGCCCATGGCTTCAACGTCCACTTCCAGCAGATCGAACCACGCGAAGACCTCGACGTGATCATGATCGCGCCGAAGGCCCCCGGGCACACCGTGCGCCAGACCTACACCCAGGGCGGCGGCGTACCGAGCCTGATCGCGGTCTATCAGGACAAGTCCGGCCAGGCCAAGGAAATCGCGCTCTCCTACGCCAGCGCCAACGGCGGCGGCCGCGCGGGGATCATCCACACCTCGTTCCAGGAAGAGACCGAGACCGATCTCTTCGGCGAGCAGGCAGTGCTCTGCGGCGGCGTAACCGCGCTGGTCCAGGCGGGCTTCGAAACCCTGGTGGAAGCCGGCTACGCACCGGAAATGGCCTACTTCGAGTGTCTCCACGAACTCAAGCTGATCGTCGACCTGATGTACGAAGGCGGCATGGCGGACATGCGCTACTCGGTTTCGAACACTGCCGAGTACGGCGACTACGTCACCGGCCCGAAGGTGGTCACCGAAGAGACCAAGAACGCCATGCGCCAGGTGCTCAAGGAGATCCAGAACGGCACCTTCGCCAAGGACTTCATCCTCGACAACCAGGCCGGTTTCCCGACCCTCAAGGCCAAGCGCCGGATCGGTGCCGAGCATCAGATCGAGCAGGTCGGTGCCAAACTGCGCGCGATGATGCCCTGGATCGCGGCCAATAAGATGGTCGACAAGAGCAAGAACTAAAAGCGAAGCCCGGTCCGACCGACCGGGCTTTTTCGATGACTTTATCGCCGGGGCTGGATTTGAAAGTTTGCGTTCAGCGATATCCGTTGATGCCATGATGTTTAATAATGAAATTGAAGCCGTCCCGATGGCTATTAACGTATGATTTTAAGTCTATGGGATTAAAAGCTTGCCCGGATTCATTAAACCCTGGGGATCGATGGCCCCTTTGATGACCCGCATGACCGCGATAGCCACCTCTCCATATTTACGCTTTAGATAATCGATCCTGCCGTGTCCATACGATGTTCGCCGGCGCAGATGCCGCTTACCGGTAGAGCGTGGTCTAGCTACGGGAGTTGATTTCGACGACTTGTTGCAACTCTTCGAGGCTGTCAGGGTCGACGGCAAAAATATCGTGGAAATTGCCGCCGCCAATGTATCCCATGAATGTGGCGGAAACATTGATCTGCTTCTCGATCTGCTTCCATAGCGCCCGGGTGTGCTCCCGGTCTGCCGCCTGTGCCATGGCGACCCTGCGCGTGGACCTTGAACCGGAAGGCCGGTTCAAGGAAAGCCTGTCCCTCGATGCTCGTTCCTCGCCCTCGGGACGAACGGAGGGGGGGATGGCGCCAAGCCCGGATCCCACCTGGTTCACAGTGCTCTCACACCGGACGGGATCGACTCCAGTAACGACACGGTATAGCGCTGCTGCGGGTTGTCGAAGATATCGCTGACGGTCCCGTGTTCGACGACGCGCCCACGGTGCATCACCGAGACGGTGTGGGCGAGCTGGCGTACCAGCGCGAGGTCGTGGGAGACGAACACATAGGTCAGGCCCAGCTCGGTCTGTAGCGAGAGCAGCACCTCCACGATGTCGGCCTGGACGCTGACGTCAAGCGCGGAGGTGGGCTCGTCGAGCACGATCACGTCGGGTTTGAGGACCAGCGCACGGGCGATGGCCACGCGCTGGCGCTGGCCGCCGGACAGGGCTCCCGGATTACGCGAGAGCAGGTGCTCGCCAAGCCCGACGCTGGCCAATGCCTCGCGAACCCGCTCGGCCCGCTCCTTAGCGGTCCCGATTCTGAATTGGTCCAGCGGCTCGCGCACCAGCTGCTCGACTTTCCAGGTCGGGTCGAGTGAGGTGAATGGATTCTGGTAGACGAGCTGGAGATGGCGGCGCACCGCGCGCAGGGACTCGTGCGTGCGACCTGTGACCTGCTCGCCGGCGACCGAGATGTCCCCGGTGTCGGGTTCTTCAAGCCCGAGCAGCAAGCGGATCGTCGTTGTCTTGCCGGAGCCCGACTCGCCGACCAGCGCATGCGTAGTGCCTGCCGGAACGGTGAACGACACAGCATCGACGGCGGTCATCGTCTCCCCGTCGACCGTGAAGGTCTTGGTGACGGCATTGACCTCGATCTTCGGTGTTTCGCCGGCATCGGCCCCGCGACGATGGAAGCCAGTGTCGCGCAGCTCGGCGAAGCGGTCAGGGTTGAGCGCCGGGACGTCAGCGTGCAGCTTCTTCGCATATGCCGACGCCGGCGAGGAAAAGACCGCCGCGGTCCGGCCGGCTTCCTGGACCACGCCATCCTTGAGCACCACCAGCGAGTCCGCCCGCTCGGCCGCGATCGCCAGGTCGTGGGTGATGAGCAGCAGACTGATATGGAGTTCGTGTTGCAACCGTGAAAGCAGATCGAGGATCCGCTTCTGGATCGTGACGTCGAGCGCGGAGGTTGGTTCGTCCGCGACCAGCAGGGCCGGACGCGGCAGGACCGCCAGACCGATCAGCACGCGTTGCAGCATGCCGCCGGACAGCTGATGCGGGTAGGAGTCGTAAACTCGCCCGGGGTTGTCGAGCCCGACCTGGGCGAAGGTCTCGAGGATAAGCGCCTTGCGGACGGCCTTGCCGGATCCGTCGAGGAGCGCGGCCGCCTCCTGTGCCTGGGCGCCGATCGTCCGCACTGGATTGAGCGAGTTGCCGGGGTCCTGCGGCACGAACCCGATGGCACGGCCTCTAAGTGGTCGGAAACGACGCTCTGAGAGCGCTAACAGCTCCTGGCCATCGAACGCTACGCGGCCGGTGGTCCGTCCCCCGGCGGGAAGCAGGCGCAGCACCGCACGGGCGATGGTCGACTTGCCCGAGCCGGACTCCCCGATGAGGGCCAGGCTCCTGCCGCGGCCCAGTTCGAATCCAACCTCGGTGACGACCTCTTGCGGCCCATAACAGACCGACAGACCGTCAACCCGGAGCAGTGGGCTGTCCGCTGGAGCATCGGCTTGCCGCGGCGTCGGCCCGTTGGTCTCTGCACAGGTGAGGGTGGCGGTCAGTCTGTCTTGCGGAGCCATCGGCTGATCCTATTCACAGAGAGAACTGTCGCGATCGTGACTAGAGCGGGTGCGTATACCAGCCACGGCCATTTGAGGTAGTCCTTGCCGATCGAGATCAGCAGGCCCCAGTCGGAGGCGGGCGGTGGATCGCCGTAACCGAGGAACGCAAGGCCGGCGATCACCAGGATCGACAGGCCGAATTGCAGCACTGCGAGCGGGAGCACCGAACGCGATGCGTTCGGCAGCACGTGGCGCCAGAGGATGTGCCAGCGCGAGCCGCCCTGCAGGAACGACGCCTCGACGAACGTCATCTGACGGATCTTGATGACCTCCGAGCGCATCACCCGGGCAAAGACGGCCACCGCCGAGACGCCGGTCGCGATGGCGGCGTTCGTGCTGTTGAAGCCGAGCGCAGTGACGACGATGACGGCCAGCAGGAAGCTCGGAATCGCCAGCAGCACGTCGACCAGGCGGGCGAGCACGATGTCGACCCAGCCACCGAGGAAGCCGGCCAGCAGACCGACGAGGCCGCCGACGAGGGAGCCGATGGCGACGGCGATGAGCGCGCTGGTCACCGAAGAGGCTGTGCCATGGACGATGCGGCTGTAGAGGTCGCGTCCCAAGTGGTCGGTGCCGAACCAGTACTCCGCACTGGGGCCGAGCAGCTTGTCGGCGGGCGCGCCATTGACTGGACTGTGGTTGGTGAAGAGGCTTGGCACGAGTGACCAGGCGACCACGAGCGCGATGACCGCGAAGGAGAGCGCGACGGTCGGCGGCACCCGTAGGGCTGCCAGCCGACGGGGCGCGGTGACGCGGCGGAGGTAAGTAGAGGAAAAGGTCATGCTGTCACCGTCCGGGGAGTGTCTGTAGGGGCTCTGTCGACGTTGCACCGCGGTGTCTTGTGCCGCCGACGAGCTTCACGCGCGGGTCGAGCAGCGGATAGACCAGATCTGCGATCAGATTGATGAGCACGAAGACCACCGCCGCCAGCGAGACGATTGCCTGCAGAACAGGCAGGTCCTGCATCGCCACCGAACGCTGTACCAGGCTGCCAACGCCGGTGCGGCCGAAGACCGTCTCGGTGATCAGCGAGCCGCCGAGCAGCTCGCCGATGGTGAGCGCGACGACGGTGACCACCGGGAGCGAGGATGGCTTGAGCAAGTGCTTGGCGAAGAGGCGTGCCCGCCTGAGACCGCGGCCGCGCGCGACGGTGGCGTACTCTTGTCGCGACTCGTTGTCGAGGTTCGCGATCAGTACCTCGGCGATCTGTGCCGAGACCGGGATGCCGAGCGCGATCGCTGCGAAAAAGGTCGCCCAAAAGCTGTTGGGCTCGATCACCCGGAAGAGCCCGAGCTGGAAGCCGAAGAGATGGATCAGCACCAGGCCGATCACGAAGTTGGGTACTGACAGGAACAGCGACGGGAAGGCTCGCAGGAGGTCCTGGCCGAACCGTTTGGGCAGGAACTGGGTTCCGTAGGCGACCGCGAATGCCAGTACCAGCGCGACGCCCAGAGCCGAGGAGGCGAGGATTAGCGTCGAGGGGAGCACCTCGGCGATCAAGGTTGCCACGGGCCGACTCGATCGCATCGACAAGCCCAGGTCGCCGGTCAGGAAGCTGGACAGGGATGACCACAACTGGACTGGGATCGGCTGGTCCAGACCCTGGGCGGCGATGATCTCCCTGATCTGCTCCTCGGTGAATCCGTTCTGGGGGTCGCGCAGGACGTTGGTAACGGGGTCGCCCGGGAGGATGCTGACGACGATGAAGGTAAAGACATAGGCCAGCAGGATGACGACGACGGACTGGAGGAGGCGCTTGGTGACATAGACCGAGTAGGCGTTGCTCATTGGATTCCTCCTCATTTCGCTCGGATGCCGGTGCTCAGTCGTTCAGCGTGGCGGTGTAATAGCTCGCGTAGGCCACGCCGTTGTAGACCTCGCCGGTGAGCCTCGGGGATTGCACGTAGATCCGCTGGACGATCTGCGTGCGCGGAATGAAGTAGCCCTGCTCCAGGACGTATTTCTGCAACTCGTCCAAGAGCGGATCGCGGACCTCGTGGGAGCCGGCACTGGCGATGCTGTCGCGCAGCTCGTTCAGCTTTTCGTCGCGCTCGTCGAGGGCGAACCAGTTCTCTGCGTTGTTGGCGCTGGTCAGGATGCTGGCCACGGTGCCGGCATCGATGAAGCTGCGCGTCACTTCGTAGGCCGGCACGCCTGGGCGACCAAACCGGACTCTCTCGCCAAAGGTCACGACATCGTAGGCGCGGATGTCGACCTTCCAGCCGATTCTGCCGAGCTGCTGGGCAATGAGTTCGTCGACCGATCTGGCGGTCGCGAGATAGGGATTGGGGTGAACAGTCAGCGTCAGCTGTTCGCCGTTCTTGGTGCGGATGCCGTCGGGGCCCCTGGTCCAGCCCGCTTCATCGAGGAGCCTCTCGGCCTTTTCGGGATCGTAGGCCAGCAGGTCGCTTTGATCGGTCACCCCGGGCACGTTGCTCTGGATGAGGGACTGCGGCATCAACCAGTCGGGTGTGTAGACGGTGTCGATGATCTCTTGGCGATCAATGCCGGCCTGAAGCGCTTGGCGCACCTTCACGTCGTCATACGGCGCTTGTTGGGTATTGATGGCCCAGCCGTTCACGAAGCCGAGGTAGCGGGGCGTCGCGGTGGTGAAGCCCTCCTCTTTGAGGGATTGCAGCTCCTGTGGCGAGGCGTTGTAGGCGACATCGGCCTGGCCGGCCTGGACGGAGGCGACTCGCAGCGACTGCTCGGACACCAGCTTGTAGGTGATCGAGTCGAGAAAGGCGGGGCCGGTGTGGCCAACCGCCTCGGGGCCCCAGTTGTAGTCATCGCGCTTGACCAGCTTGACGAAGTCGCCCTCCCTCCAGGAGTCGATCACGTATGGGCCACTGCCGGAAGTCTTGCCCAGGTCAGCCTGCTCGGCGGCGGGCTGCTCGAGGGTCTTCGGCGAGATGAGGATAGAGCCGTGGTAGCCGAGTGTCGGGATGAAGCCGAGCGTCGGCGCGGTGAAGAAGACCTTCACCGTGGTTTCATCGACCGCTTCGGCGCGGTCGTAGGTTTTCGGGAAAAGGCCGATCGGGTTGATGCCCTCGTTCGTGCGCCCGGCGTACCAGATGTCGAGGTTGGCGACGACGGCCGAGGCGTCGAGTAGGGTGCCATCGGAGAAGGTCACGCCGCGCTTGAGGTGGAGGGTGAATTCGGTGGCGTCGTCGTTCTGCTCCCAGCTTTCGGCGATCCAAGGGCTGGCCTCGCCTTTGGCGTCGACGTAGACCAGCTTGTCGGTCACATGGCCCCAGATATGCCCCTGGAAGCTGGAGATCGCGCTATTGTTCGGGATCCAGGTGTCGCCCAGCGAGTCGATGAGGAAGACGATGTCACCGCCATTGCGCGGATCGTCGGCACCCTGGGCCGGTGTGAAGCCCGCCATTGCCACCAGCGCAGCGGTCGCCAACGTGGATGTCATGATCATCATGCGGCGCCGGGAAAGGGAAAACAGAGAAGAGCGCTTGGTCATTTAGTAGAGATCCTGATGGTTCGGTTTGGGTCTGGTGCCAGCGGCGGCGATGATCATCGCCGGTCTGGAAATCGTTCATCCGCAATGGCCGCGAATTACGCGCGCTCGTTTCCTTCCACGACGGCGGACTCCCCGGTCCGGGTGACGAAGGAAGTTACCCCCGAGTAGCGGAATCACCGTGTTTTCCTGCGGGGCGCGATCGGACAGCATCGGGACAGAGTTGTTGAACGCCGCCTACCAGCAGCGGATCGATCTCGCCGGCAAGTGCATTGAAACGCCCGGTCTGGGAAAACGGGAAAGCCGGGATAGATGGTCGCCAAGGCGAACGCCGGCAAGATCGATCCCCGCGTCGCGCGATCCAGCCCGGCCGTGGTGGTCAGGCATAGGCGTAATCTTTGCCGGTGCGTCGGGTAAGCTCCGCCCGGACGAGCGGCAGCACATAACGGCCGTAGTCGACGGCGTCGTTGAGATTGTCGTAGCCGCGGATCGAAATCAGCTCCGCGCCCAGATCGACGTAGTCGAGGATGGAATCCGCGATCGTCTGTGGCGAACCGACCAGTGCCGTGGAAGCGCCGCGTGCATTGGTGGCCGTCACCGTGGGATACCACAGCGCCCGATCCTGCACCTCGCCGCGCGAGGCGATCGCGAGCAGGCGCTGAGAGCCGACATTCTGTGGCGGACCGCCGGAAAGCGGCCGCGTTGGTGCGCCCTTGGCATGATTCGCCTTGAGCTTCTCCAGTACCCGATGCGCCTTCGCCCAGGCGAGATCGTCGGTTTCGGCGATGATCGGTCGGAAGGTCACCCAGATGCGTGGACGATCCTTGCGGCCGGCCCTTGCCGCAGCCTCGTGGATGCGGCCGATCTGCTCCTTCGTTTCCTTGAGCGGTTCACCCCAGAGTCCAAAGATATCGGCGAGCGAGCCGCCGACCCGGTAGGCGTCGTCGGAAGAGCCGCCGAGCGACACCGGGATGGTGCCATTCACCGGCAGGACTGCATTGCTGAACCCTTTGAACTGGTAGTACTTTCCATCGAAATCGAAGGGCTCGGACGACTGCCAGGCCCGCCGCAGGATACGGATGTATTCCTCGGTGCGCGCATAGCGCTCTTCCTTGGTGAGGAAATCACCCTCACGGGCCTGCTCGATGGCGTCCCCTCCGGCGATGAAGTGGACCACGACGCGGCCGCCGCTCAACTGGTCAAGCGTAGCCAGAGCCTTGGCCGCGACGGTCGGATAGACGGTGTTCGGACGAAGCGCGATGATGGGACTGATGGACTTCGTATGGGCGATGACGGTCGCCCCCAGCGTGAAAGGATCGAAGGAAGATGAATGATAAGGTAACAGCGTATAGTTGAAGCCGATCTCATCCAGCGTCCGCGCATAGCGCGCAAAATAGGCAGGGTCGAGCGGTGCGCCGGGCCTGGGGTCGAGATCGGTCGAGGCATTCGCATAGCTGGCGCTGATGAATTCTACGGTCATGATGCGATCCTGCGCTGTTTGACAAGGAGATCATGTCGACAGTGTAAAGACCGGGCATTCTTTTCCTACAAAATGTATAGAACTTTATGGTCTGCCTTATGCGGTGACAGTGGCATATATACCCATGCGGATATGGGGTGAACGATCTCGGCGATCTCTTCGTGCATCTGCCTTTCCGCAGCCGGTAGTGTCTGGGAAACGATGCGACCCAATGCAAACATCGGCGTAGCTTATCGATCGATTGGACCGAAATTACACTGTCGGATCGTTGGAAATTGGCTGGGTGTTCAAGACGTCCTATTTCTTCGGTTTATCGAGCTTGGTTCACAGGGAGTGATGTTCTGGTGACGAAGTAAGTTTCTCCGATTGGAATGGGTGTGCTTCTGATTAACGGCCGAGAAATTCGACTATGGATGGAGGATGAAGAGGAAGTGGTTCACGGTTATACCTCTCTTTCCGGTAGATATATTCCTCGTCATCGATGGAAAAGAGCATTGCGATGACGAGCTGATTTTAAAATTTTTCAGGTTTTTCGGCGGTGGTATAAAACACCAAGCGCATTATGCGAGATCGCGAACAGATGCCCAGCCCTATGCCTGTCATTTACCGCCTGGCCGTCGAAGCCGATGCCGAACAGTCACCCGCGCTGCGTCGCTCCTCGCGGCATCCATGCGTTGACCCTGACTACTTTCCGCGACGTTCCGTTCAACGCGCCTTTCTATCGCCGCCTCGGCTTCGATATCGTCACCGATGAACGGTCGGGCGAGCGTTTGGCGCAGCTGCTCGAGTCAGAACGGCAGCGCGGATTCGAGCGGCGCTGCGCGATACGCAAGCCGCTCGGTTGAGTCCCAAAGCCGGATCGCCATGAGGCCGATGAAAAACGAGCCGACGGCCTTCGGGCCGGACTTGCCCGGTACGGACCCGGCATGCCGGGTGGTTAGGCGGGAATACCGCCGCTGCCGATCAACGAGCCGTATCGAGCGGGCGCTCGACCAATGGCCGATAGTGATGCGGTAGGCGCATGACGATGAGGTCTTTGCGTCGCACGATATTGGTCGGGTAGGGGGTAGCGAGGTTGGTGGTATCGATCGTGGTGGAGGCGATGCCCTCGTCATCGAGTATCGCTGACTCCTGGCGAGGAAAGACGAAGGCGTCCGGGCCGAACACTGCGCTGTTGCCGAGGTAATCGCGAGCCGGATCGATCACGTTGGCGAAAGCCAGGTAGAGATTGTTTTCGCCTCCACGCATACGCATCGCATGCCAGTGGTATGGATCCGCTCCCTTGGGGATTGGATAGTTGTGCGGAATCCGTGTGCCAGAGTGGGCACTGGTGAAGCAACCGGCGAGCGCTGCCGGACATGCCACCAGGTCGCAGCCGAGCAGCGCGAGCGAGCGAATCGCCTCTGGATAGAGCGTGTCGTGGCCGAGGGCGAGGCCGACGCGGCCGATCGGCAGGTCGTAGGTTCGCCACTGGTCGCCAGCCCTGGCCCAGGTGCCATCGGCGATACTCAGATGGGTTTTGCGATAGCTGCCCACCAGTCCCTCTGGGCCGGCGAGAATCGCCGTATTGTATCGCTGTTCGCCGTCGGCCTCGGCGAGTCCCGCGACCAGGTAGATCCTGAGCCTCATGGCCAAGCGGACGAAAGCCTCGACCGCTGGCCCGCTCAGTGGCTCGGCGCGTGTTTGTGGTTCATCCAGGCCGCTCAGGGCAAGCTCGGGGAAGACCAGGAGATCCACACCGTCTCGATGGGCTTCCTGCGTCAGTTCAGCTATTCGCGCGAGGTTGTCGGCAACCACATTGGAGGGTTTGAACTGGGCGACCGCGGCGCGTGACTTCCTCCCTGGCGGAATGGGCTGATAGCCATAGAGGCGGAAGTAGTCGGAGGGGTTCCAGGTGAAGCTGTTGGTCATCAGGTTCATGTACAGCTCGGGGCGGCGCCGGCTGAATACTGGTTCACCGAGTACCTGGCGTCGGCGCGCGAGGGTGGGGTCGATCGATGCGTAGACGATGCCGTCTCCCGAATCCATCGTGGCGACCACTTTTCCATCCGGCGCGATGATGCAGCTCCCCCCGGAGAACTGGACGGTACGTTCCCATCCCCAGCGATTGCTCTCCACCACGTAGCATGCGTTCTCGAAGGCGCGGTTTATCCAGTAGGGGGCCGGGGTGCGCTCCTGCAGCCAGTTCGAGACATGGCAGATCACATCGGCACCGGCGAGTGCCTCGAGTCGCGCGGTCTCGAAGAAGTGCAGGTCCATGCAGACCAGTAAGGCGATCCGACCGAGCTTGGTCTCAAACACTTGGTGGGCGATGTCGCCATTGGCGGCCCACTTGGGCTCGGCGATGTAGGGGTGGGATTTGCGATGCTTGCCGACGATGCCTTCCGGACCGATCAGTACCGCGCTGTTGTAGTAGAGATCGCTGTATGGATCGACCTCGGGCATGCCGATCACGATATGGCAGCCGAATCTTGCCGCCAGCGCCTGGAAGCGCTCGGTGGTGGGGCCAGGAATCGTTTCAGTGAAAGGGCCAACTTCGCAACGGTCGTACCAGCAGTAGCCGGTGGTGCCCATTTCCGGGGTGACGATCAGCTGTGCGCCGTTTTCCGCCGCCTCTGTGCAGAGCTCGAGCAGTCGCGCGACGTTGCGTTCCTTCTCGCCTAGCATTGGTTCGAATTGAATGGTGGCCGCCTTGTATCCCGGCATCGAGGTCATGCTCATCATCTCCTTGATTGAAATAGCGCCGTCCGTTTGACTCAGACGGTCATATGCTTGTGCACCAACGCATCGGACAGGGTGTCGATCTTGCCGGCGGCCACTACGCTGCCTTTCTCCAGCATGGCGAATCGGTGGGACGCTTGGCGGACGAAGGCGATGTTCTGCTCGACCAAGATCACCGTGATGCCCGCCTCCTGATTGAGGCGAACGATGATCCGTTCGATCTCCTCGACGATCGAGGGCTGGATGCCTTCGTTGGGTTCGTCGAGCAGCAGTAGCTTCGGCTGTGCGGCGAGGGCACGGGCGATGGCGAGTTGCTGCTGCTGCCCGCCGGAAAGCAGCCCACCCGGTCGGTTGAGATTCGCGATTAGATAGGGAAAGAGCTCCGCCACCAGGTCCGGGATGCTCCGGCATCCATCAGTGCGTGCGAAAGCGCCCATCAGGATGTTTTCTCGGATGGTGAAGTCTGGAATGATTTCACGCCCCTGGGGTACGTAGGCGATACCCGCGCGTGCGCGGCGATGAGTGGGAGCATCGATCAGTTCCTTCCCATCCAAGTGGATGGAACCACTCGCTCGATCGGTGAGCGCCATCAATGTCTTGAGCAATGTCGTCTTGCCGGTGCCATTGCGACCTATGACGCTGAGTATCTCCCCCTTGGCCACCTCGAGTCGGATACCGTGCAGGATGTGGCTGCGCCCGTAGTAGCTCTGCAGGTCCTGGACAGAAAGCATCATGAGATCCCCTTCGAGCCGAGATAGGCCGCTCGCACGCGGGCATCGGTTTCGATCTGGGCCACGCTGCCCTCCGCCAGCACCTGGCCGAGGTGCAGCACGGTGATTCGCTCGGCGATCTCGCGTACGAAACCCATGTCATGTTCCACCACCAGGAGCGTGTGCCGTCCCTTGAGCTGGTTGATGATCTGCGCCGTCTTGCGGGTTTCCGCTTGGGTCATTCCCGCCGTCGGTTCATCGAGCAGGACGATCTTCGGGTTCTGGGCGATCAGCATGCCGAGCTCCAGCCACTGGGTCTGACCGTGACTGAGATGGGCGGCGGTAGCGTTGCGCTCGTCGGTGAGGCTGGTGAGCGCCAGTACCTCTTCCACCTTGCTGATCTCGGTGCGGGAGAAGGAGAAGCGCAGGTTGGCCAGTACCGACGTTGCGCGGCAGGCGGCCACCGCCAGGTTCTGCCATACGCTCAACTCCCTGAATACGCTCGGCACCTGGAACTTACGACCAATGCCGGCTCGAGCGATCCGATGCTCGGGCCAGTGGGTGATCTCGGTATCGTGGATGAACACGCGGCCCTCGCTGCTGCGCGTCTTGCCGCTGATCAGGTCCATCAGCGTGGTCTTGCCTGCACCGTTGGCACCGAGCAGTACTCTCAGTTCCCCACTTGCTACGGTGAGATTGATGCCCTGTAGAGCCTTGAAACCGCCAAAGCTCACCCCTAGCCCATCGACCGTGAGTGCTATGGAGCCCATCTCAATGCACCTCGTTGCGTTGTTCGCGGGAGGAGGGGGCGATATGGGGCTGGCTGTGCCGGAAACGCTTGATCAGGTCGTGGGCCGCGCCGGCGAGACCGCGCGGCAGGAACAGGACGACGAGCACGAAGATCAGCCCGATCACCGCCTTCCAGGCTTCGATGAGCGCGGCGGTCTCGCTCACGCTGGTTTCGATCGCGCTGATCAGGATGGCGCCGAGGCAGGCGCCGAGGAGCGAGTTTCGTCCTCCCACCGCCGCCCATATCACCATCGCGATAGAGAAGGAGAGATCCATGAAGGTCGGTGAGGCGAATTCCGCCACTACCACGTAGAGCATGCCGGCGAGTCCGGAGATGCCCGCCGCGATGAGGAAAAAGAAGGTCTGATAGAGCGGTACGTCGAAGCCGAGATAGCGTGCCCGCGTCTGATCGTCACGCGCTGCCTGGAGAATCAGGCCCGCCCGGGTCTCGACCAGCAATCGCGTGCCGATCAGCGTGAACGTCAACGTTGCGGCGCAGAGATAGTAGGTTGCGTGGCTGTACGGATCGAATTCCAGGCCGCCGATGGTGAGCCAGCCGAGGTCGGTCAATCCGTTGAAGCCGTTGGTGACCGGCTGCGCATCGCCCACCACCAGTCGTACCAGCAAGGCCAGCGCAAGAGTGATGATCGAGACGAACACGCCGGCGATGCGCTTGCGGAAGACCAAGAGGCCGAGCAGTCCCGCGATCAGTACCGGCAGCACGACGCCAAGCACCAGCCCGGTCCATTGGCTCTGAAATGGCAGCCAGATGAATGAGCCAGGCGTGATGCAGCACAGTTCGGTGGGGGATCCCGGCTGCGCATTCCACAGCATGAAGTCGGGTACTGGCTGGTCGGCTCCCTGTTGCAGGCTGGTCGGGCTCGATAGCTTCAGCGACATGGCCAGCATGTATGCGCCCAGACCGAAGAAGAGCCCTTGGCCTAGATTGAGTACGCCCGCGTATCCCCAGGTGAGGGCAATGGCAATGGCGAGCATGCCGTAGACCAGATACTTCGACAGGCGATTGAGCAGGAACTCGTCGCTGAAGACTGGAGCGGCGAAGACGGCAAGGAAGAACAGGGCGTAGGCTGCGAGCCTCAGTTTGTTTTCTAAGGCCATTTCAACGCTCCTTGAATGAGAAAAGTCCGTTGGGCTTGATCAGGATCACCAGGATCACTACCGCGAACATCACCGCGCGCGCGAGGATGTCGTTGGTACCGATGGCGACCAGTGCATTGATTTCGCCGAGCAGCGCGGAAGACAGCAGAGTGCCGTAGAGGCTGCCGACGCCACCGGTGACGACGACCATGAAGCCATCTACGACCAGCGGCGGCCCCATGTCCGGAAAGACGGTCCTGATCCCTGAAATCAGCACGCCTGCGATGCCCGCCAGGCCTGAGCCGAAAGCGAAGGTCATTGAATTGACGCGCTTGACATCGATGCCGCTGGCCGCGGCCATGTTGGGGTTGCGGATGATCGCCCGGACCTGCATGCCTGCGGCGGTTCGGTAGACCAGCCACCAGGTGGCCGTTGCCAGCACCGCGGTGACCAGGATGATGAAGGTTCGGTAGGCGTTGAGCTCCACCCCGGCGAGACGGAAGGTGCCTTGCAGGAAGGCCGGCGTGGTCACGTGCTGCAATCCAGGCCCCAGCCCCTCGACATGGACGCCGAAGAAGGAGAGTCCGAACTCGAGCCTCACGGCCTGCTGGATCAACAGTGCTACGCCCCAAGTGGCTAGCAGAGTATCCAGCATGCGGCCATAGAGCTTGCGTACCACCACGCGCTCGATGGCCAGTCCGAGTAGCGCGGTGACGACGAAGGCGAGCGGAATCGCGACGAGCAGGTTGGCATCCAGCCAGATGCCAGAGAGAACCGCGACATAGGCGCCGACCATGACCATTTCCCCGTGGGCCATGTTGATCACACCCATTGCGCCGTAAGTGATCGCCAGTCCCAGGGCGATCAATAAGAGTATCGAGCTCAGGCTGAGTCCGATGAAGAGTATGTTGAGCATAGGATAGGGCGCCCCGAATCGATAATGCGTCCGATGAATTCGCTGCCTGCCGTGACCGCCCCTGGGGAGGCGTCACGGCAAAGCTTGCGGTCATGCCGAACGATCCTGAGTGTTGAGCATCGCAGAGCCGATCGCTGAACCCGAAAGGCCGGATCAGCCGATTGTCTTTGTTCTCTAGCCGCTGAGTCGGGAGGAGTCGAGCCCTGCTGGTGTGCAGAACAGGCTCTGTTCGGTCTCCCCATAGGCGGAATAGGGCAGCGGCTTGATCGGCGCGGGATAGGCATCCACTACTTCGCTCTGGCCGTTCGAGCCCCATCGGCCGATACGCGGAGTGAGCCAACAGTGCAGGTTATCGGCGTCGATGGTGACGAGCCCCCCGGGTGCCTGGAAGCTCTGGCCTCTGACTCCTTCCCGTATAGCGCTCGCTGACAGGTCATTCATCTTTTCAACTGCCTGTTTCCACAGGAAGACCTGGAAATAGGCTGCCTCCAGGGAGTGGTAGGTGACCGCTCTAGGATCATTGACGAAGGCACGGAATCGTTCGATGAAGCTGGTATTGTCTGGGGTGTCGATCGACATGAAGTAGGGGAAGGAGGTATAGCTTCCGACGGCATATTCGGCGCCCATTGCGGCGATTTCTATCTCGGAAGTCACGGTGGCGCATATCGGCACGGTTTCATGGCTCATCCCCTGGTTTATGTATTCGCGATAAAAGGAGATAACCGAATCTCCAACGACGTTGGAAAGAACGACATCCGCGCCGGATTCTTTGATTTTGTTCACCGTTACCGACCATTCGGAATGGCCCAGTTCCAGGTAGTCGTCGGCTACCCATTCGGCTCCCGCCTGTTCGATCAACATCTTGGAAACTTTGGCCATTTCACGCGGATATACGTAGTTGGATCCGACGATGAAGAATTTTTTCTTGCCTAGTTTCTCGACGATCCAAGGAATGTAATTGGCAAGCTGCTGATTCGGCACCGCGCCGGAATAGATGACGTTGCGAGAGCACTCGAAACCCTCGTAGTGGGTTTGATAGAAGAGCATCGCATCGCGGCGTTCGAAGATAGGAAGAACCGCTTTGCGGCTGGCAGAAGTATGGCAACCGAAGACGGTGGAGACGCGATCCCTCATCACCAGTTTGGAAGCCTTTTCACTGAAGGTCCTAGGGTCGGAGGCGCCATCTTCAACCACCACTTCGACAGGCCGCCCGAGCACGCCACCTGTGGCATTGATTTCCGAGATCGCCATCAGGACGCCGTTGGCGAGCAGCTTCTCAGCTACCGACAGGCCTCCGGTCTGAGAGTAGAGCGCGCCCACCTTGATTGGCTCCGATGCGAACGAGTGCCGGGTCAAAGTTGGAAATGCCATGGCTGCCGAGGCGATGGCACTGCGCTTGAGAAAATCGCGTCGTTTGAGCACCATTTGTCTTTCTCCTTATTGTGACAGGCGCACACGACCTGGCTCCGTTATCAGGAGGCCTGGTAGTGACTTTGGAGTTTTTGGAATACCTGACGACACTGTCAGAAAACGACAAAAAGCCCGCTAGGCTAGAGAAAAGCCTGCGGGCGTCTTTGCCGCGAAGCACTACGGCGAGGTGCCGTGTGCGTCACCGGTATATGGCCTTTTTTCAGGGGATATACCGGAGATATGTGGATGCTTGGAGCTGTTAGAAGCTAATCATGTTTTTGCGGCGTTCGCAAGCATTGTTCCTGGTCGATGATCGAATCGGCGATGGCATCAATGGATACGCGTCGCGCCATAGCCTGACGACGGAGTTCCTGATAGGCCTCGCTTTCGCTGACATGGTGGACCGCCATGAGAATTGCCTTGGCCCGAGAGATTCGCTGATCTCCCAGCACCTTGCGTTTGTACTTGCGTGCTTCTTTGAGCAGTTTTTGTTGTTGCAGCCATAGATTACGAGCGATCGCCAGATTGGTGAGCAGGCCAAATGGCTTGATGGGACGTTCGATGACAGCGAGCGCTCCACTTTCGATCACGATTTGCAGTGTCGATGGGTTTTCGTAGCCGACGATGGCCAGTATCGTCGGCCCTGGCTTCGGCATCGACTTCAGGAAGTACTCGATTTCCGGCCGGGATTCGTCCTCCATGGCGAGAAATACCACGTCCGTGCCAGGGGGCAGGTTGTCCGGCGCAGGCCACAGGAAGTTCACCATGCAACCGATGCGACGCAGATGGTCGACGAGCGCTTCACCCTCGGCATTCCTAGGGTGCAAAACGAGCACATTGAGATCTCTGAGATCCCTCAGTAGGGAAAACGACACGTCCTGTCCCCCTGCTCAGACGATGTCGAAGCCGGCGCTGCCGCTTCGAGTCGATATTCCAGCATGAAAGGATCGGGCGCGACCCGCATGGATGGGTCGAGGACGATTTCATAGTGCCCGTGCTCGTCCACCTTCGCCACCCGCGGCCAGAGGTGGGTGTGATTGGTCCGTCGGTCGATCTTCACCGGACCTTGAGGGGCGTGGTATTCCACCTCGTAGAGCGCTGGCAGAAGCTCAGTCAGACGGTCGCTGTTCGAGAGCTCCAGGGCAGCGGCGTAGAGATAGACCTGGAAATAGGCCGCTTCGGCCGGTGCGGTCAGCGGCATATCCTTGCCGAATCTGCTCGCAAACGCGTCGGCGAATTCACGAGCGCGAGGGGTGTCCAGCGTTGCGAAGAAGGGGGCGGCGGTGATGTGTCCTTTCGCCACCTCCAGGCGCATGCGCGCAACGTCCGCTTCACTGGTGGACTGGCTTGCTATCGGGATCTTTTCGGCATCGAAGCCGGCCTCGTGAAAAGCCGTGTAGAAGGGGATGATCCCGTCGCCGACGATGGTGGAGTAGATGACATCGGGCTGCGCCTGGCGAACGCGCGTGATGATCTTATCCAGGTGCTCGTCCCTGAGGTGGAGAGGGACGTAAAGCTCGTCCAGCACTTGACCACCCGCGTCGAGAAAAAGGTCGCTGATGATCCGGTTGGATTCGTAGGGGTAGACGTAGTTGGAGCCGACGAGGAACACCCGCTTGCCATAGTGCGTAGTGAGGAAGTCGACCAGCTGGAGCGAGTTCTGGTTGGGTGCGGCACCGGTATAGATGCAATGCCGGGAGTATTCGAAACCCTCGTAGAGGGTGGGATAGAACAGCAGCGCTTCGCGTGACTCGACCACCGGGAGCACGGCCTTGCGGGAGCTGGACATATGGCAACCGAAGACGATGCGAACCCTGTCCTCGTCACAGAGCTTGGTCGCAAGATCGCGATAGAGACCGGGTGTGGAGCGAGGATCGTAGCTGACAGGCTCGATCGGTCGTCCCCTGACGCCGCCGGCCCGATTGATCTCCTCTATAGCGAGCATCGTGGCCGCTCTTTGCGTCCGCTCGATGGCCCCAGTGACGCCTGTTTCGGAGAAGAGAATACCCACCCGCCAGTTGTTTGATTGCATCTTAGGCCACCAAAAAAATAAAAGGCTCTCGTCCGTTTCCGGTCGAGAGCCTCCCCGCTCTAAGGATAATCACGATGGTTCTTTTGCGAACCCAGCCTGGCTAGCATGTCACCATCTTCGGTGACCGGCAATATCGCGCGTGCGGCGTGGCTGATGGCCGCGCCTGGATGCGTCGAACGGCAATCGCTGTTTCATATGTGGGTGATTCAATCGAAGGTAGCGACCACCAGGAGTAGATGCGAGGCCGTGCAGGTGATGCTGGCGATGGAATTTTCTGCCGCCGTTCGAACCTAACGGGATCTCTTGGTCTGCGTGATCATCATTTAAACGCTGGTCTTGATATGGGATGAGTGGCAAGCGTCTATGCGAATGGCCGGTCAAGAGAGGTGCAATTGCGCAGCTGAAGAACCGGATCAGCCATTCATCCCCGAGCGCCCCGATGAAACCGAACGGGTTGGCTTGGGCAGCCGCCAGCACAGCCGGATCGTCAAAGGTGAAGCAGCGGACATCCTGCTCCAGAGTTCTAACCAGGGTGCTTTTGCCTATATGGCGGGTGTCATTGACCAGAATGACCGGAGAGTCATCCAAGTCTTCGAGCGTGTACTGGCGGATTCTGCGTGGATGCAACCTGTAAATTCATCCATTGAGTGGATGAATTTACACCACTGATCTGGATGCTTTTTTAGCAGCCCTAAGCGCCAATCCTATGATTCGGTTTGACGAACGGGAAGCTCGTTTAGGGAGCCTGGCCCTGGCGTGGAGGCTGTGGTTCGACGCCTTCCCGGCCTTGTGTGAGATGACCAAGATAGACGAAGGCCCGGCTCTCCACGAGCGGGCTTTCAAAAGGAGGGCGTTCTGCCCCGAAGACTCTGGCGGCGGGGGCCTGGGAGGGGGAATGCGAACCGACGCTTTCCGGGTTCGCCCGGCGGTGGCCGGCCACAACGAAAAAGGCGACCCTGTTTAAGGATCGCCTTCTCTATAACTTGGTAGCGGGGGCCGGATTTGAACCGACGACCTTCGGGTTATGAGCCCGACGAGCTACCAGACTGCTCCACCCCGCATCGACTGAGGCGTCACTATACTCTTTTTTTCCAAATGGTCAACCTAACGTGCTTCTGCTCTTCTCCATTGGGCGTAGGCGTCCAGGTGGTAAATGCAGGAAAATGCTAAAAGTTGTTACCGTTCCAAGGAGACGATTGCGCCCCGTGCGGTTGCGCTATAGCGTAAGCGATTATTTGTCCGATCTCGCGCCGCGGGCGTTGAAAAGGAATGCGCAATGAATACGCCACTGATGTGGAGCGGACGATGAGCCTCGAGCTGGACGCAGAACAGGTCGCCTTCACTTTCAAAGGCGGCATGCTGCCTTTGACGGTCATCGAGCTGGCCTCAGGCAATATCGAGCGAATCGAGGCCCAGCTCAGCGGAAAGATCAGCCAGTCGCCCGCCTTCTTCCAGCAGACTCCGGTAGTGATCGGTCTCGAGCGCTTGCCGGACGAGCCCCTGGCACTCGATCAGCTCTGCGCCATGCTGCGTCGCCATCGCTTGCTGCCGGTAGCGGTGCGTGGCGGTAACGATGCGATCAAGCAATCGGCCTGGGCGTTGGGAATCGGTTGGTTCCCGCCTCAGGAAGGGCGTGTCCAGCCGCTCTTGGAGCCGGTGCCGGAGGCGCCGGTGACGCCTTTGCCGGAGGAGGCGCCGCCGCTCGAGCTACGCAGTGGGCGGATATTCCGGGGTACGGTGCGCTCCGGGCAGCAGGTCAGCGCGCCACGCGGTGATCTGGTGGTGGTCGGTGCGGTCAACGCCGGGGCGGAAATCCTCGCCGCTGGCAGCATTCACGTCTACGGACCACTGCGCGGTCGAGCGCTGGCGGGTATCCACGGCGATCAGGACGCTGCGGTGTTCTGTCATGAACTCGACGCTGAGCTGCTTTCGGTGGCCGGCAACTACAAGCGACTCGAAGACATCCCGCCGGATCTGCTGGGCAAGAGCGTGCAGGTTCGGATGGTTGAGGACCAGCTGGAGATCAGCGCCTTCGAGCCGCTGCGAGTGTGACGTCGCGGGCGCGGCCCGGACGAAGAACGTTACGGCCCTCTCGGCCCGCAGGGCAGGATGCGGTCGGTAGTCGATGAACAGCGTCATACAGGAATGTAACCTTGGCCAAGATCATTGTAGTGACTTCAGGGAAAGGCGGCGTTGGTAAGACCACCAGCGCGGCAGCGATCGCCACGGGGCTGGCGTTCAAAGGGCACAAGACGGTGGTGATCGATTTCGACGTCGGCCTGCGTAACCTCGATCTGATCATGGGCTGCGAGCGTCGGGTGGTCTATGACCTGATCAATGTGATCCAGGGCGAAGCGGGGCTCAATCAGGCGCTGATTCGCGACAAGCGGGTCGAGAACCTGCATATCCTGCCCGCCTCCCAGACCCGCGACAAAGATGCGCTGACCATCGAAGGGGTCGAACGGGTGCTCGATACCCTCAGCGAGGATTTCGACTACATCGTTTGCGACTCGCCGGCGGGGATCGAGCGCGGCGCGCAGCTGGCGATGTACTTCGCCGATGAAGCGGTGGTGGTGACCAACCCCGAGGTCTCCTCGGTACGCGACTCCGACCGCATGCTGGGGCTGCTCAGCTCCAAGACTCGCCGCGCGGAGCAGGGCCAGGAGCCGATCAAGGAGCATCTGCTGATCACTCGCTATTCCCCTGATCGCGTGACCAGCGGAGACATGCTCAACCTCGATGACATCCGCGAGATCCTGGCGATCCCGCTGATCGGACTGATCCCTGAGTCCGAGGCGGTGCTGCGGGCTTCCAACCAGGGCGTGCCGGTTACCCATGACCAGCAAAGCGATGCGGGCCAGGCTTATTCGGACACCGTGGATCGACTGCTTGGCGAGGATAAGCCGCTGCGCTTTCACGAGCAGCAGAAGCGCGGATTCCTGAGCCGTATGTTCGGAGGAGGTCGCCGGTGAGACTACTCGATTTCTTTCGCGGAGAAAGCAAGAAGACGGCGTCGGTGGCCAAGGAACGGCTGCAGATCATCGTCGCCCACCAGCGCGGGCAGCGTGGCCAGCCCGACTACATGCCAATGCTCGAGCGCGAGCTGCTCGAGGTGATCCGCCGCTACGTCGACGTCGATCAGGATGCGATCAGTATCAGTCTCGATCGTGACGCCGACTGCTCGATTCTCGAACTCAACGTGACGTTGCCCAACCAAGACAATTGACGCGGGCGTGGCGGTCGCGCGTGACCGCCGCACCGCAGTAGGTTCCTCGTAGTGCCCGAGCCAAGCTTCCTTTTCCACGACTACGAAACCTTCGGTGCCGACCCTCGGCGCGACCGCCCATCGCAGTTCGCGGCGATCCGAACCGACGTCGAGTTCAACCAGATCGGTGAGCCCGAGGTGATCTACTGTCGTCAGGCGGATGATTATCTGCCCCATCCGCAGGCCTGCCTGATCACCGGGATCACCCCGCAGCGAGCCAATCGCCGCGGGCTGCCGGAGGCGGAGTTCGCCGCTCGTATCCAGGCGCTGATGAGCGTGCCGGGGACCTGCTCGCTTGGCTACAACACCCTGCGCTTCGATGACGAGGTGAGCCGTCACCTCTTCTACCGCAACCTGCTCGACCCCTATGGGCGGGAGTGGCAGAACGGCAATTCGCGCTGGGACCTGATCGATGCGGTGCGCACCTTCTACGCGCTGCGTCCGCAGGGCATCGAATGGCCGATGCGGGAAGACATGGAAGGCCGCAAGGTGCCGAGTTTCAAGCTCGAGCAGCTCACCGCCGCCAACGGCATCGAGCATGTTGGCGCCCACGATGCGCTCTCCGACGTACGCGCGACGATCTCGCTCGCCCGGCTGCTGCGCGAGCGCAACGCCAAGCTGTTCGACTACCTGCTCGGCCTGCGTGACAAGCATCGGGTCAAGGCGCTGCTCGACGTCGACTCGCGCAAACCGATGATCCATGTCTCCCGCCGCTATCCTGCAGCGCAAGGCTGCAGCGCGCTGGTCGCGCCGCTGGCACGCCATCCCAGCAACCCTAATGGGGTGATCGTCTGCGATTTGTCGGCCGACCCCGAGCCGCTGCTCGCGCTCTCGGCCGAAGAGATCCGCGCGCGGGTATTCGTCAGCCGAGCCGAACTGGCCGAGGGGCTCGAGCGGATTCCGCTCAAGGTGGTGCAGGTCAATCGCAGCCCGGCCCTGCTGCCGGTGAAGGCGCTCGACGAGAGCGCCGCTGCGCGCCTGGGCATCGACCGCGAGCGTTCCGAGTCCCACTGGCAGCGGTTGGCCCAGGTCGAGGGACTGGCGGCGAAGGTGGCCGAGGTGTTCGCCGAGCCGCCTCCCGAAGGCAGCACGGATCCCGATCTGATGCTCTACTCAGGGAGCTTCTTTTCGTCCTCGGACAAGCGCGCAATGGCCGAGGTGCACCAGCATCTCGGCTGGGATCTGGTCGGGCTCAATCCTATGTTCCAGGATGCCCGCCTGCCGGAAATGCTGTTCCGTATGCGCGCGCGCAGCTATCCCGAGACCCTCGAAGGGGCTGACCGCGAGCATTGGGACCAGCTGCGCTGGGAGCGTTTCAATTCGCCCCAGCTCTCCTCATTGACCCTTCAAGGCTTCGCCCGCGAGATCGAGCGGCTCAATCGCGAGCCGCTGTCCGAGCGTGACCGCCAACTGCTGGAAGAGCTGGTGATGCACGTCGAAGCGATCATGCCCCCGCAAGCGTTCGAGTAGCGCCCTGCGCAGACGGTTTCCTCCGCTTTGCCGTACGAAAAAGCGCCCCGGTCCTCACGGACCGGGGCGCCTCTTCTGACCGCTTAGCGTGGCAGCGCAGATAAGGTGTCGCTCTCGGTATAGGCGTCGTCGTTGTCTGGCTCTTGCGGGTCGGCTGCGATGTCGAAAGGCGGCGCCTGGCGAAGCGCCTGCCAGGCTGCCTTGATCTGTTCGGCATCGACTGCGTCGACCGCGGTGGCCAGGCGCTGTTGGCGATCGAAGTCGGTCCAGCCGAACGAGAGCTCCCGCCACTGCCGATTGGTCATCTCCGACAGGCTCTGATCACGCTCGAGCAGCGATGAGCGCACTGCGGCCTTGAAGGGCATCAGCGCCTGGTCGTCGAGTGCCTCGATGCTGGGAGTGAACTGATCGAGGAAATCGTCCATCCGCTCGAACAGCGTCTCGCTCGATTGACCCGGCGACTGGATCAGCATCGCGATCCCTGGAGCGTCGAGTAGCGACATGTAGCGTGCGCTGACGACGTAGCCGAGCTGTTGGCGGGTGCGCAGTTCGGTGTAGAAGGGCGCCTGGATCAGCTGGCCTATCACCGCTAGCCGCGCTTGGGACTCCGCTGAGCGATCAGGCCCCTGGAGATAGCGCAGCGCTCCCGAGTCATTGCGATCGGTGGCGGGGCGCAGCACCGGCATGTCGGCGCGCACCGCGAGTGGCACTAGATCCGGGATCGCATCGAGCGGTCGTCTCGGTGCCAGCCGCTGGTCGAGCATATCGCCTACCGCGATGGCGTCATCCTCGCTCAGGTTGCCGATGGTCAGAGCCTGGACGTGGAGCGACTGTAGCCAGGCGTCGCGGAACGTGCGCAGGTCGTCGAGATCGATCTGTTCCAGCGCCTCGAGTCGCTGGGTCGTGGTCCACTGGGGACTGATCAAGCGTTCGGCGAGACTCGAGCCGAGGCGTTGGTAGAGGGGCATCTGGCGTTCGTTGCGCAGTTCGTCCTCGAGATCGAGCCGGATCCTGGCGAAGTTCGCTTCGTCGATCTCTCCCTCGCGTAGCTGATCGACCAGCTGGGTCAGCACGCCCCGTTGATGATCGCGCCAGCCCGAGAGGCTCAGGGTGATACCCCGGCCGTGTGCATAGGCGCCGGCCGACTGGCCTGCCAGCGTGGCGGGATAGAGCACTTCCGAGAGGCTGTCGTTGAGCCAATCGGCGAGCAGCTCTGTGAGCACCTGCTGGCGCGCATCGCGCGTAGCCTCGGGGCTCATCAGGCTGATGCGCCACTCAGCACTTGGGGTGCCGAAGTCGTGATCCCCCCGGTACCAGAGATCGAGCCCGGGACGGTCGATCAGCCGGCGCGGGCTGGTGTCGTCGACCGGCAGCAGCGAGAAGTCACTGGCGATGAATGGGTTGGCGCCAGGCAGTGCCAGCTCTTCGAGCGGTCTGGCCGCCGGCCACTGGCTCATCTTAGTCAGCGTATAGGGGGCGTCGAACCAGGGGGAGCGGGATTCTCCTTGCACTTCGGGGCCCGCGTACACACGCAGCAGGTTGTCTGGCGTCAGCGCGCGCAGGTAGTCATCGATTACCCCCGCATCGAAGCGATCCATACGATAGCGGGCAACATTGATCTCGCTGAGCGGAAGGCGCGACATGCCCAGTGTCAGGCCCACCGCGCGGTCGGCGCCCGAGCCATTCTGGGCGAAGCGAAACTGCTGGGCCAGCAGCGCCGCCTGCTCATCGAAGCGCCATTGCTGGGGAGGCTGGGCACGCAGCATATCGAGGTAGGCGAACAGGGTGGCCTGAATCTCATCCTGGTGCTGGGTGCCCTCGGGGGTGAGTTCGATATCGATACCCAGTATCGCCTGCTTGCCATCACCGCCCTGGACGCCCGCCGACAGCGCATTGGCCCACCCCCGGTTGCGCAGCGCGGCGAGCAGGCTGCCTTCGCCCTCGTGGCCGAGCAGGTCTCCAAGATAAGCGTCCGGACGCTCGCGAGGGAACTGCTGGGGGTCGGGTACCGGGAAGCTGAAGCTCAGGCTGCGTTGGTCGGCGAGGGTCTGCACCTCGAGCTTCGCCGGCAGCTGTCCTTGGGTGAACATCGGCGCGTCGATCTCCGGCGCTTTCAGTCCGTGATCGGGAATCTGCTCGAAGCGATCCCGTACCAGCGCTTCCAGCTCATCCAGCGACTGTGGGCCGACCACCGCCAGGTGCATGACGTTGGCGTCATAGTGGGCGCGGTAGAACGCCAGCAGTCGATCGCGTAACGAAGTCTGGCCATCGACCAAGGTGTCGATGCTACCGACCGAGAAGCCAGAGAATGGGTGCTCGGGGTTCATCGCCTGGTTGGTGGCATCGTTGATCCGGCGAGAATCATCGCGTATGCGGGCACGATATTCTGAATCGACCGCGTGGCGCTCCCGGTCGACGAATTCGGTGTTGAACTGCGGTGAGATGAAGAACTGGCTGAAGCGGTCCAGCGCCCCTTCGAAGGCATCGGGGGCGATATCGAAGTAGAAGTTGGTATCGCGCGGAGCGGTGAAGGCGTTGTGGCTGCCGCCGTGGCGGGTGAGGTAGTCCTGGTAGTCGGCGGCGTCTGGATAGCGCTGCGTGCCGAGAAACAGCATGTGCTCGAGGAAGTGGGCAAGCCCCGGCATGTCCTTTGGATCGAAGGCGCTGCCCACCGAGACGTCCATCGAAGCGCCGGCGCGATCCGCGCGAGGGTCGTGCACCAGCAGTACTTCGAGGCCGTTGTCGAGCCGCAGAGCGCGGTAGTCGGCGCGGTCGTTCGGGCTCTTTATCACCTCGAGCGAGTCGGGAGAATAGGCGGGCAGTGCGAAGTCCTCAAGCGCCTCGGGACTGGGCTGGGAGGGCTGTTCGGCAACCGCCTGGCCGATGAACGGCTGGGCCAGCCCGATGCACAACAGCGCAGTGGCCAGCATCCGGCGCGGCTTTGGCCGGGGCGGGTGATCGGTGGAGAGTCGCAGCATGCTTTTTCCTGATCCGTAGTCTTGTTGGAGGCCGGTGATACGGTGGAGATCGCCTTGCCCGATGTTCGAACGGTGTCGCTTCAAGCCCTATCGATGCGCATCGGGCCGATCGGCCGGGCGCAGTGCCATTCCTGGCAGCGCGGATCATTGATCGCGCGCTCGACTGGAAAGGCGCCGAGAGCCCCTGGCGCGGCTGGCGCGAGCAGCGCTCGCGCCTCGCCCATCGGCGTCGACGGGGAGAGCCAGGCATGCAGCCGCTCCCCATCGAGCAACGCAGGAAGTCGGTCGCTGAGCGGTGTGATCGCTCCCTGCGTCGGTACGGTGACCAGCGCGGTGGAGTCGAAGCCGCTCTCCCCTGGGCGTGGATAGCCGCACCAGATGGCAGCGAGCAGCAGCGGCGAGCGATCCACCCGGGTGATCAGAAACGGCTGCTTGCCCCGAGCTCCCGCCACCCATGCATAGATACCCGTGACCGGTATCGCGCAGCGTCGGGATAGAAACGCTTCCCGGAACATCGGGCGCTGCTCGAGGGATTCGGCACGGGCACAGTGGGGGGCGTGATCGAGCACCTCGAGCCAGGCCGGAGTGAGACCCCAGAACGCCTCGGCCAGTTCCAAACTATCGGTCGATGGTGTTTCAGGCGCGAAGCGCAGCATCGACAGCGGCCTGCGCGGCGCGAGGTTGGGGCTTCTTACCAGCGGTTGGCGGATGCGCGGGACGAGTGGAGCACAAAGCGTGGCAAGGTCGATATGATCGACATGTAGGCGGCCCGCCATGCGGTCTCCTTGAGGTTAGGACGCGGCAACTCGCGCGCAGCGTTCGAGACAATCGAGGTGTTGCGTTTGCGGAGTGTGTCGATATGCTACGGAAACAGTGTTTCTCTATGTTAAACTGCACGCTTTCTGATTATCAGGGGTCGACGATGGCTCGTCCACGGCAGCATGCACCAGAGGCGTTGCATGCACAGGTGATGGCTGCGTGTGACGAATGGCTCAATACTCAGCCAGCTCACTCGCTTTCCCTGCGCGCCCTGGCGCGGGAGATTGGCTGTGCACCCAGCACCCTGTTGAAACTGTACGGCAGCTTCAACAATCTCCTCCAGTACGTCAATGTCGAGACCTTGAAGGCGCTGAGCGAGGGTATCGAGCTTAGCGCCTCCGCTGCGCCGCAGGAGCGTCTCGGTGCCCTGGCCCATGCTTATTGGCATTTCGCCAGTAAGCATCCGCACCGTTGGCAGCTGCTGTTCGAGTATCCGCTGGCCCAGGAGGGCGAACTCGACCAGCGCCAGAGCCAGGCGATCGAAGCACTGTTCGTGCGCGTTGAGGCGACCCTTTGTGAGCTGCGTCCCGGGCTCAATGAGGCCGATGCCAATCGCCTCGCCCGTACCCTCTGGGGCAGCGTCCACGGTCTGGTCCAGCTGGGTATGACCCAGCGTCTCGGCTATAGCCAGGGGCGCCCGGTCGAGGTCACCGATCTGCTCGACCAACTGCTCGCCATGACCCTCGCCGCGCTCGGTGCGCGCTCGTTGAGCCCATGAACGTAAGGCCCGAGATCGACGCTCTTGATGCGAGCGCACCTGGGCTGATGGGGTCGCGCCACTTCGCGCCCTTCTTCTGGACCCAGGCGCTCGGTGCCTTCAACGACAACGTCTACAAGCAGCTTCTGTTGCTGTTGCTCACCTTTGTCGCCGTGCCGATGCACGGTTGGGACGCTGGGCTGGTCAACAACCTCGCCGCTGGGCTCTTCATCCTTCCTTTCCTGCTTTTCTCCGCATGGGGTGGAGCGCTGGCCGATGCGGTAGACAAGCGCCGCTTGATCCGCGCGCTGAAATGGCTGGAATTGATGACCATGCTCGCGGCGGCGGTGATGATCTGGTTCCAGGCCTTCGTCGCGCTCCTTTCGCTTTTGTTCCTGGCAGGCGTCCAGGCGGCGCTGTTCGGCCCGGTCAAGTACGCGATCCTGCCCCAGCACGTGCCGCGCTCCCGCTTGGTCAACGCCAACGCTTGGGTCGAGATGGGCACCTTCATGGCGATTCTGCTCGGCACGCTGCTCGCGGGGGGCTGGTCGCACTGCCGGAGGGAATTTCGGTATGGGCGATGGGGGCAACGCTGGTACTGGTGTCGCTCTGTGGCCTGATCGCGGGTTACCAGGTTCCGAGCGCGCCGCCGGTGAGTTCGCAGCGGGTCACCTGGCGACCGCTCAAGCTCAGCCGGGAAGTGTTGAGCTCGGCCTGGCGGCAGCCGCGGATCTTTCGTGCTCTGCTCGGCATCAGCATCTTCTGGCTGCTGGGTACCAGCTATCTGACCCAGCTGCCTCTGTGGGTCGATGTGATCATCGGCGGCGACGGCGGCGTGGTCAGCTTCCTGCTCGCAGCGTTCGCGATTGGTATCGGTCTCGGCTCGCTGGTTTGCGCGAGGCTGTCGGCCGGGCGTCTCGAAGTGGGGCTGATCCCTCTCGGCGCGCTGTTGATCGCCCTGGGCGGTTTCGACTTCGCCCACCATAGTCCGTTCGGCGGCGATGAAACGCTCAGAGGGCTCGGTGAGCTGGTGGGCGAGCCGCGACTATGGTGGATGTTCGCCGACCTGGTACTGATCGGCATCGGGGGAGGGCTCTACATCGTGCCGCTCTACCTGATCGTCCAGATCGGTAGCGACGAGGGCGAGCGAGCGCGAATGATCGCCGCCAACAATGTGCTTAACGCATTGTTCATGATCCTCGCCGCGGGACTCGGCATCCTGGTGCTGAGCGTATTAGGCGCCTCGTTGAACTGGTACTTCACTCTGATCGCGGCGATCTCGTTGGCGGTCGGGGTAACCTGTTCGGTGGCTCGTCCGCGGCCGCTTTTGCGGATCTGCATATTCATCGCGCTGCGCTTGGGTTATCGGCTGAGTCTCGAGGGGCGTCGCCACATTCCCGACTCAGGGCCTGCGATAGTCGTCTGCAACCACGTGAGCTATATGGACGCGCTGATGCTAGGCGGTACCAGCCCTCGCCCGCTGCGCTTCATGATGGACAGCCCGGCTTATGAATCGCCCTGGATCAACTGGTTCTGTCGGATCGTCGGGGCGATCCCGGTCGATCTCGACAAGCGCAGCCCGACCGATTTGCGCCGGGCGCTGAACGAAGTCAGCATGGCGCTGCGCAATGGCGAGGTGGTGATGCTCTTTCCCGAGGGACGGCTGACCCGGGACGGGAGTGTCAACGAGTTCCGTCGCGGGGTGGAACTCATCCTGCGCCGTGACCCGGTGCCTGTGGTGCCTGCGGCGATTTCGGGGCTGTGGGGCTCTTGGGGCTCCTATCACGCCGGGCGTCCGTTCAAGCGCTGGCCGAGACGGCTACGTCGGCGAGTGAGGCTTGGCTTCGGCGCACCGCTGCCGGCCACCTGCATCGATCGCCATCACCTGCGGCTGGAGGTGGTGAGACTCAAGCAGCGGCTCGACGAGCAGCGCTGACTGATTGATGAACGGCGATGGCCAGGCGGGGAGATCCGCCTGGCCATCGCTTCGTATGATTGTCAGAAGGGTAGCTCAGGCCTTGTTGCCCTTCTGGCCCCGTCGGCGGCGGCGAGGCTGACGCTCCGGCTCCTCGATCGGCATCGGCAGTTGGATTCTCACCTTGAGCCCGCCCAAGGGACTGTCGGCGAGCGCCATCTCTCCGCCGTGATAGGCGACCACCTGTTCGACGATGCCGAGCCCGAGGCCGTGGCCGGCCACCTTTTCATCCAGTCGTGTGCCACGGTGGATCACTTCGTCGCGATACTCCGGGCTGATCCCCGGGCCGTCGTCATCCACTTCCATGATCAGCTGGCCGCGAGCGACGCTCAGGGTGAGACGAGCCTCGCTCTTGGCCCACTTGCCGGCGTTATCGAGCAGATTGCCGAGGACCTCGAGCATGTCCTCCCCATCCCAGGGCAGTGCGTTGGGCACGCCGTCGATGCGATAGTCGAAATGAATGTGATGGTAGATCTCGCCAAGGGTGTCGATCAGCGGCGGCAGCTCGGTGTCGGGATGAAAGCGCGTGGTGTGGGAGTTGTCCCGGGTATCGAGTCGCGCGCGCTGCAGTTCTCGCTCGACCAGGCGATGGATATCGTCGAGCCGGTTGCGTAGTCCGTCACGCAGTTCCGGATGCTGGCTGAGTTCGCGACGGGCGAGCAGGGTCTCCATCACCGCCAGCGGCGTTTTCAGCGCGTGCCCCAGGTTGCTGATCCCATCACGAGAGCGGTTGAGGACTTTCTCGATCCGCTCCAGCTGGTGGTTGAGCTCGACCACCACCGGCTCGATCTCCTCCGGTACCTGGGTCTCGATCTTCATCCGGTGACCATCGTTGATCAGTGCCAGCTCGCTGCGCAGGCGTCCGAGCGGGCGCATGCCGAGGCGGATGACGTGCTGCTGGATCACGACCAGCAGTACCGCGAGCAGTCCGCCGAGCAGCCAGATGGAAAGCCGCAGCCAGTTGAGCCGCTGGGTCACCGGGGTGTAGTCGAGCGCGGTAGTGATTTCGAATTCGTGGCCGGCGCGGCTGTAGGCGCCGCTCCACACCAGCAGCGCCTGGCCTTCCGGGCCAGGCAGCAGGCGTTCGGCGAGCCCTTCGCCTACGTTCGGCAAGCGGTGGTCCCATAGGGAGCGAGAGCGAATCTCCTCGCCGCCGTCGACTCTCAGGCTGAAATAGCTGCCTGCATAGACCCGGCTATAGGACTCGCGAAACGGCAGCCGATCGAGATCGACCCGGTCCTGCTCGTCGAGCGCCTCGGCGACGATGCCCTCCGCGTCCTCGCGCAGCCGCTCGCCGAGATAGTCGCGAAAGGCATGGTCGAACAGCAGCACGCTGCCGTGCGCGAGGAGGAACATCACCGCCAGACCTGCGAGCAGGAGCCCCAGCGCGAGCCGCCGGGTCAGCGAGATCACTGATTATCTTCGCGGCTGCTGCCGCCGAAACGATAGCCCTGTCCTCGCTGGGTGATGATCACGCCGCGCCCCAGCTTCTGGCGCAGGTGGTTGATGTGCACCTCGACCACGTTCGGATTGCGTTCGTGCTCGCTGTCGTAGAGGTGGTCGAGCAGTCGATCCTTGGGGATCACGTGTTCGGGATGCAGCATCATGTAGCGCAGGATGGCGAACTCGGCGCGGGTCAGGTTGACCTGCTTGTCGCCGCCGGCCTCGGTGGTCGCGCTCTGGCTGGCCTCGTCGAGCACCACGCCTGCGACCGAGAGCTTGGGCGTCGGCCTCTGGCCGTGGCGGCGGCGCATCAGCCCTTGGAGGCGCAGCAGCAGCTCGTCGGGATGGAAGGGCTTCGGCAGGTAATCGTCGGCGCCGGCGCGCAGCCCGGTGATCCGCTCGCTCCAGCTGGTCCGGGCGGTGAGGATCAGGATCGGGGTGTCGAGGCCGTTCTCGCGCCACTCCTCGAGCAGCTGAAGGCCGGGACGGCCGGGCAGCCCGAGATCGAGCACGATCATGTCGAAAGGAATGTTGAGCGCCATCACCGCAGCGTCGCGGCCATCCGTGCACCAGTCCACGGCATAGCCATTCTGGGTGAACAGGGTGTTGAGTTCGTCGGCGAGCGGTACGTTGTCTTCGACCAGCAGGAGTCGCATATCGGTCCGTTCCTATTCCGTGGTGATTCGTTCGCCCGAGGCCGCATCGAAGAGCACGTCCCAGACCTGCCCGTGTTCGTCGAGTATTTCCAGCCGGTACACGTAGTGCGGGGCATGATATTCGAGCATCGCTTCGATCAGTTTTCCCTCATGAAAATGGCGCGCCTGGGCGATGATCTCCTCGAGCGGCAGAATCTTGCCCTGTTCGGTGAGATCCAACGCATCGTTCTGATCGAGCTCCGCTCGAGCGGGCGCTATGCTCCAAGTTAGCGCAATCAGCGTCAGCCCGGCAAAAGCCGCGCCCAGTCGAGCACCTAGCCTGTCGATCGCCATGCTCGGTTCTCCGTTACTCCGGGCGGGACCTCGCGCCGGCGATGCTGGCGCGAGGCGCGCAGTACGCCCGGACGATGAAGTTGTCTTCGAGGTCGGTCACCTCGATACGATAGTCGCCCAACATCAGCGAGACCGGACCCGCCGGGAAGGTCTCGAGTCGTTCGACGATCAGCCCGTTGAGCGTTCGCGGTCCATCGACCGGCAGTGACCAGCCGAGTAGCCGATTGATCTCGCGCAGTGGCACCCTGCCCTCGATCAGGTAGCCATCCTCGAACGGCTGGATGCCGTCCGTGGGCGACTGGGACTGGGTGGTGAACTCGCCGACGATCTCCTCGAGGATGTCCTCGAGGGTGGCCAGTCCGATCACTTCGCCATATTCGTCGACCACCAGGGCGATACGGCGCTGCTGACTCTGAAAGTAGTGCAGCTGGGTATGCAGCGGCGTCGATTCAGGGACGAAGTAGGGCTCGCTGGCCGCGTTGACGATCTCGGCGCGCAGCCGCTCGGGCCGGCCCAGGATCGCCGCCGCGCTTCTCACATGGAGCAGTCCGACGACGTTGTTGACGTCCCCTTTGTAGACCGGCAGCCGGGTGTGCTGGCTGTGGGTCAGCTGTCGACGTAGCGATTCGTCGTCGCTCTCCAGGTCGATGCCGTCGATTTCATGGCGTGGCACCATGATGCTGCGCACTGTCGCCTTGTTGAGGTCGATGATCGACAGCAGCATTGCACGGTTGCGTGATGGAATCAGGCTGCCGGCCTCTCCGACCACGGTGCGCAGTTCCTCGGGCGACAGCGAGGTCGCGTCGGCCTGGACCTTGTGCAGGCCGCAGAACTTGAGCAGCCAGTTGGAGATGCCGTTGACCATTACCACCAGCGGCATGCATATCTTCAGCGCCGGCCCCAGCACCCGTGCGCAGGGGTAGGAAACCTGCTCCGGGCTCACCGCCGCCCAGGTTTTGGGCATCACTTCGCCGAAGATCAGCATCACGATGGTCAGCAGCACGGTCGCGACGATCGGCGCCGAGCCCGCGTCGAAGAAGTTGAGCGCGAGCATGGTGGCCAGTGAAGCGGAGAGGTTGCCGACCAGGGTATTGCCGATCAGGATCACTCCCAGCAGCTTGTCCGGCTGGCGGACGAGCTCGAGCACTCGCTTGGCCCCCACATGCCCTTCTCCGGCGAGGTGATGCAGCCGGTAGCGATTGACCGCCATCATGCCGATCTCCGCGAAGGAGAAGAACGCGCACAGCGCCAGTAGCAGCACTATCCCGCTCGTCAACAGCAGCAGTTCGCTCATCGAGCCGCTCCATGGCGCTTGGCGCATGAAGCGTCGAGCATCCGCGAGGGTGCGAGGGGCATGGCGGCAGCTTGGCGCGTCATCGTGACTCCATAAGAGATTGGAGGGGTTTTAGGGATTGGCCCTCGGGGCGTCAAGCCGATGGCCGGAATCTTAAGCTAGGGCGGGTTAACCCGCCCTAGGATGGATGCACGAGGGCGATCGCTGCCAGCTCAGCGCGTGGCGAGCAGCAGCCGGCTGCCGAAGTAGGCGAGTACCAGCACCACGGCGCCGACCAGCGTCCAGCGCACCGCGCGACGTCCACGCCAGCCGTGGAAACGGCGGCACCAGAGCAGCACGCCGAAGATCACCCATGCCATCAGTGAAAGCAGGGTCTTCGGGGTCAGGTGCTGGGCGGACAGGTCGTGGACGAACAGCGCACCGCTGGCGATCGAAATCGTCAGCAGCACCATTCCCAGGGTGATGAGTTCGAACAGCATGCGCTCCATTCGGGTCAGCGCGGGCAGCGCCTGGACGATGCCGCGCAGCCGCCTGGTCTTCAGCGCATGGTCCTGCAGTGCGATCAGCAATGCTTGGACCGCGGCGATCGAGAGCAGCGCGAAGGCGAGCGTCGAGCTTGCGATATGGACCAGCACCCCAGGGGGGAAGTAAGCGTAGGTCAGCGTTCCGGGTAGGCCGACCATGGCGATCAGGCTGAACGCGGCGAATGGCAGCAGCGCCGCGCCTGGCGCGAGAGTCGGGGAGAACAGGCTGGCACCCAGCAGCAGCACGGCGATGACCCAGCAGATCAGCGACAGGGTCTCGATCATGCCAAGGTTGAGTTCGCCATCGCGATAGAGCACGAAATAGAGCACCAGCGCATGGAGCGCGACGGCGAGCAGGCCGGTCGTGCGCACAAGCCCAGGGCGCGGTGAGCAGGCTCGGGCGAGTGCCGCGGCCTGCCAGAGGCCGGCAAACAGATAGAGAAAAGCGGCAAGCAGGGCGTAGGGCAGTGCGGCATGCATCCAGATATGGCGTCCACGCGCCTTTGGCGCGTCATGAGTGACCTTCAAGGGTTGTGTCACTATAACCATTCGCAAGTGCTCGGGCGAGGCGGCGGATGGAGAGCTGCCGCCGGAGACGATATAATCACGCACCTGTCGTCGTGATCGGCCAGCACTATCGCTACCAAGCATCGCTACCAAGCGCCGCTGCCGGGTCACGACCGAGATTTCCGCTCGACGGCCCGCGTTAGCCGTCAGCCCTTGGAGGCGCCCATGTTCGAAAGTTTGTCCGATCGCCTGTCGCGGACGCTGCGCACGATCACCGGCCAGGCCAGGCTCACCGAAGAGAACGTCCAGGAGACATTGCGTGAAGTGCGCCGCGCGCTGCTCGAAGCCGATGTCGCGCTGCCGGTGGTCAAAGCCTTCGTCGAGCGGGTGCGCGAGCGCGCGGTCGGCCAGGAGGTGTCCAAGAGCCTTTCGCCAGGGCAGCAGTTCGTCAAGATCGTCCAGCAGGAGCTCGAGGCGGTCATGGGCGAGGGCAGCGCGCCGCTGGATCTCAAGCACCCGCCTTCGGTGATCCTGATGGCTGGTCTCCAGGGCGCGGGCAAGACCACCTCGGTGGCCAAGCTCGCCCGCTTCCTGCGCGAGCGCGAGAAGAAGAAAGTGCTGGTGGTCTCGGCGGACGTCTATCGTCCGGCGGCGATCGACCAGCTCGCGCGCCTCGCTGAAGAGGTCGAGGTGGAGTTCTTCCCGTCCACCACCGAGCAGCGCCCTGTAGCGATCGCCGAAGCGGCGATTCGCCACGCCAAGATCCACTTCCACGATGTGGTGCTGGTCGACACCGCTGGTCGTCTGCACGTCGACGCCGAGATGATGGACGAGATCAAGGCGCTGCACGCTGCGATCAAACCCGCCGAGACGCTCTTCGTGGTCGACGCGATGACCGGGCAGGACGCCGCCAATACCGCCAAGGCGTTCCACGAGGCGCTGCCGCTCACCGGTGTGATCCTGACCAAGGCCGATGGCGATGCCCGTGGCGGGGCCGCGCTGTCGGTGCGTCATCTCACCGGCAAGCCGATCAAGTTCATCGGCATGGGCGAGAAGACCGATGCCCTCGAGCCTTTCCACCCCGACCGTATCGCCTCGCGCATTCTCGGCATGGGTGATGTCCTCAGTCTGATCGAGGAGGCCGAGCGCACCGTCGACAAGGGCAAGGCCGCCAAGCTGACCAAGAAGCTCAAGAAGGGCGAGGGCTTCGATCTCGAGGATTTCCGCGATCAGCTCCAGCAGCTCAAGAACATGGGGGGTATGGGTAGCCTGCTCGAGAAGCTGCCCGGCATGGGCCAGATGGCCGAGCTTGCGCAGAACCGCAACGCGGAGAAGGAGTTCGGCAAACTCGAGGCGATGATCAATTCGATGACGCCGTTCGAGCGGCGTAAACCCGACCTGATCAACGGTTCGCGCAAACGTCGCATCTGCGCGGGTTCCGGTACCCAGATCCCGGAGCTCAACCGGCTGCTCAAGCAGCACAAGCAGATGCAGAAGATGATGAAGAAAATGGGCAAGAAGGGCGGCATGCAGAAGATGATGCGCGGCATGAGCAGCATGTTCGGCGGGGGCGGTGGCCCCGGCGGTATGGGGGGCATGGGCGGAATGGGCGGTTTCCCTCGCCGCTGATGCCTTTGACGCCGGTGCGTGTTTGCAGGGGTTGAAATTTCCCGTAGAATGTCGCGTCTTCGAAGTGGGCTGCCCTTAGGCAGGTGGCTCACCTGCCGTGAGTGCCGTACTGCGATCTTCACAGTCGAGCATCGGTAGCTTTGGGGCGATGGACCGGCGCGAGCGATCGGTCAGTGGCCAGAGCCTAATCAAGCACTTCAGTTCGAGCATCACTAGAGAGACTTATCGATGGTAACCATTCGTCTGGCACGTGGCGGCGCCAAGAAGCGTCCTTTCTATCACCTCACCGTCACCGACTCCCGCGTCGCTCGTGATGGTCGCTTCATCGAGCGCCTGGGGTTCTTCAACCCGATCGCGCGCGGTGGCGAAGAACGCCTGCGCGTCGATCTTGATCGCCTGGCCTATTGGCAGTCGCAGGGCGCGCAGGTCTCCGACCGCGTCGCTCAGCTGATCAAGGAAGCGCGTAAGACCGCAGCCTGAGCGGCACCCATGCCCACCTCGGTGGGCTTGAGACTCTCGTGCCTGGCGCGAGGGCTAGGCGTGAAGCGTTAAGTAGAAGCGTTAAGTAAGAGTGCCCCGGGACGCCGTCCCGACTTCATCGAGCGAATTAGTGAGCGATAACGTGACCCCCGCTGAAAATGCCTCGCCCGAGCGTGTGGTGATGGGCAGCTTGACCAGCCCCTACGGTGTCAAGGGATGGTTGAAGGTCTATTCGCACACGAGCCCCATGGAGGGCATCCTCGAGTACGACCGCTGGACCGTCGACAAGGACGGTGTCGAGCGTGTCTACGAGGTGCTCCAGGGGCGTCGCCAGGGCAAGGGTTTGGTGGTCCAGTTGGCTGGTGTCGCTTCGCGCGAGGCGGCCGAAGCGCTCGGCGGTGCGACGATCAAGCTTGCGACCGACGAACTGCCCCGGCTCTCGGCGGGCGAGTATTACTGGTACCAGCTCGAAGGTCTCAAGGTAACGACCATCGACGGTGTCGAGCTCGGGCGGGTGGATCACCTGCTCGAGACCGGTGCCAACGACGTATTGGTGGTCAAGGGTGGCCCCGACGGCAAGGAGCGGCTGTTGCCCTTCCTGCCTGACGAGGTGATCGAGCGGATCGACCTCGAGACGGGAGAGATGCGCGTCGATTGGGACCCTGAGTTCTGAGCACGACGATGCACGACTCGAGCAGTGAGGGAGGCCCAGGCCTGAGCATCGGCGTGGTGTCGCTGTTTCCCGAGATGTTCGACGCCCTGACCTTGCATGGGGTCAGCGGTCGCGCGGTTCGCCAGGGGCTTTTGTCGCTCGAGTTCTGGAATCCGCGTGACTATGCCGTCGACCGGCATCGCAGCGTCGATGACCGCCCCTACGGGGGAGGGCCGGGGATGCTGATGAAGGTCGATACGCTGCGCGGTGCGATTCACGATGCGCGCGATGCGCTCACCGTGGACGGTGTCGCTCCCCGAGTGATCTATCTCTCCCCGCAGGGAAGGGTGCTGGACCAGCGGGGAGTGCGTGAACTGGCGAGCAGCGGGCGTTTGGTGCTGGTCGCTGGACGCTACGAGGGCATCGACGAGCGCGTGATAGAAGCCGACGTCGATGAGCAGTGGTCGATCGGCGACTACGTACTGAGTGGCGGCGAGCTGCCAGCGATGGTGCTGATCGATGCGATCTCGAGGCTGGTGCCGGGGGTGCTCGGACATGCCCGCTCGGCCGAGGAGGATTCGTTCGCCGATGGCCTGCTCGACTGCCCGCACTATACGCGGCCGGAAGAGATCGATGGCAAGCGCGTTCCCGAGGTGCTGATCAACGGGCATCATGGTGAGATTCGCCGCTGGCGCCTCAAGCAATCCCTTGGGCGGACTTGGTCATTGCGGCCGGATCTGCTCGAAACGCGGACGTTGACCGCAGAGGAGCGCACGCTTCTCGATGAGTACGTCCGTGAGTACGCCGCCCGGCAGGGCGACGGCGGTGCGCGGGACTGAATGTCCTCGCGCGTCATCCATCATCGGTCCCCGCGCTCGGCGTCGGGATCACCGGAACCGGGCTACCGGTCCAGCATCAGGAGCAGGACATGAGCAATCGAAACAAAGTGATCCAGGTGATCGAATCCGAGCAGATGGGCAAAGAGCTGCCCGCTTTCGGCCCCGGCGACACCATCATCGTCCAGGTGAAGGTCGTCGAAGGTACCCGCGAGCGTCTGCAGGCGTTCGAAGGCGTGGTGATCGGCAAGCGCAACCGCGGCCTCAACTCCGCCTTCACCGTGCGCAAGATTTCCCACGGTGTCGGCGTCGAGCGTACCTTCCAGACCTACAGCCCGCTGGTCGCGAGCGTTGAAGTGAAGCGCCGCGGTGACGTTCGTCAGGCGAAGCTTTACTACCTTCGCGAGCTCAGCGGCAAGGCCGCGCGCATCAAGGAAAAGCTTTCCTGATAGCGCCTCGGGATACGCCCACTCGGGCGTGCCCCGGTCGAGACGAAACCCCGCGGCGCCTTCCTGGCGCGCGGGGTTTCGTGCTTTTCGCAAGCTCTGTTGTTGTCCGCTTGGCATCGAGGCTCCATGAACGACGGCTGCGCCAATGTCCTGATCGACGGCTTCCTCGACGCGCTCTGGCTCGAGCGCGGCGCCAGCCCGCACACCTTGGCGGCCTATCGGCGCGACCTGGGCCACTGGACGAGCCATCTCGAACGCTCGGCGACGACGCTGCTCGCACCGGGAGAGGGGGCCATCGAGGCGCTCTTGGGCGAGCGCCGGGCAGCCGGCTACCATCCGCGCAGCGACGCCCGGTTACTCTCCAGCCTGCGGCGGTTTTATCGCTGGGCGATGCTCGAGGGGCTGCTCGAGGCGGATCCGGTCGGCGGTGTCGGTACCCCTCCCGCCCGGCCAGGGCTGCCCAAGACCCTCGATGAGGTCGATGTCGATCGGCTGCTCGCCGCGCCGGACGTCGAACAGCCTATCGGCCTGCGCGATCGCACCATGATCGAGGTGCTCTACGCCTGCGGATTGCGGGTGTCGGAGCTGGTCGGCCTGCGCCTTGACAGTCTCAACCTGCGCCAGGGCGTGGTGAGGGTGCTGGGCAAGGGCGGCAAGGAGCGGTTGGTGCCGCTTGGCGAGGAGGCGCACGATTGGCTCGAACGCTACCTGCGCGAGGGGCGAGGGCAGTTGATGCGCGACATCACGCGTGCCCCCTTGTTTCCCGGGCGCCAAGATGGCTTCATGACCCGTCAGACGTTTTGGCACCGGATCAAGCTGCATGCGGCTTCGGCGGGAATCTCAAAGCCGCTATCGCCGCATACTCTCCGCCACGCCTTCGCCACGCACCTGCTCGACCACGGCGCCCACTTAAGGGTGGTCCAGGAGCTGCTCGGACACCGTGATCTGTCGACCACGCAGATTTATACCCACGTCGCGCAGCGTAGGCTCGAAGCGCTGCATCGCCGCCACCACCCGCGCGGTTGAACGACGCGATACGTTTTTCAGGAGATCGATAGATGCCATTCACCTCGTTTGCCGCCCCGCGTCGCCTGTTCGGTCGGGCGCTGCTAGGTACGTTCGCCCTTGGCGCATCCATGGCGGTGGCCGCTGACGAACCGCCCGATGGGCTTGAGCGCTTGACGATCAATGGTACCGAGGTCGCGGTGAGAGACGCCCGCAGTACGCCGATCGAAGGGCTCTACCGGCTGCGGCTCGAAAGCGGTGAAGTGGTGTTCTCGGATGCCCAGGGTCGCTACATGCTGGTGGGCGATCTCTACGAGAACGGCCCCGGCGGTCTGGTCAACCTGAGCCGTCAGGCCGAGAACCAGGAGCGCCGCGAGGCGCTCGCCTCGCTCGACGAAGATGACATGGTGATCTTTCGACCGGCAGGCGAGATCAAGAGCACCTTGACGGTGTTCACCGATACCTCGTGCCCCTATTGTCACAAGCTTCACGCCGAGGTGCCCGAGCTCAACCAGCGCGGTATCGCGGTGCGTTATCTGGCTTTCCCTCGCGCGGGCGAGAACTCCCCCGGGGCGCGCCAGCTCGCTCAGGTCTGGTGCAGCGACAATCGCAGTGAAGCGATGAGTGCCGCGGTACGAGGGGAGGAGCTGAGCGCCTCCGGCAGCGCCTGCGTCGCTCAGATCGAACGTGATTACGAACTAGGCAAGCGTCTTGGCGTGCAAGGCACGCCGGCGGTGGTGTTTCCCGATGGCAGCATCGTTCCGGGCTACCTGCCGGTCGACCAGTTGACCCAGCTGATCGATGCGAGATCCTGAAGCCGCCTAGGGTGGTGAGGCAGGATGGGTAAGAGAATCGATGGGCGACGACTCGCCCGGTCAATCATGCAGTGAGAGAGTGATGGCAATCTTGGAATCCGCGGGCAAGGCACCAGTCAATCTGAAACCTGTACGAGTCGGCATTTGCGGTCTCGGTACCGTTGGCGGCGGCACCTTCAACGTGCTGACCCGCAACGCCGATGAGATCGCCCGTCGCGCGGGTCGCCCGATCGTGATCGAGCAGATCGGCGCGCGCCGTGACAACCCGCTGTGCGATCTGTCCTCGGCGAAGGTGACCCGCGACATTTTCGAGGTCGCCCGCAATCCCGATATCGATGTGGTGGTCGAGCTGATCGGCGGTTATGAGGTCGCCCGCCAGCTGGTGCTCGAGGCGATCAGTCATGGCAAGCACGTGGTCACCGCCAACAAGGCATTGATCGCGGTGCACGGCAGCGAAATCTTCCGCGCCGCCGCGGAGCGCGGCGTGATCGTCGCTTTCGAGGCGGCGGTGGCCGGGGGCATTCCGGTGATCAAGTCGCTGCGCGAAGGGCTCGGAGCCAACCGCATCCAGTGGCTCGCTGGGATCATCAATGGCACCGGCAACTACATCCTTACCCATATGCGCGACGAAGGGCGCACCTTCGAGGACGTGCTCGCCGAGGCCCAGGCGCTGGGCTACGCTGAAGCCGACCCGACCTTCGACATCGAAGGGATCGATGCCGCCCACAAGCTGACCATCCTGGCCTCGATCGCCTTCGGCGTGCCGCTGCAGTTCGACAAGACCTACACCGAGGGCATCTCGCGGATTACCTCGGAGGACATCGAGCAGGCCGACAACCTTGGCTACATCATCAAGCATCTCGGTATCGCTCGGCGCACCGATGGCGGGGTCGAGCTGCGCGTGCATCCGACGCTGATCCCAAAGACTCGTTTGCTGGCCAACGTCCATGGGGTCAAGAACGCGATCGAGGTGATGGGCGATGCGGTAGGGCCGACGCTCTACTACGGTGCCGGTGCCGGTGCCGAGCCGACTGCCTCCGCGGTGGTTGCCGATATCCTCGACGTTGCCCGCGATATCGCCACCGAGCACAATTACCGCACCCCGTACCTGGCGTTCATCGGCATCGATGACGACCAGGACCGGTTGCCGATCCTGCCGATGGAGCGAATCGTCAGCGCCTACTACCTGCGTCTCTCCGCGGTCGATCGGCCGGGCGTGCTGGCGCGGGTAGCGATGATCCTCGCCGAGCAGGAGATCAGCATCGAATCGCTGATCCAGAAGGAAGCGAAGAGCGGCGACCTGGCGACGATCATCATGCTGACCCACGCTGTGCGCGAGGCGAACATGAATGCAGCGATCCTGAGCCTCGAAGCGCTCGACGACATCGCGGGTCCGGTCACCCGCATTCGGGTCGAGAACCTCGACGAGCAGTGAGCCTTGGATCGACGACGGCCATGCCGTCGCATCCCTTGCAATGATCCGGCCCGATCAGGGCCGCACGAGACATGAGCGATGCGCTATATCAGCACTCGCGGGAAGGCTCCCGCACTTGGTTTCGAAGACGTGGTCCTCACTGGTCTCGCCAGCGACGGCGGGCTCTACGTACCGGAGGACCTACCTCGCCTATCGCACCAGGAGCTGGCGGAGTTCGCCGGACTCTCCTACGCCGAGATCGCCTTCCGGGTGATGCGTCCCTTCGTCGGTGGCGCGATCGATGACGGCACCTTCAAGCGGCTGGTCGAAGAGAGCTATGCCAGTTTTCACCATGACGCGGTAGTGCCGCTCAAGCAGCTCGACGCCAATCATTTCCTGCTCGAGCTGTTCCACGGCCCGACGCTGGCGTTCAAGGACGTCGCGCTGCAGCTGCTTGGCCGGCTGCTCGATCATTTCCTCGCCAAGCGGGACGAGCGGGCGGTGATCCTCGGCGCCACTTCGGGTGATACCGGGTCCGCTGCGATCGAGGGTTGCCGGCACTGCGAGCATCTGGACATCTTCATTCTCCATCCTTACCAGCGGGTTTCCGAGGTGCAGCGCCGCCAGATGACCTCGGTGCTCGCCGACAACGTGTTCAACATCGCGATCGAGGGCAACTTCGACGACGCCCAGGCGATGGTCAAGGCGAGCTTCGCCGACCAGGCCTTCCTCGACGGTACCCGGCTGGTCGCGGTCAACTCGATCAACTGGGCGCGGATCATGGCCCAGACCGTCTATTACGTCGCGGCGGCGGTGGCGCTCGGTGCACCGCACCGAGAGGTCAGCTTCACCGTACCATCGGCCAACTTCGGCAATCTCTTCGCCGGCTACATCGCTCGCGAGATGGGATTGCCGATTCGCCAGCTGGTGATCGCCACCAATGCCAACGACATTCTCCATCGGGTGATCAGCGACAACGATTTCTCCCGGCGTGAACTGCTGGCGACGCTCGCGCCCTCGATGGACATCGTGGTCTCGTCGAACTTCGAGCGCCTGCTGTTCTTCGCCTACGATCGCGATACCGGTGCGGTAGATGCGCTGCTCGAGCGTTTCAAGCACGAGCCCGCCTCGCTCGCCGATGCGCCACTCGAGCGCCTGCGCGCGCTGTTTTCAAGCTACAGCGTCGATGATGCGGAGATCCTCGAGACGATTCGCGATGCCCATGCCCGCACCGGCGAGTTGCTCGATCCTCACACCGCCACCGGCTACCGCGCTGCCGAGCGCTGCAACCGTCATCCAGAGGTGCCGATGGTGACCTTGGCTACCGCGCACCCGGCCAAGTTCGCCGAGGCCGTGGTCAAGGCCGGCTTTACCGAAGTCCCGCTGCCCGAGGCGATGAGCGACTTGCTCACTCGTGAGGAGCGCTACGAGGTGTTGCCGGCTTCGCTCGAGGCGGTGCAGGACTACATTGCCCGCGCGCGCCGCTGATGCGGCCCGTGGGCGATAGCGGGGGCGCTGCGCGGGTCGACTATGCCGCGCCGCGGCTGGTCGCGCGCGAGGTCGATCGTGAAGTCGAGGCGGCGGCGCTCGCCGCCGGCCTGAGCCCGCTGCAGGCGCGACTGCTCGGCGGCAGGCTCTGCTCGCCGCTGCATGCGCTCGATGCGCTGATTTCACCGAGCCTGCGCCATCTCGTCCACCCTGGGCGGCTGCGCGACGGCGCGCGCGCGGCCGAGCGGATCGCCCGCGCGGTGGCCGAGGGTGAGCATATCGGCATACTCACCGACTACGACGTCGATGGCATCACCTCCCATGTGGTGATCCTGCGCACCCTGGTCGAGCTGTTCGGGGTGCCGCGTTCGCGCATCCATAGCCTGATTGGGCATCGGATCAACGATGGCTACGGGATCTCGCAGCCGCTGGTGGAGCGTACCCTCGCACTCAGGCCCAGGCCGACGCTGGTGATCAGCGCCGACTGCGGTTCATCGGACGAGCCGCGCATCGCTCGGCTCAGCGCCGCGGGGATCGACGTGGTAGTCACCGACCATCACGCCCTGCCGATCGATGGGCCGCCGCCTTCGGCCTACGCGGTGGTCAACCCGTCCAGAAGCGACTGCGATTACCCCGATGCCACCATCGCCGGCTGCATGGTCTCCTGGCTGACCATGTCGCTGGCGCGCTCGACGCTGATCGAGATGGGCGTGCTGCCCGCGGCGACGCCGAAGCTCTCGGCCTGGCTCTCCTATGTCGCACTCGGCACCGTGGCCGATTGCGTTTCTCTTGGCGACAGTGCGATCAATCGCGCGGTGGTGACCCTGGGGCTCTCGCTGATCAATCGCATGGATGAACCCTGTTGGCGGGCGATGGCCGAACGTCTCGGCCCCGACAGCCTGCCGTTCACCGCCGAGACCCTGGGCTTTCAGATGGGGCCGAGGATCAACGCCCGCTCACGGCTCGATGATCCCTATGCGGCATTGCACTTCATGCTCGCTGAGACCGACGATCGCGCGCGGCACCAGCTCGAACTGCTCGACCAGGACAACCAGTCGCGCAAGGTGATCGAAGCCACCATGACCGAGGAGGCGAAGCGGCTGGCCCAAGCGCCACTCGGCCGCGGTGCCAGGGTGCTGGTGATCCATCTCGCCGATGGGCATGCCGGCGTTCAGGGCATCGTCGCCTCGCGTCTGGTCCAGGCGTTCGGCCGTCCGTGCTTCGTGCTCACCCCGGCCGCTGCGCCGGGGCAGCTCTCCGGCTCGGGGCGCTCGATCGAGGGAGTGCATTTGCGTGCCGCGCTGCAGCGCGCTGACGAGTTGGCGCCTGGAGTACTCGAGCGTTTCGGCGGGCACGCCGGCGCAGCGGGAATCGGGCTTGCTGCTTCCGGGTTCGAGGCTTTTCGCGCGGCGATCGAGCAAGCCGTGGACGAGCAGCTGGGGGAGCGCGAGCTGCACCCGCTGATTCTCACCGACGGGGAGTTGCCGCTACAGGCGCTCGATCTTGGGCTGCTCGATGAGATCGAGCGTCTCGCACCCTTCGGCCGCGAGTTCGAGACGCCGCTGTTCGAGGGCCGGTTCGAGGTACTTGGCACCCGGCTGGTGGGCGCCGATGGCTGCCACTTGATGCTCGAGCTCGGCGCGGGTTCGCGCGCGCTCAAGGCGATCTGGTTTCGCGCGGTAACGCCCGGCGAGGCGGTGCCTTTCGGCGCAGGCGCCCGCGTGCGCTGCGCCTTCAAGCCTTCACGCAACCGTTACCGCGGGCGCGAATCTCTGCAGTTGATGATCGAGCACGCTGAACTTCAGTACTGATGAAGCGCCTCGGGCGGGACGAAACGAGCCACCGGTTTTCATCGGTGGCTGGTTCCTTGCGCCATGCTCAAGCGGCCGCGCGGCGCAGGCGCAGGGCGTTGGCGAGGACGAACACGCTGGATAGCGCCATTGCCCCGGCGGCGAGCTCCGGAGACAGCAGCGGCCCGCCGAACAGGGTCAGCACGCCCGCGGCGACCGGAATCAGTGCGACGTTGTAGGCGAAGGCCCAGAACAAGTTCTGTGCGATGTTGCGCATCACCGCGCGCGATATCTCGATCGCCCGCAGTATTCCTCGTGGCTGGCCGTTGACCAGTACCACATCGGCTGACTCGATCGCGATGTCGGTGCCAGAGCCCATCGCCACACCGACGTCGGCGCTGGCCAGTGCCGGGGCGTCGTTGATTCCATCGCCGACGAAGGTGATCGAGCCCATGCGCTGGCGAAGCCGCTCTACCGCTGCGACCTTGCCACCGGGCAGCACTTCGGCGATCACCTCATCGATGCCGAGCTGAGCGGCGATCGCTTCACAGGTGCGGCGGTTGTCACCGCTGACCAGCGCGACCTTGATACCGTGGGCATGGAGGCCATCGATAGCCTCCCGACTGCTGGGTTTGAGCGGGTCGCTGACCGCCAGTACGCCGGCGAGCCGACCGTCGACCGCCGCGAACAGCGGCGTTTTTCCCGTCTCGGCCAGCTGGGTGGCGCGCGCATCCAGGGCCGCTGGGTCGATGCCCAGTTTGGCCAGTAGCCTTCCAGTACCGATGGCGATCTCGCGACCATCGACCTGTGCGGTCACACCGAGTCCGGTGAGCGATTCGAATCTTTCCAGCGTTCCACGGCGCAGGCCGCGCGCTTCGGCGGCGGCGACGATCGCTTGGGCGATCGGATGCTCCGAGCGCACCTCCACCGTGGCGAGATCGGCAAGCAGCCGCGCTTCGTCGATGCCTTCAACGATCTCGAGTTCGGTCAGGGCTGGCCGACCTTCGGTCAAGGTGCCTGTCTTGTCGAGTGCCACCACGCGAACGTTCCTGAGGCGTTGCAGCGCCTCGCCCCTGCGCAGCAGCACCCCGAGCTGGGCAGCGCGGCCGGTACCGACCATGATCGAAGTCGGCGTCGCCAGTCCCATCGCGCAAGGACAGGCGATGATCAGCACTGCCACTGCATTGACCACGGCAAGACCCAGCGAAGGCGCTGGCGCCAGCAGTAGCCAGGCGAAGAAGGTGAGCAGCGCCACGCCCATTACCGCCGGAACGAACCATAGCGTCACTCTGTCGACCAGTGCCTGCACCGGCAGCTTGGCGCCTTGGGCCTCTTCCACCATGCGCACGATCTGGGCCAAGAGGGTGCCTTCGCCTACCTCCGTCGCGCGAAAGATCAATGCGCCCCGCTGATTGAGGGTGCCGGCGGCAAGCCGTTCGCCTGCGCGCTTGGCGATCGGCATCGGCTCGCCGCTGAGCATCGATTCATCGACGAAGCTCTCTCCTTCGAGCACCACGCCATCCACCGGGATCCGCTCGCCGGGCTGGACCAGCACCCGCATGCCGGTCTCGATTTGGTCGATGGGCAGCATGGTGACGACGCCGTCGCGTTCGATGCGTCCTTGCCGTGGACGCAGGCCGATCAAGTGGCGAATCGCGCTGGAGGTGCGCCCGCGTGCGCGTATTTCCAGATAGCGCCCGAGCAGGATCAGCGTGACGATCACTGCGGCTGCTTCGAAGTAGACGTTGGCGGTGCCCGCTGGTAGCCAGCCTGGTTGCAGAGTGCTGATCAGCGAGTAGAGATAGGCCGCGCCAGTGCCTACGGCGACCAGCGAGTGCATGTCCGGTGCTGCGCGCAGCAGCGCGGGTATGCCCTGGCGGAAGAATCGCCTGCCGGGCCCGGCCAGTACCAGGGTGGCGAGTATCGCCTGGAGCAGCCAGAGATTGTGCTGCCCGACGGTAGCGACCAGCAGGTCGTTGAGGCCCGGTATCAGATGCCCGCCCATCTCCAGAACGACTATCGGCAGACTGAGCACGGTTGCCAACAGCAGCGCCCGATGTAGCGATCGCTGCTCTTCACGCTGGCGTGCTTCCTGGTGTTCGCTCGCGTTGGCCGTGAGTGGTTTGGCCGAGTAGCCTGCATCTTGCACCGCGCGTATCAGGCTGGCGTCGTCGACCTTGGCATCGAGTTCGACGGTCGCGCGCTCGCTGGCGAGATTGACGTAGGCGTGGGCTACGCCGCTGACGCGGCCAAGCGCCCTTTCTACGCGGGATACGCAGGAGGCGCAGGTCATGCCTTCGATCTCGAACTCGCGTCGCATCGATGAACGCTCGTCGCCCTCCGTCATCCCGCCATGGCCGCACGCCGGCTGCGCAGGCGCGGCCGGCTCCTTGGAGAGTTCGTCTTCGTGCACAGGGCGGGCGTGGTAGCCCGCGGCCTCGACCGTGGCGATCAGCTCCTGGCGCCCCAGCACGGTGTCGATTTCCAGGCGCGTCTTGTCCAGTGTGGTGATCGAGGCCGCTGGATCGGCGGCCTCGATCCCTTGTCTGGTGCGCTGGACGCAGTGTCCGCAGCTGAGCCCGCTGAGGCTCAGCGACCAGTGGTGTCGGGCGGGAGCGATGGCTTGTTGCATGAGTGAAGCCTCCTAGAGTAGGCCCCGGATGCCGGTGGATAGCCTCAGTGGGAGGCTTCTTGCGCGTGCTGCTTCTCCACTCGAGACGGACAGCAGTCGTCCGCGCCTTCGTTCCAGTGCTCGATCAGCTGGCAGATGGTGTGTCCGTCGGGTGAGCCGTCGGGCATGGTCGACCAGGCGGTGAGCGCCTGCTCCATTCGTTCGGCGAGGCTTTGCAGTTCACGAATGCGCGCTTGGACTTCAGGCAGGCGAGCGCTGAGCATGTCGCGGACCAGCGGGCAGGGTGAATCACCTTGGTCTGCGTGAGCGACGATGTCGCGGATCTCCTTGAGGCTGAACCCCAGGGTGCGCGCGCGAAGGATGAAGCGCAGTCGACCGAGCGCGCCTTCGTCGAACAGCTGATAGTTGTTATGAGGGTCTCGCGCTGGTTCGAGCAGGCCTTCGCGGACATAGTGACGGACCGTTTCGGCGGTCACTTCGGCGCGACGCGCCAATTCGCTGACTTTCATTCTCGCCTCCAGAGGCTGCTGCGACTTCCTGTATCTCGCAGTCTAGAACCTGTGGGTAGCACTTGGGTCAATGGCAAGGGTGGTGAGACAAGAGGGATGAGACAGGAGTGATGAGAACGGTGCGGGAGGGGGAGTGGCGAACAGGAGGAGATGAAAACCTTCCGCCCCGGCGAGCCGGGGCGGAAGGAAGCCGAACTAAAGCGTTGCCTTGCTTGGCGACTCAGTAGTTGTAGCGGACCAGGATGCCGGTGACGTCGTTGTCATAGGCGTCAGCGCCGGTATCCGACTTGTCATCCATGATCATGTGCTCGAGGGCGATGATCAGCTGCTCGTTGAAGGTGATCGCGGCTACGCCGAAGATCTTGCGATCCATGCGAGCATCGCCGTCGTTGTCCTTGGCGTAGCTGTACTGGCCGTAGAGCTGCAGGTCGCCGATTTCACCCAGCGCGCCCGGGAAGGTATAGCCGGCGAAGGTGTCGTAGTTGCGCGCGGACTGCATCACGCCGCCCTGACGGTCGGTGGCGATGAGGTTGCGCGACTCGCCGCCGAGTGCGGAGATGTACCAGTTGCCCGGCGCCCAGTTGAAGCCGACTTCCCAGTTGTTGACGTTGGGATCGTCTTCGTAAGTGTCATTCACTACGCCTTCCGAGGCGGTATAGCCGCTTTCGCTGATGCGCGCGTAGTTGTAGCCGGCGAACAGGGTGACGTCGTAGCCCAGCCGGTAGTTGAACGCCAGCTGAGCGAAGTACTCGCGCTCGGCGCCACGGTCGGCGTAGACGAGCTCGCTGCCATTCACGCCGACCAGATCGCTGTCGATGTCGCCGCGGGAGGTGCCGTACATCGCACCCAGGGTCCAGTCACCCACGTCGACGACGTACTTGATCGAACGGTCAGGGCGCTGCATGCCGAGCCAGTCGCCGGCGTAGCCCATCCAGGTCTGGGAGGTGTAGTCGGTATAGAGCCACGGTTGGTCAGTGTAGACGTCGACCAGGTCATACATGACCGAATACTGCTTACCAACGGTGACGGTACCGTAGGTGGGGTTGCTCAGGCCGACATAGAGGTGGCGCTTGGTATGGTTGTCGTCACCGTGTTGGAAGAACGGGTCGAAGCCCCATTCGGTGCGCGCCAGCGCGGTCCAGTCATCGGCGAAGTAGTGCTCATAGACCAGGTTGATACGCGAGCCGGCGTTGTTGAAGTTGTCTTCATCGCTGCCGCCGTCATTCCAGTCATAGCTGCCAGCGATACGGCCGTTGATCACGAAACGGTTGTTGGGCGTTTCGAAGGCGGTGAAGGCGGCCGCGCGTTCGACGGTTGCCATCGAGGCAAGGCCGACGGCGACGGCGATGGCGCTGTGCTTGAAGATCTGTCGATGTGCTGAACGCTGCATTGTCGTAGTGTTCCCGAATGTTTTAGTGGAGCCAACCGCTGCAAGCTGCGAGGACCTTGCGCGGGCAAGCACTGCTTTTTGTCGGTGTCGAGCGAGCTTGCACTCACTTAGAACACAGTCTTCGGGTTGGGAACGGCGCCGATCGACTTGGTATGTGCGTGGGGTCGTTGTCGTCGCCAATATCACCAATCCGGTCCCGCGACCCGCATGGTGCCTAGCTCATTGGTGCTACAGCTGCTGCCAATGGCTGACCCGCATGAGGTTAATTCACCTAAACCACTGTTATTCTGAGAATTGTGTATGTGCCGATTCAGGTGATGTGATCTTTATACCGAAAAATGGCGCGCACCTCATCATCGACTGTTGGATAGTTCCATTTAATTACTCAATTAAAACTTGCCTTGCAAATGATTTGCTGTATCGATGATTGGGCGCAAGGCGTCTTTCCGGCGCAAAAAAGCCCCGCCTGGCGCCCTGAGCCGCCCAATGGGATGGGCGGTTCAGACCAGGTGGGACTTTCGCTGCGTCGCCTGTCGGGATTAGTAGTTGTAGCGGACCAGCAGAGCGGTTGAATCCTTGTCTGCGGTGGTGTTGCTGCCACTGGCGGTCTTGTTGTCGTTGAACCGATGCTCGAGCGCCAGGATCAGCTTGCTATCGAAGGCGACCAAGGCGGTACCCAGCACGTAGTAGCTCGCGCGCTGGCTGGTGTCCTTGTCCTCGTAGCGGTTGACGGCGCTGTAGAGCTGGACGTCGCCGAAGCTCGTAAGTTCGGGGAAAGTGTACCTCGCCACGCCTTCATAGCCGCGCGCGCTCTGGTAGGCCCCATTACCCTGGCCGCGCAGGTTGCGCTGCTCGCCGGCGGTCACAGCGAGGTACCAGTTGCCCGGGGTCCAGCTGGCACCGAGCAGCCAAGCGTTGACGTTGGGGTCTTCGGTGACCTGGCCCGCGTCGCTGGTGACGTAGTGCTGCTCGATGCGGCTGTAGTTATAGGCCGCGGCCAGGGTCAGGTCCTCACTGGCTTTCCAGCTCAACGCGGTCTGGGCGAAGTACCGGCGCTCGCCGCCGCGGCTGACGTACTCGGGGTTGCCGGTAACGGAGTCGAAACCGACGAGATCGGATTTGTTCTCGCCGGTCGAGGTACCGTACATCAGGCCCCAGGTCAGGTCGTCCCAGGTGTTGCGATAGGAGATCGACTGGTTCGGACGGCTCAGGCCCTGGAAGCCGTTACCCATGTTGCCATTGAACGAGCCCTGCGCCTCGGCGCCATAGACCCACAGTTGGTCGGTCATGATGCCGACCATGTCGTAGTAGATCGACCACTGCTGGCCAAGCAGTACGGTCCCGTAGACCGGATGCTTGACGCCGACGTACTGGTGGCGCTTGGTGTGGTTGTCGTCGCCATTCTCGAAGAAGGGATCGAAGCCCCATTCGGTGCGCGCAAGCGCGGTCCAGTCATCGGCGAAGTAGTGTTCGTAAACCAGGTTGATACGCGAGGCCTGGTTCTTGAAGTTGTCTTCACCGTCGACGCCGCCGCGGTTCCAGGTGTAGTTGCCGGCGATACGACCGTTGATGATGAAGCGGTTGTTGGCGTCTTCGTAGGCGGTGAAGGCCGAAGCCTGTTCGATGGCGCTGAAGGAAGCGGCGCCGATGGCGACGGCGAGCAGGCTGAGTTTGAAAGTATGGCGTGCGTGGGATGTTGCGTTATGCATTATCGGATTCCTGATGATCCTAATGGATGTGGCGCTTTTGTAGTTGTGGGTCGAACAGTTGTGGATAGGCCAGTGGCGATCGATTTGTACTAGTTGTGGCCCTCTCGATGAGCGCAGGAGACCGCTCTGCGGCTCGGTCGGTGTGGAATCGCTACCACTGGTGATCGACGGGCCTTTGGCGCATCCGCGATCTTTTATACTGAAAAAGTTCCATCAAAAATAGCTATTTGTAGAGGGATTTTTATTTGCAATGCTAATCATTGTATTGTTATTTAAATGTTTGAAAACTAAGGATTAGCTGGGTCTGTAGTTATTACGCCCGGTTCTGCGCTTTACTTCCGAACCAGCTCGCAGGATTCATCCGTGACGAGGCCGCCGGCCCTCATCGGGAGGGCCGGGGTGGATAGCATTGGCAGACAGCGCTGGTAGATGGCTTTGGTATGAGAAGCGCCGGCACTGGGGCCGGCCTGAGTCGTCAGCCTCGATGCAGGGTTTCGGGTGTCGGGCCGTTGGCGCGATTGAGGAAGGCGGCCTTGAGCAGCGCCTGGGTATAGGGCTCGCGCGGTGCGGAGAATATCCGCTCGGCCGGGCCTCGTTCCACCACCTGGCCGTCCTTCATCACCAGCACGGTGTCGGCCAGTGCCCGTACTACCGCGAGGTCATGGCTGATGAATACATAGGTCAGCCCGTACTTGCGCTGGATATCGCGCAGCAGCTCGACCACGCGCACCTGTACCGAGCGATCGAGCGCCGAGGTCGGCTCGTCGAGCAGCAAGAACTCGGGTTTCAGTACCAGGGCGCGCGCGATGGCGATGCGCTGGCGCTGTCCACCGGAGAACTCGTGCGGGTATCGGCCGCGCATCCGAGGGTCGAGAGCGACCTCCTCCAGCGCCTCGACCACCCGTTGGTCGCGCTGGCGGCGATTGAGCTCGGGGTGATGGACCTTGAGCCCTTCGCTGATGATTTCGCTGACGTTGAGACGAGGCGAGAGCGAGCCGTAGGGATCCTGGAACACTACCTGCATGCGCGAGCGCAGCGGCCGCATGCCGCTCTTGTCGAGTCGCTCTAGATCGGTGCCGTCGAAATCGATCGATCCCTTGCTCTCGACCAATCGCAGCAGCGCTCGGCCGAGGGTGGATTTGCCCGAGCCCGATTCGCCAACGATGCCGATGGTCTGGCCGCGTCTTACGGTCAGATCGATCCCTCGCACCGCCTCGAAATACTCGTCGGCGCGAAACAAATGCTTCCTGGTGGCGAAGCGCACCCGTACGTCCTTGGCGTCGAGCAGCACCGGCGCTGACTCCTCGACCGGCTGTTTGCTGCCACGCGGCTCGGCGGCCAGCAGCATGCGGGTGTAGTCATGGCGAGGATTGGTGAACACCTCCTCGACCGAGCCCGACTCGACCAGCTCGCCATGGCGCATCACACAGACGCTGTCGGCGAAGCGCTTGACCAGGTTGAGGTCGTGGGTGATGAACAGAATCGCCATGCCGAGGCGAGCCTGCAGTTCCTTGAGCAACTCGAGGATCTGCGCTTGCACGGTGACGTCCAGCGCAGTGGTCGGTTCGTCCGCGATCAGGAGCTTTGGCTCGCAAGCCAGCGCCATCGCGATCATCACGCGCTGGCGCTGGCCGCCGGAAAGTTCGTGCGGGTAGCTGTCGATCCTTCGAGCGGGGTCGGGAATGCCGACCTGTTCGAGCAGTGCCAGCACGCGTTGGCGCACCGCCGCTCCGTGTGCCTTGCGGTGCTTCTTCAGCACCTCGCCGATCTGCTTGCCGACCCGATGCAGCGGGTTGAGCGAGGTCATCGGCTCCTGGAAGATCATCGAAATCGCGTTGCCGCGAATCCGGCGCATCCGCTTGAGCGGCATCGAGACCAGCTCTTCGCCCTCGAACTCCGCCCGGCCGGAGACCTGAGCCAGATCCGGCAGCAGATGCATCAGTGCGCTCGAGGTCACCGACTTGCCCGAGCCGGACTCGCCGACCAGCGCCAGGGTTTCGCCGCGCCGCAGGGTAAAGCCGACGTCCTTGACCGCGTTGACCGCGCCGGTATGCAGCGCGAAGTCGACGCACAGGCCCTCGACCTTCAGCAGCGGGACGTTGTCCTCTTGGGGATGAGGAGAGTGCTGGGGTGCGTTCATCTTGGTTCCCTTGGTATCCATCGTCGCGGGCCGTTCAACGGGTCTTGGGGTCGAGCGCATCGCGCAGACCGTCGCCGAGGAAGTTGAGACAGAACAGCGTCACAGCGAGGAACACCGACGGGGTGACCAGCAGCCAAGGGGCGCTCTCCATCATTTCGCGGCCCTCCGAGATCAGCACTCCCCAACTGGTCAGCGGCTCCTGCACGCCGAGGCCGAGGAAGGAGAGGAAGCTTTCGAGCAGGATCACCTTGGGCACGGTCAGCGTGACGTAGACGATCACCGGGCCGATCGCATTGGGGATCAGGTGGCGGGTGACGATCTTCGAGTCCTTGACCCCGAGCGCCTGGGCCGCCTCGACGAACTCGCGGCGTTTCAGCGCCAGTACCTGGCCGCGCACGATGCGCGCCATGTCGAGCCATTCGACCGCACCGATCGCGGCATAGATCAGCAGGATGTTGCGGCCGAACACCACCATCAGCAGGATCACCATGAACATGAACGGCAGCGAGAACATGATGTCGACGAAGCGCATCATCAGGCTGTCGATGCGCCCGCCGAAATAGCCGGCGATGGCACCGTAGAGCACGCCGATCACCAGGCTCACGGCGGTGGCGACCAGCGCTACCGAGAGCGAGATCTGGCCGCCATAGAGGGTGCGCACCAGCAGGTCGCGGCCGTTGGCGTCGGTGCCGAGGTAGTGGGTCGACTCGAGCGACGGCGGGCTCATGAAGTTCTCCCAGTCGACGTCGGCCAGACCCCAGGGCAGCAGCAAGGGACCGACCAGGCAGACGGCCGCGAGCAGTACCAGGATGATCAGGCTGCCCATCGCGGCCTTGTTCTGGCGCAGCCGGTGCCAGGCGTCCATCGCCAGGCTGTCGCCGGCGCCGAGGAAGGTTTGCGGAGCGACGCTCTTGGCGACGCTGGGTACGTTGTCTTGGCTCATCTGTTGGTCACCGAATCTGGGTCGAGGAGCAGGCTCAATCGTCGTAGCGGATCTGTGGATCGAGGACGCTGTAGAGCAAATCGACGATCAGGTTGAGCAGCACGATCAGTACCCCGTAGAAAACCACCACCCCCATCACCAGGGTGTAGTCGCGGTTGAGCGCGCCCTGGACGAAATAGCGTCCGATGCCGGGCAGGCCGAAGATCTGCTCGATCACGATAGAGCCGGTGATGATTCCGGCGATCGCCGGCCCCAGGTACGAGATCACCGGCAGCAGCGAAGGCCTGAGCGCATGGTGGAAAATCACCTCCGATTCGGAGAGCCCCTTGGCGCGGGCGGTGCGGATGTACTGGCTGCCGAGCACCTCGATCATCGAGGCCCGGGTGAGCCTCGCGATCGCGGCGATCTGTTGGATCGACAGCGCGATCACCGGCAGCACCATGTTGGCCCAGGCGCCGCCGTTCCAGCCGCCGGCTGGCAACCAGGCCAGCATTACCCCGAACACCAGTGCCATGATCGGCGCGATCACGAAGTTTGGGATCGCGATGCCACCGAGTGCGATGCCCATTACCACGTAGTCGACCGTCGAGTTGCGTTTCAGCGCGGCGATTATCCCGAGCGGCAGGCCGATCGCCAGCGCCAGCGCGATCGCCCAGGCACCCAGCTCGAGGCTGACCGGGAAGCCCTGCATGATCAGATCGGTGACGCTGAAATCCTTGTACTTGAACGAGGGGCCGAAGTCTCCCTGCAGCAGGCCGCCCATGTATCGCAAGTATTGCGACCACAGCGGCTCGTCGAGGTGGTAGGCCGCCATCAGGTTGGCTTCGATCTCCGGTGGCAGCTGGCGCTCTCCGTCGAAGGGGCCGCCTGGCGCCAGGCGCATGAGGAAGAACGAGACGGTGATCACGATCAAAAGCGTCGGGATCGCCTGCCCGAAGCGCTTGAGGATGTAGGTCAGCATGGCGTACGTGCATTCCAAAGCCGGGGGATGGAAGAGTCTTGGGAGCCTTGCGCTTTCACTCGGTGACGCTCATGTAGCGAAGTGGATGGACATCGAGCGGATTGCCTTGCCAGCCCTGAACCCTGTCGGAGACGAGTTTGGTCGAGACGTAGTCATAGAGTGGCACTAGTGCGTAGTCGTCGAGCAGTTGCTGCTGAGCTTCGGTCAGCAGCTCAGCGCGGCGTGTAGGGTCGAGCTCGGCGGTGCTGCGCGCGACCAGCTGGTCGTAGGCCGGATTGGTGTAGCCGCTGTAGTTGCCGCTGGCACCGGTGACGAAGGAGCTGAGCAGATCGAACGGATCGTCCACGGTGGCAATCGCACCGTAGCGGCCGACCTGGAAGTCGCCCTGGCGCAGGGTGGCGAAGTGCACCGCCGTCTCGCGGTTGGTCAGCCGAGTCTCGATCCCGATCGCGCGCCACATCGCAGCGATCGCCACCGCCACTTTGCGATGGTCTTCGAGCGTGTTGTAGGCAATCTCCAGCTCGAGCGGCTGGCCTGGGCCGTAGCCTGCCTCGGTGAGCAGCGCGCGAGCGCGGTCCAGGCGCTGCTCGAGCGGTTCTTGCATGAAGCCCATCGTGCCGCCTGCATTGCCGGACATCGCCCGGGGCAGGTACCAGTAGGAGGGAATCTGGCCCATGCCGAGGATGGTGTCGGTGATCACCTCGCGGCGAACGGCGAGGTTGAGCGCCTCCCGCACCCGCTTGTCGGCAAGCGTCGAGCCTTCGCGCTGGTTGAGCACGTAGTAGTACTCGCCGAGGATCGGATTGATCCGAAGCTCGTGTTCGAGATTCTCTCTGGCCCAGCCGATCTGGGATGACGGGACGCCGAGGTAGGAGATGTCGATCTCTGCGGTGCGAAAGCGGTTGAGCGCCGCCTGGGCATCGTCGAGTGGGTAGAGCACCGCGGTATCGAGCTTCACCTGGTCGGCCGCATGGAAGCTGGGATTCTTCTCGAGCCGGATTTCGGTCTGTGGCGTCCAGGCGGTGAGTTGGAAGGCGCCGCTGACCACCAGTTTACCGGGGATGACCCAGCGCGCTCCCGGTTGGTCGAGCGCCTGATCGATGTAGTGCTCGGGTAGCGGTGCGGATTCAGTCATCGCCATCGCTTGGAGGAAATAGGCGGTGGGCTGGGTCAGCCGTATCTCCAGCGTGCGTTCGTCGAGCGCCTCCACCCCGAGGGTGTCGGGCGTGGCGTCACCGCGGTTGACCGACTCGGCACCCTCGATCGGGTAGTAGAGGTTGGCGTTGTAGGCTGCGGTCTGGGGCGCGAGCAGCCGGCGCAGCGCGAACACCGCATCCGCGGCGGTGATTTCCTGGCCATCCGACCATTGCGCTTCGCGCAGATGGAATCGATAGGTCCTGCCATCGTCCGATACTTCCCAGCGGTCGGCGAGCCCGGGGGTGAGTTCACCTTGGGCGTCGTATCCCACCAATGGTTCGAACAGCTCGCGGGTAATGCGTGTTTCCCAGTCGCCCGAGGCCTTCTGTGGATCGAGCGTGCCGGGTTCGGCGCCATTGGCGATATGGATGGTCGCCGCTTGGGCCGAGGCGAAGGGGAGCAGGCCGAGCAGTAGCGCCCCGGTGATTGGACCCCTGAGCGGTCGGGCGCGAGAGGATAGGCCCGAGAACAGTCGATGAAGCATGCGTTGCTCCTGAAACGGCTTTACCGTCGGCGCCGGATCGCGGTGCCGATACGGTAGATGATTAGGCAACTATCGTGCCATGCACGTTTTGGCGGCAGCCTGGGTTGACGCTGCCCATCGTACGTGGGGAAGTGCGCCAAGCTCCCAAGCTTGGGTCGGTGTCGATGCGTCTGATCATCTCCCGGCTCACTGTGCTTGCAGCGATAACCAGCGGGCGAGATGTCGGTTGAGTACGTTGTCCTGCCAGCCCTTTACACCCTCGGCGACGAGATTGCGTGAAGCGTCGAAGTAGAGCGGCAGCAGCGCATAGTCATCGAGCGCCTGCGCCTCCGCGGCCTGGAGTATCGCCGCTCGGCGCTGCTGGTCCTGTTCGGCGGCGGCGCGCTCGAGCAGGGCATCGAACTGGTCATCGCGATAGCCGCCGTAGTTCTTGGCGTTGCCGCTTTGCAATATGCCGAGGAAGTTGTCTGCGTCATCGTAGTCTCCGATCCAGCTTGCCCGGCCGATGCCGAACTGACCGCCAGCGAGATTGGAGAAGTGCACGCTCGCCTCGGCGTTGACCAGCTCGGTCTCGACTCCTATGGCGCGCCACATCGCCGCCACCGCGATGGCGATGCTGCGATTGGTGCGATTCTCGTTGAAGGCCAGGCGCAGCACGAGCGGCGAGGCTGAGTAGCCGGCATCCGAGAGCAGCGTACGCGCCCTCGCTTGGCGCTGGTCGAGCGGGGCGTCCAGCCCAGGCATCTGCGCGCCTTGATAGTGATCGACGCCGGGGGGGACGAAGCTCTCGGCGGGGATCACCGTGCCCTGCATGATCTTATCGGCGATCACCTCGCGGTCGATGGCCAGGTTGAGCGCTTCGCGCACGCGCTTATCGCTCGTCGGCTGGCCATCGCGCTGATTGAGCGCGTAGTAGTAGACCCCGAGCTCGGTCGAGAGTCTGACCTGCTCACCCAACTGCTGCGCGAGCCGCGGATAGTCTCCAACCGGGAAGCTGCGTACGACGTCGAATTCGCCCGCGCGGAAACGCTGTACTCCGGCTGCGGGATCCTCCATCGGATAGTAGTCGATACCTTCCAGGGCTACGCTTTCGGCCGCATGGAAATAGGGGTTCTTGACCGCGCTCAGGTGGTCGTGGGAAACCCAGCTGCGAGGTGCGAAAGCGCCGTTGGTGACGATCTCATCGATGCTGCTCCAGTCATCGCCCAGGCGCTCGATCAGATGGGTCGGCAGCGGAGAAGCGGCGATGTGGGCGAGCAGCGCCGGCAAATAGGTGATCGGCTGGACCAGCTCGATGCGCAATTGATGCTCGTTTTCCGCGCTTACGCCGATCGACTCCAGCGCCACTTCGCCCCGGGCCGCTTGCTGCGCGCCCTCGATCGGATAGAACAGGCTGGCGTAGACCGACGGCGACTTGGGATCGAGCGCGGTGCGAAAGGCGGTAACGAAGTCCACGGCCTTGACCGGCTCGCCATCGGACCATCGGGCGTCCTCGCGCAGTTCGAAAGTATAGGTCCGCCCGTCGTCGCTGACCTGCCAGCCGCTGGCGACGCCCGGTATGTATCGACCCGTGGCGTCGAGCGTCACCAGGCCTTCGTAGAGATCCCCCAGCACGTCATTGTCGAATACGGTGCCGTTGACTCTGGCCGGTGCCAGCGAGGCCGGCTCGCCCTGGATCGCCATGCGCAAAGTGGCCGCCTGGAGCGGTGGGGCGAGGGCGGCGAACAGCAGCGCGCTGCAGCCAGCGGCGAGGATACGCTTGAGGCGAGAGGACGGGATGAAGAGCAGGGATGTCATCGGCAAACTCGATCTGGCCGGCACCGCCGCTCGGCGGTGCCGGATACTGAGGGCCGCCCGGCGGGGTGCCGGGCGATCGCGGTGACTTACTCGGCGAAGCTCACCCAGCGTGAGGGGTGGTCGTCTTGAACGTTGTCTTCCCAACCTCGGATCGAGGGATCGACCAGGTTGCGCGAGACGTAGTAGAGCAGCGGAATCAGCGCATAGTCGTTCATCGCCAGGTGCTCGGCCTGTTCGAGTACTTTCTCGCGGGCGTCGAGATCCTGGGTGTTGGCGGCCTGCGCCATCAGTTCGTCGTACTCGGGATTGGAGTAGGCGCCGTAGTTGTTGCCCACCCCTGTGCGCAGCAGGGTGAGGAAGTTCTCGGCGTCGTTGTAGTCGGCGATCCACCCCGCGCGAGCAATGTCGAAGTCGCCCTGGGCGATGGTCTGGTAATGGACCGTGGCCTCGGCGTTGACCATGTTGACCTCGACCCCTATCGGGCGCCACATCGCCGCGATCGCCACCGCGATCTGGCGGTGCTCATCGGCGGTGTTGTAGCGCAGGTCCACCCGCAGCGGGTTGGCGGGGGTGTAGCCGGCCTCTTCCATCAGTGCCTTCGCCCGCGCTAGCCGGTCTTGGTAGTCCGCGTCGCCGAGGTCCATTTCCTGGGGCTGGTAGTGGCTGACCCCGGGTGGCACGAAGGAGAGCCCCTCGGCGAAGCTGCCGGCCATGATCTGGTTCGACAGTATGTCGCGGCGAACCGCCAGGTTGAGCGCCTCACGCACTCGCGGATCGGCGGTCTTGCGCCCTTCGCGCTGGTTCAGCACGTAGTAGTAGCTGCCGAGATAAGGCGCCATATGGGTAGCCTCGGGCAGGTTCTCCTTCAACCAGGCGTAACGGCTCGAAGGGTAGTCGGTGATGATGTCGAACTCACCGGCGCGGAAGCGGGTGATCGCCGAGTTGCGATCCTCGGTGGTATGGAAGGTGACGCCATCGAGCGCGACCTGTTCGGCGTCGTAGTACTCGGGGTTCTTCACCGTGTCGATGCGTGACTGCGACACCCAGCCCACCGGCTTGAACGCTCCGTTGGTGGCGATGTTGGCAAGATCGACCCATCTGCGGCCATATTCATCGTAGAGATGCTTGGGCTGCGGATAAGCGGTGTAGTGGGTCATCAGCTGGAGAAAATAGGGCGTTGGCGCATTGAGGCTGACCTCGAAGGTGCGGCCCTCGTCGAGCGAGCGGATTCCCAGCTGCTCCAGCGGCTGTTCGCCGGTGTTGACCGCCTCGGCGTTGACCACCGGGTAGAGCATGTAGGCGTATTTCGACGCGTTCTGCGGGTCGAGAAGGTGTCGCCAGCCGAACACGAAGTCCTCCGCGGTCACTGGCTGGCCGTCCGACCACTTGGCGCCTTCGCGAAGATGGAAGGTATAGGTCTTGCCGTCCTCGGAGACCTCCCAGGAGGTGGCCATGCCTGGTAGGGGTTCGCCATCCGGCCCCTTCTTCAATAATCCCTCGTAGACGTCCATCAGCACTTGCGATTCCCAAACGCCGCCGGCGACTTGGGAAGTGTCGAAGGAGGCGAGTTCGCCCATCACGCCGATGTTGAGCGTGCGCGCGGCCGCGGGGCCGGCGAGCAGCAGCGAGGCGATCATGCCGCCCGAGAGCGCCAGGGCTTTGAGGAGATATCTGGATGAGCGCATGTGGTGTTCCGAGTTGTTGTTGATATGGAGCCTGGCTGATCAAAGCGGCGGCGATCCCCAGCGGAGGACAGTTTGCGGATCTCGTAGTACGTGCAAGCTTTGATGAACCTTTGTTCAAGGGCATCAATTTACGGGCTTGAACGAGCATCAACAAGAGACCAGTACGATGGTCGCAGAGCACCGACCGGCAGCCGCCGGTCGGTAGCGGGAGCTACTGGGCCTCGATACTGATCCACCGCGCAGGGTGGATGTCGAGAGCGTTGTCTTGCCAGCCTTCGACGTTCGGGTTGACCAGATTGCGTGCGGTGTACAGATAGATCGGGGCATGCACGAACTGGGAAGACAGCCGCCGCTCGGCCTGCTCGAGCAGCTCGCGCCGCTTGGCCGCATCCTGTTCGACGTTGGAGCGGGCGAACAAGTCGCGGAAGGTCGGGTCCTGGTAGTCGCCGTAGTTGTTGCCGGCGGAGTAGACCAGTTGCAGGAAGTTCTGTGGGTCGTCGTAGCTCGAGATCCAGGCGGCGCGCCCGATCTGGAAGTCGCCCTGGCGGAGGTTGGCGTAGTGCACGTTGGCCTCGGCGCTGTTCATCCGCACCCGGACGCCGAGTGGTTGCCACATCGCCGCGATCGCCACCGCGATACGCTGCTGTTCTGTACCGGCGTTGAAACTCAGGGTCAGCTCGAGCGGCTCGTCGGGCCCGTAGCCTGCTTCCGCGAGCAGCTCCCGGGCGCGCTCCAGGCGTTGCTCGATCGGTTGGTCGAGACCCGGCTGGGGCTGGGGGGTGTAGTCGCTGACACTGGTCGGCACCAGTGCATTGGAGGGAGAGACCGCGCCTTCGAGCAGCTGGTCGGCGATCACGTCACGGCGAATGGCGAGGCTCAGCGCTTCGCGCACTCTCTGATCCGCGGTCGGCTGGCTGTCGCGCAGGTTGAAGGTATAGTAGTAGCTGCCGAGATTGGGTGTGATGTGAACCGCATCGGGCAGCGTCTGCTGGAGGAAGGTATGGCGTGAAGCGGGGAAGTCCCGCAGCACGTCGAGTTCGTTGGCGCGGAAGCGGGTGATCCCTGCCTCGCGGTCCTCCATCGGGAAGTAGCGCACGCCGTCGAGCGCTACGTTCTCGGCGTCGAAGTATTCCGGGTTCTTGACCGTGGTCAGTTCGGTGCCCGATATCCACTGGGTCGGTTTGAACGCACCGTTGACCACGATCCGGTCGGGGCGGCTCCAGTCGTCGCCATGCTGTTGCACCGCGTGCTCTGGCAGGGGATAGAAGATCGGCAGCACCAGCATCTTGAGGAAGTACGCGGCGGGTTCGCTCAGGGTGAGTTCGAGGGTATGGTCGTCGACCGCTCTCGCGCCGAGGGTGTCCGGTTCGGCCTCGCCCTCGGCGATGCGCTGGCCATTGACCAGCGGGTAGAGCCGCTCGGCACCAGTGGCGGCGTTGCTCGGGTCGATCGCATAGCGCAGCGCGAAGACGAAGTCGGAGGCGGTGACCGGCTCGCCGTCGGACCATTTCGAGTCGCGCAGGTGGAAGGTGTAGGTCTTTCCGTCTTCGGATACCTCCCAGCGCTCGGCGACGCCGGGGATCACCTGGCCGTCGCTCGAGACGTCGATGAGCCCGGCGAACAGATCGCGCAGCACATCTTCTTCCCATACGCCGCCGGTGATCTTCGGCGGACTGAGCGAGGCGGGGTCGCCGATGATCCCGACCCGGAGGGTTTCTGCCTGGGCGAGGGCCGGTAGCCCCAGCATGGCGGTGAGCAGCGTGGCGTGGACAAGAGTGCGCTTCATCCGGTTGGTGTTCCCTTCTGATTATCGTTCGACGAGATGGTCCCGATGCTTCAAGTTCACTTTAGCCCTCGTCTCGGGCCCGTTGCCACTTTAGCCAGCCTTTGAGTATCTCGGCCAATTCACTCTGGCTCTTTGCTTATAGGGTGGGCAAGGGCGGTTCGATCGGTCGGGCGGTCGCGAACCGTCGATATGGCGCGGATGACGCTGCGCTGGGCGATGCCCTACAATGCTCCCCCTCTGATGCGCCCCGGGAAGGTTTGGTGAATGCCACCTGCCGTGAGGCGCCGACGTTTTCTCCTGCGCCGCCCGTCTCGGCGTGCGTACAGACACCACGGTAGCCAATATGCGAGAGATCAATCCGATCAACGCCCAGCTCAAGGATCTGGCGCAACGCGCCGACGTCCTGAGGGGGTATCTTTGACTACGCCGAAAAGAAAGACCGGCTAGAAGAAGTCAACCGCGAGCTCGAGAACCCGACGGTCTGGAACGATCCCGAATACGCTCAGAAGCTCGGACGCGAGCGCGCCCAGCTCGAGCAGGTGGTGTCGACCATCGACGCCCTCGACGCTGGGGTTGGCGACAATGCCGAGCTGCTCGAGTTGGCGGTGATGGAGGATGACGAGGCCACCGTCGAGGAGATCGTGGTCGAGATCGACCGCCTCGAGGAGCGCCTCGCCGCGCTCGAGTTCCGGCGCATGTTCTCGGGCGAGATGGACGCCAACAACGCCTATCTCGACATCCAGGCCGGCTCCGGTGGCACCGAGGCGCAGGACTGGGCCAACATGCTGCTGCGCATGTACCTGCGCTGGGCCGAGCATCACGGCTTCGACACCGAGCTGGTCGAGGTCAGCGCCGGCGAGGTGGCGGGGATCAAGTCGGCGACCGTGCACATCCGCGGCGAATATGCCTTCGGCTGGCTGCGTACCGAGACCGGCGTGCACCGGCTGGTGCGCAAGAGCCCGTTCGACTCGGGCGGGCGTCGGCATACCTCGTTCTCTTCGGTGTTCCTCTCTCCCGAGGTCGACGACAATATCGAGATCGACATCAACCCGGCGGACCTGCGCACCGATACCTATCGCTCGAGCGGCGCCGGTGGGCAGCACGTCAACACCACCGATTCGGCGGTGCGGATCACCCACGTGCCGACTGGCGTGGTGGTCTCCTGCCAGACCGAGCGTTCGCAGCACAACAACCGCGACCGCGCGATGAAGATGCTCAAGGCGAAGCTCTACGAGCGCGAAATGCAGCTCAGGAACGCTGAAAAGCAAAAGCTCGAGGATTCGAAGTCCGATATCGGCTGGGGCAGCCAGATCCGCTCCTACGTTCTTGACGACCAGCGGATCAAGGACCTGCGCACCGGGGTGCAGACCAGCAACTGCGATAAAGTGCTCGATGGCGATCTCGACGAATTCATCGTCGCCAGCCTCAAGCAAGGGCTCTGAGCCGCTATGATCCGCCCGGCGATGCCATCACGGCTCGCCGGAACTCGTTTAGATTTCCATTACCATCGACTGCTTTGAAGCTATCGAGACAGGATACACCATGCCCCACCAGGACCCCTCTGAAAGCACCGCGTTGCCCGGCCAGGAGCCGGAAAATCATCTGATCCAGGAGCGCCGCGCCAAGCTGAGCCAGCTGCGCGAGCGGGCTAACGAGCGGGGCACCAGCGCCTTCCCCAACGATTTTCGCCGTGACAGCTTGGCTTCGGAGCTCGAGCTCGAACTCGGTGGGTATGACAAGCCGGCGCTCGAGGCGCTCGATCGCCAGGCGGCGGTCGCCGGGCGGGTGATGCGCAAGCGGGGCCCGTTCATCGTGATCCAGGACGTGAGTGGCCAGATTCAGCTCTACGTCGACAAGCACGGGCTCGATACTGAGACGCTCGAAGAGGTCAAGGGGTGGGATATCGGTGACATCGTCGGCGCGCATGGGCCGGTGCACAAATCCGGCAAGGGCGATCTCTACGTATTGATGCGCGAGGCGCGCCTGCTGACCAAGGGGCTGCGGCCGCTGCCGGACAAGTTCCACGGTCTCACCGACCAGGAGAGCCGCTACCGTCAGCGCTACGTCGATCTGATCATGAATCCGGAGGTTCGCGAGACCTTCCGGGTTCGCGCTGGGGTGATCGCGGCGATCCGGCGCTTCCTCACCGAGCGTGCGTTCATGGAAGTCGAGACGCCGATGCTGCAGCCGATTCCCGGCGGCGCCAGCGCCAGACCGTTCGTCACCCATCACAACGCGCTCGATCTCGATATGTACCTGCGGATCGCCCCTGAGCTCTATCTCAAGCGCTTGGTGGTGGGCGGTTTCGAGCGGGTCTTCGAGATCAACCGTAACTTCAGGAACGAGGGGCTTTCCACCCGGCATAATCCCGAGTTCACCATGCTCGAGTTCTACTGGGGATACGCCGACTACCGGGACCTGATCGATCTCACCGAAGAGATGCTGCGCGAGGTCGCTCTCGAGGTGCTCGGTAGCACCAGGATCATGCTCGGGCACGATGAAGCGGCGATCGAGCTCGATCTGGCCGAGCCGTTCGACCGGCTGAGCATGAAGGATGCGGTACTTCGATATGGTGAGGGGATCGAGGCTTGCGAACTCGAAAGCCTCGACGGCATCACCGCGCTCGCCCAGCGCCTCGGCATCGAGCTCAAGCCCAGTTGGGGTCATGGCAAGCGCCTCACCGAGGTGTTCGAAGCGGTCGCCGAGCATCGCTTGGTCAAGCCGACCTTCATCACCGAGTATCCGGCCGAGGTCAGCCCGCTGGCGCGGCGCAGCGACCGCGATCCCGAGGTCACCGACCGCTTCGAGTTCTTCGTTGGTGGGCGCGAGATCGCCAACGGTTTCTCCGAGCTCAACGACGCCGAGGATCAGGCGGCGCGCTTCCGTGCCCAGGCAGCGGAAAAGGACGCCGGAGATCTCGAAGCCATGTACTATGACGCCGACTATGTGCGCGCGCTCGAGTACGGCATGCCGCCGACCGCGGGCGAGGGCATCGGCATCGATCGTTTAGTGATGCTGCTCACCAATAGCGCTTCGATTCGCGACGTGCTGCTGTTCCCGGCGATGCGCCCCATCGCTGATTGAAGTCCCGGCGGCATATCGCCAACGTCCACCTCCCAGGTGAGGAGTTTCAAGATGAGATTGGTCAATCGTTCGGCGCTGAGCGTCAAGCCGACCCAGGCCTTCGTCGACTGGATCAACCTGCTGGAAGCGACCGAGGGAGAGGATGATCTGAACCTGGCGGATGTCGAGCGCGAGAGTACCGTCTACCTGATCGGTGAGATGGATACCGAGGAAGCGCTTCTGGCCTATGTCCGCGAGCGCTATCTCGACATCCTCGAGAGCGAGCTGCGCGCCTGGGAGGAGGATTCCCGGCTGTGGCCCGAGACACTCGATTGGGCGCTGTTCGAACGCTTCCTGCGCGTCGAGCACAGCTATCTAGCGCTCGATCTCGAGGATGACGAGGTGCTCGACGCTCAGCCCCTCGACGAGGACGAGGCGTGATTCGAGACGCCGCGCGCGATGTGGTGCTGCATCGCCGCGCAGCATAGATGAAGGACGGCCTGTTCTCCTCCCGGCCGGGAGATGATGGGCTGCCGCCCGCGCATCGCCTGCCGGCGATGGTGTCGGTACTGCTGGCGACGCTGATGGTGGTGCTCGACACCACCATGGTCAGCGTGGCGCTGCCAACGATGGCGCACTCGCTGTCGATCGACTCCGCATCGGCGGTATGGATCAGCAACATCTACCAGCTGGTCGCGGCCGCGGTGATTCTCTCCTGCGCCGCGCTCGGTGACCGGATCGGTCGATACCGGCTCTATCTCGGCGGCCTCTCGCTGTTCGTGGTCTCCTCGCTGGGCTGTGCGCTGTCGGATTCTTTCGAGACCCTGGTGTTCTGGCGCGCGGTGCAGGGGCTCGGGGCTGCGGCGGTAATGAGCATCGGCCCCTCGCTCAATCGACGTATCTTCCCCTCCCGGCTGCTCGGAGCCGCGATCGGCATGGTCGCGATGAGCGTCGCCACGGCGCTGGCCGCTGGACCGACCCTCGGTGGACTTTTGCTGACGATCGCCGACTGGCGGTGGCTTTTCTACATCAATCTGCCGGTCGGGCTGGCGGCGCTGGTGATCGCCGCTCGCTTCCTGCCACGCGAGAGCGGCAACGGCCGCCCCTTCGACCTGCTCGGCGCGATGCTGTCGGCGCTGGCACTCGGCCCCTGTGTGATCGGCGTCGATCGCCTGCGTGCCGACGATGGGTGGAGCAGCGCGCTGCTCTGGCTTGCTCTCAGCGCGGTCGCGGCGCTGGCCTTCCTGCAGCGCCAGCGGCGCACGTCTCACCCACTGCTGCCGCTGTCGATGTTCCGTGAGCCGCGTTTCTCGCTGGCGGCGCTGACCTCGTTCTTCAGCTTCGTCGCCCAGACCATGGCTTTCGTTGCGCTACCCTTCTTGTTCCAGAACGCGCAAGGATTCTCGCCGCTGGTGTCCGGACTGCTATTCACCCCCTGGCCGCTGGCGATCATGATCGCCGCGCCTCTGGCCGGGCGACTGGCCGATCGGGTGCCCGCGCCCAGGGTGGCGACCTGTGGGCTTTTGCTCTTCTGCGCGGGGGTGCTGTCGCTGGCGCTACTCGCCGCCGAGCCCGCGCCTCAAGTGGTCGACGTGCTATGGCGCTCGGCGCTCTGCGGACTGGGGTTCGGCGCCTATCAGGCGCCGAACAATCGGGAGATGATGGCCAGCCTGCCGCTGGCGCTGAGCAACCGGGCATCGGGCGTTCTCGCCACGGTGCGCACCTTTGCGCAAAGCGTAGGGGCCGCCTTGGTCGCCCTGGCGCTTTCTGGAATAATCTTCTCAAGCCATGCCGCGACGCTGCCGGTGGGGTTGGCGCTGTGGGTCGCCTCGCTGTTCGCGGCAGTGGCGCTGGTCGTGAGCCTTTTGCGAATGGCCGCTCTGCGCGTGCTCCTGCGAGGCTGATCGCTGAATCCCGCGCGCAATGCCGCTAGCCGCGCCTCCACCATCGGCGCATCCGCTGACATTCGCTCGATCCGGAGAATCCATGAACGTTCAACAACGCATCGAAGCCAAGCTCGGTCAGCTTTCGCCGCGGTTTTTGCAGGTCGAGAACGAAAGTCATCTCCACCACGTCCCACCTGATTCCGAGACCCACTTCAAAGTCACCTTGGTCAGCGAGGCGTTCGAAGGCTTGATGCCGGTGAAGCGCCACCAGCGGATCTATGGTCTGCTCGACGAGGAGCTCGCAGGGCCCATCCATGCGCTCGCACTGCACCTCTATACGCCTCGCGAGTGGGAGCGCCGGCACGGTGAGATTCCCGCTTCGCCCGACTGCCGCGGCGGTGGGCGCATTGCCTGATACCGCAGTGCCACAAGCCCTCCCGCGTACGCCTAGGAATTCGCCCATGTCATGCCCCAGCGCGGCCGCGCCCCATCACCAGTTGCAGTATCTCGAGGCGATGGGGCTGACGCTTTGGACCGCGCGCTATCAGTTGCCCAACGCACGACCCATCGACGCCTGCGAATGGCCGCTGGAGTCAGCCGAAGAGCAGGGAGTGGCGCCTGCCACTCGGCTGCAGGCGCTGCTGCGCGAGTCCGAGTCGGTCGAGCGGTCTCGCAGTGAAGACACCGCCATGGCGGATGTCTCTGCCGTCACGCCTGCGCCCCCGCCCGCCAGCGCGCGCGCGCTGCTCGGCGAGGAGCAGGCCGAGACGACGCCAGCGCCCGCAGCAGCCACGGAAGCGCCGGCACCCGCGGCGGTGTCCCAGGCGCCGCTGCGGTTCTCCTTTACCGCCATCGTGGTCGAGCGGCGCTGGTTGGTGATGAGCGTCGGAGACCGACCCGATCCACGACAGCTCAGCCTGCTCGATGCGCTGTTCTCAGCGGTCGGGGCGAATCAGCGCCAGTTGGGCGAGCTGGTCGAGTTCCACTGGCCGATGATCGAAGGGCTGAGCGTGGAGGAGCCGCTGCTCGAGGCGCGCGAAGGGCTGCGCGCTTTCCTCCAGGGGCGCATCGGCGCGAACGCATCGCCCGAATGGCTGCTGCTGTTCGCCGATGATGGAGACGACGCTTCGCGGCTGCGCGAGGTGCTCGCCATCGACGATGTTCGAAGCGAGCTGCTGGAACTGCCCGCGCTGGCTGCGCCTGGTCTCGCGACGCTGCTCGAGAGCGCCGAGGCGAAGCGGCGTCTGTGGCCTGCGCTGGCGCGCTTGCGTGACGTTCTCGCGAATGGATGAACGATGATCGAGCGTCTCGAGGTCGATGCGCTGGCGCAGCTCGATACGCTCGAGCGAGTCGCCAGCGCTGGCTCCCCCTGGTCGCGCTCGCTGCTTGCGGCCGCGCTCGAGGACCCCGCGCGCGAGGTGTGGGGCTGGCGCGATCGTGAGCAGCGGGTGGTTCGTGGCTACTGTGTGCTAGGGGTTGGGCTATTCGACGTCGAGCTCGAGATCATCGGCGTATCTCCCGACTGGCGCAGGCGTGGTATCGCGCTGGCGCTGCTCGAGCACTGCGCGTCTCGGGCCGGTGCGCTGGGCAAGGAGCGGATCTTGCTCGAAGTGCGGGTGTCGAACCAAGGCGCGATCGCGCTCTATCGGCGTGCCGGCTACGCAGAGGACGGAGTGCGCCGCGGCTATTACCCCGATGCGGGCAGCGGGCGCGAGGATGCGCTTTTGATGTCGAGGGGAACCGCGGTGGGTCGAGCGCCGCTGTAGCGGGGGCGCGATGATGTGGCGCGCCCCCGAATGGCGCTCAGTAGTGCTGCTGCTCGCTCGGCTGCGTCGCTTCCTGGTTGGGCTGGAAGCCCTGGGCAGGATCCTGGGGAGCGTTCGAGTTCTGCTGCTCGATCTGGTTGAAGCGCGCGAGAATATCGTTGAGGCGTGATTCGCCCTGCTGGCGCTCGTTGAGAAGCCGCTGATTCTCTTCGCGGAGCTCCTCTACCTCCATGCGCAGCATCTCGATGGTATCGAGTGCATTGCTGACCTTCTGTTCGAGCTGGTCGAAGAGTTCGGTGCTCATCTTGGGCGTGCCTCCTGGCATTTACTACGGATAATTGCTGCGGTTGGTTCGGTCGTGAGTTTGGCTGGATCGCCGCGTCGCGCCAGCATGCCCGAAGGGCGGGCAGGTCAGCAAGCGCCGATCAGCCCGTCGGCGCACGACGATAGAGCCGGGCTTGTGTCTCGCCCGCGCGGGTGTCGCGCAGCGCCTGCCAATTTGCCGGTACCGGCGTCGCCAGGCTCGATTCACATTCGAGATAGATCAGCGCCCGCTCGGTGAGCCAGCCATGCCGTTCGAGCAGCGCCGCGGCTGCGGCCGCCAGTCCCTGGTGGAATGGCGGGTCGAGGAAGACCAGGTCGTATGGTTCATCCGGCGTCCGGGCGAGCTGGACGAGCGCATCCGCCTCGCGTACCTCGATCTGCTCCCCGATGCCGAGGCGGCGGGCATTGTCACGCAGCAGCCCTGCGACCCGGCGATCGCGCTCGATCATCAGCGCCTTCGCGGCACCGCGCGAGATCGCCTCGAAACCGAGCGCGCCGCTGCCGGCGAATGGATCGAGCACGCGGACCCCGGCGAGTTCGAAGGCAAGCCAGTTGAACAAGGTCTCGCGGACCCGGTCTGGCGTCGGTCGAAGGCCGGGGCTGTCGAGCACTTCGATCACGCTGCGTTTGAGGCGGCCGCCGATCAGGCGTACCCGTCCTGCGGGCCGAGTGCGGGGGTGGGAGGGCGGGCGTTTTGGGCTCATGGCGCGCGATTGTACCCGGGTCAGGGTCGCAAGTGATAGGATGCCGAAACGTTTAGGGCGCGACCATTTTCGCCTGCGGCATGCCCGCCGAGGCGCAGCGTCACTGGGTCACCGAGCGGTGATTCGGCCCATCTCCTTTACAGGCATGATGATTTCCCATGTTCGGTTTTTTCAAACGCAAGAAGCAGCAAGACGAGCGCTCCCCGCAGCAGTCGGAGCCTTCCCAATCGCCGCAGATCGCCGAGCCGAGAGAAGGCGAGGGGTTGCCGTCGGCCGAAATCCCGCCCCTTGCCGAGCCTGAGTCGACACAGCGCGATGATCTTGCCGAGGGCGAACCCTCGCCGCTGCCCGCCGCTGCGCCGCGTACGGAGGAAGCCACCGCTCCCGAGCCGCCTCCTCAGCGCGATGGTGCGCCGGACGGGCAGGTGAGCGAGACGCCAGCGAGCGATGAGCCCCCCTTGATCGCCGGCCGCGAGGTGCTCGCCGCGCCGCCGCAAGAGGCGCTGGACGCCGAGCCGGTCGAGCCGGATGAATCCCGCGGCTGGTTCTCGCGGATCCGCCAGGGTTTGAGCAAGACCCGCAGCAACCTGACCGGCGGCATCGCTACTCTGTTTCTCGGTGAGAAAGAGATTGACGATGAGCTGATCGAGGATCTCGAGACCCAACTGCTGATGGCGGACGTCGGGGTCGAGGCGACTACGGTGATCATCGACCGGCTGACCGAGCGAGTGTCCCGGCGCGAGCTTTCCAGCGCCCAGGCGCTCTATCGCGCCCTGCAGGAGGAGCTCGCCGCCATGCTGCTCCCGGTGGAGCGGCCGATGCCCCTGCCGCCGAAGGGCCAGGGGCCGTTCGTGATCCTGGTGGTCGGGGTCAACGGCGTCGGCAAGACCACTACCATCGGCAAGCTCGCCCGGCGCTTCCAGCGCGAGGGGCGCTCGGTGATGCTCGCGGCGGGGGATACCTTCCGTGCCGCCGCGGTCGAGCAGCTCCAGGTCTGGGGCGAGCGCAACAAGGTGCCGGTGATCGCCCAGCATACCGGTGCGGACAGCGCCTCGGTGATTTTCGATGCTTTGTCGGCGGCGCGTTCGCGCGGCACCGACATCCTCATCGCCGATACCGCGGGGCGGCTGCACAACAAGAGCCACCTGATGGAAGAGCTGAAGAAGGTCCGCCGGGTGATGGCCAAGCTGGACGCCGAGGCGCCCCATGAGGTGCTGCTGGTGGTCGACGCCGGCACCGGTCAGAACGCGATCAGCCAGGCGCAGACCTTTGGAGACGCGGTGCCGATCACCGGCATTGCGCTTACCAAGCTCGATGGCACGGCGAAGGGGGGGTGATCTTCGCCTTGGCCAAGCAGCTCGAGATCCCGATTCGTTTCATCGGCGTCGGGGAAACCCTCGACGACCTGCGTCCATTCGAGGCCAAGCCGTTCGTCGATGCCCTGTTCGATCAGCGGAGCAGCTAGCCGATGGCGATGATCACCTTCGAGCACGTGGGCAAGCGCTATGGCGGACGCTTCGAGGCGATCGCCGATCTCAATTTCTCGATCGAGCGCGGCGAGATGGTGTTCCTCACCGGCCACTCAGGGGCGGGCAAGAGTTCGGTCCTCAAGCTGCTCACCTGCCTCGAGCGACCGAGCCGGGGGCGGGTGCTGGTCGCTGGGCGCGACCTGGCCTCGCTCAGCGCCGGGCAGGTGCCGTTCTATCGACGCCAGATCGGCGTGGTATTCCAGGACCACCAGCTGTTGTTCGATCGCAGTGTGTTCGACAACGTCGCTCTGCCGCTGCTGATCCAGGGGGTGCCTCCTTTGGATGCCGCGCGCCGGGTGCGCGCGGCGCTCGACAAGGTGGGCCTGCTGCATCGCGAGCGGGCGCTGCCGATCGAGCTTTCCGGCGGCGAGCAGCAGCGTGTCGGCATCGCCAGGGCGGTGGTCAACAAGCCCGCGCTGCTGCTCGCCGACGAGCCGACCGGTAACCTCGACCCCCAGCTCTCCGCCGACATCATGCGACTTTTCGAGGATTTCAATCGGATCGGCACCACGGTGCTGCTGGCGAGCCACGACCTGGCGCTGATCGCTCGTCTTCGTCACCGTATCCTGCGGCTGCGCGAAGGCCGCCTGATCGCCGATGAGGAGGCTGCATGAAACGTACGCCAAAGGCGGCCACGCGCGAGCCGCGCCCGCGCAAGGGCGCGCGCGCCCAGCGGATATCCCTCGACAGCCGCTATCAGGCCTGGCTGCGCCACCACCGTCAGGTCGCGGTGGACAGCGGGCGGCGGCTCGTGCGCCAGCCTTTCTCCTCGCTGTTCACCATGCTCGCGATCGCGATCGCCCTGGTCCTGCCGGCGATGCTCTGGCTCGGACTCGGCAGCGTGCGTGCGCTCGATCATAGTTTCGACGACAGCGCGCGAATGACCCTCTATCTCTCCCCCGGTAGCGGCAGCGAGCAGGTCATGGGGCTGGCCGAGCGAGTGCGGGGCGAGCCAGGCGTGTCCGAGGTCGAGGTGATCACCGCCGAACAGGGGCTTCAGGAGTTCCAGCAGGCCCTTGGGGTGGGCGATACGCTGTCGCTGCTCGACGCCAACCCGCTGCCGGCGACGCTCTTGGTCACGCCGCTCGAGCGTGATCCCGCGGAGGCCGAGCGACTGGCCGAGCGCTTGGGGACGCTGGAAGGCGTCGACGAGGCGCGTCTCGACCTCGCTTGGCTCGAGCGCTTGCGTGAGCTGGGTGCGCTGGGCCAGCGCTTGACCCTGGGACTGGCGGTGCTGTTCGGTTTCGGTGTGCTGCTGGTGGTCGGCAACACCATCCGGCTTGCGGTGGAGAATCGGCGCAAGGAGATCGAGGTAGTGACGCTGATCGGCGCGACCCGGGCCTTCGTGCGCCGGCCATTCCTCTACAGTGGGGCTTGGTTCGGGCTGGGCGGTGGCGTGCTCGCGGTACTGCTGCTGACCCTGGGTCGTGGCTGGCTCTCCGCGCCGATTGGTGCGCTGGCGCGTAGCTACGGCAGCGACTACGCTTTGCCCTCGCTCGGAGGCGGCGGTTCGCTGCTGATGGTCGCGTGTAGTATACTATTGAGCTTGATTGGCGCCTGGGTGGCGGTAGGCCGGCATCTCGCCGAGATCCGTCCGCGCTGACCGGGAGGAACTCAGGACCGGTTCGGTGGTCCAAGCTGGTGGTTTCCAGAGCAGCCACGATTGAGTCATCTTCATCCACGTGTCACAGGGTTACGCTCTTTTCTTTATTCGGCCAGTTCATCCGGCCAAGTCGCAAGGAGACAGCCAAACATGGGTAATAGTCTTCAGGCCATCGGTCATCTCTCTCCGGGCCATGATCTCAACGGTTACATTCAGACCGTCAACAACATTCCCGTCCTCTCGGTAGAGGAAGAGCAGGCGCTTGCAACGCGCCTGCGCGAGCACGGCGATCTCGATTCCGCCCGCCGGCTGGTCATGTCCCACCTGCGCTTCGTGGTCCATATCGCGCGCAGCTATTCGGGCTATGGCCTGCCCCAGGCCGACCTGATCCAGGAAGGCAACGTCGGCCTGATGAAGGCGGTCAAGCGCTTCGATCCGACCCAAGGGGTACGCTTGGTATCCTTCGCGGTCCATTGGATCAAAGCCGAGATCCACGAGTTCGTGCTGCGCAACTGGCGGATCGTCAAGGTCGCTACCACCAAGGCGCAGCGCAAGCTGTTCTTCAACCTGCGCAGCGCCAAGAAACGGCTTGCCTGGCTCAACACCGACGAGGTCGAGGCGATCGCCAAGGATCTCGACGTCAAGCCGCAGGTGGTGCGTGAAATGGAGGGCCGTCTCGCCTCCAACGACGCCGGCTTCGATGCGGGCCCGGGCGACGACGACGAGCAGAGCTATCTGGCACCGGCCAACTACCTCGAAGACGATCGCTTCGACCCGGCGACACAGCTCGAGGTCGCGGACTCCGAAGAGGATGCCTCGCGGCGGCTCGCGATGGCGCTCAGCCGCCTCGATGAGCGCTCCCGCGACATTCTCCAGCAGCGCTGGCTGGGCGATCAGAAAGCCACCTTGCATGAACTCGCCGATATCTACGGCGTTTCGGCCGAGCGGATTCGTCAGCTCGAAAAGAGCGCGATGAAGAAGCTTCGTATGATGATGGGCGAGGAGTCGCGCGAACTCGCCTGATCCACCCTTCGAACCTCGCTCTGAAGAAAAGCCCCGGCGCCGCAAGATGAACTGCCCCCGAAGGTTGGACACCCGATCCAACCTTCGGGGGCAGTTCGTTGCGGCGGGGCGCAGCCCGAAAGCCCGGCGGCGAAAACGCCGACGCGACCGAACCAGGTGTCATTCGATGCTTCAGTTTTTCTACCTGCAATTCCTCGTAGGGAAGTAGGATTGCGAACCTGTGTGCCGATTCCTTGTCAGGCCGCGTTTCTATGTGGAAAAACAGGATGGCTAAAACAACAACACCTTACGATTGGGTTCAGCACGCCACCCGACCGGGAAAGATCGAGCGCATCGAAGCCTATTTCGGCGGGTACGGTTACGCCCCGCATCGACACGACACCTATGCCATTGGCCTCACCCTGGCGGGCGTGCAGAGCTTCCAGTATCGCCGCGCCCAGCGCCATAGCCTGCCCGGAACCATCCTGGTGTTGCATCCCGATGAACTCCATGATGGCGAGGCGGGCACCGAGGCCGGCTTTCACTACCGGATGGCGTACATCGAGCCTTCCTTGATCCAACAGATTCTCGGCGGCAAGCCGCTCCCCTTCATCGAGGGCGGTCTGTCCAGCGATCCACGGCTCCAGGCCGCACTGGCGCCCTTGCTGCAAGGCATGGATGCGGGCATCGACCCGATGGAAGAAGAAGATGCGCTGCACGACCTGGCGCATGCCTTGGTCGCCGTTGCCGGGCAGCGCCGTATCCGGCGTCATCCCGATTTCATCGCAGTGGAACGTGCTCGGGCCTATATCCATGACGCGCTGGATCAAATCATCACGCTGGATACGCTGGCAGAAACCAGTGGCTTGGATCGCTGGCAGCTATGCCGGGATTTCCGGTCGCTCTACGGCACCAGTCCCTATCGTTATCTGACGATGCGCCGCCTCGATTTCTCCCGGCGGCTGATGCTGTCGGGCCTGACCATCGCCGAATCGGCGCTGAGGGCTGGTTTCTTCGACCAGAGCCATATGGCGCGCCAGTTCACCTCGGCCTATGGCGTTCCCCCGGCGCGATGGCTGAAACGGATCAAGCGGCCCCGGTAGGTTCACGGCAGCGACCTGCACGATCGTGCAAGACCCGCAGGCGGTGCTTTTCTAACATGCTGACTTCTGGCTTTCATCAGGATTTCAGCATGACACCGACACCCGGCACAGGCCGCCAACACGGCATCAACTTTGCGCAGAAGTTCGCGCTTTTCAGCGAGCAATGGACGCCCAAGGTCGTCGCTGAAATGAACGACTACCAATTCAAGATCGTTCGCCTGGAAGGCCACTTCGTTTGGCACACTCACGCAGATACCGACGAAGCCTTCCTTGTGCTTGAGGGCGAGCTGCGCATTGACTTCCGCGATGGCAACGTCTTGCTGCGGCAAGGCGAGCTGTATGTCGTTCCCAAAGGGGTCGAGCACAAGCCCTATGCTGAGCATGAAGTCAAACTGATGCTGATCGAGCCGCGCGGCGTGTTGAACACGGGCGACTGGACGGGAGAGCGGACGGCCCAGAATGATGTGTGGATCTGAGAACGTGCATGCTATGGCTACCGTAGCTTCACCGCCGTTTTGCGGCAGACAGGCGCTGACCCAAAGCATGTCACGCCAGGGCAACTGCCTGGACAATGCCGCGATGGAGAGCTTCCTTGGTACCCTGAAGGCCGAATACTTTCACCTGAGCCGTTCGATAATGTTGAGAAGCTGCAGCGAGGTCTCGATCGTTACATCGATTACTACAACCACGAGCGGATCAAAATGAAACTAAAAGGCCTGAGCCCCGTACAGTACAGGACTCAGGCCATGGCCACCGGCTGAGAGAACCAACCGTCCAACTATTGGGGGGCAGTTCAAAGGCGCCGGGGCTTTTTCTCATGCCCGTCCAGTGGCTGTCACGGGCGAAGGTGGGCGAGGCCGGTGAGAGGGGCCGCCAACAGCTGCCACTGGTCTTCCCATAGCTCAGTGGGCGCTCGACGGAAGCCGCTGCGCACGTATTGACCGATGCGGCCCTCGATGACGCTCATCAGCAGGTTGGCATAGGTCGTCACCGTGCTCGGCAGGCGCAGCCCCTGCTGGATCTCGGCCTCACGCAGTACTTGCTTGAGCTGGGTCTCGAGCCGCTCGAAGAACTGCGCCATGCGTGGGCGAAGACGGGCGACGTCGCCACTCAGGATCTCGCCATTGAGCAGCCGGCAGAGGCCAGGATTGCGCGAGGCGAAGGTGAGTACCAGGGTGAGGATCAGGCGTATGCATTCGCTCGCCGGGGCCTGGTCGCGCCGGGTACCCTCGATGATCGCCTGGATGCGCTCGAACACCGACTGTTCGATGAAGCCGATCAAGGCTTCGAACATCTTGGCCTTGCTGGGGAAGTGGCGATAGAGAGCTGCCTCGGAGACGCCGACCTGACGGGCGAGTGCCGCAGTGGTGATCCGTCCACCGTTCTCCTGCTCGAGCATCTCCGCGAGCGTCTGGAGAATCTGCTCGCGGCGGGAGGTCGCTTGGGTTTCCTGCGTCATGGCGTCGATTCGTTATGGTCGCTTCGTGGATGTGCTCAGCTTCGCGGCGTAGCACTGATCAGGGTTCCCGCGCCTGCATTGGTGAAGATTTCGAGCAGGGTTGCATGAGGCACGCGGCCATCGACGATCACCGCGCTGTCGACGCCGCCCTTCACCGCCTCGAGGGCGCAGCGGATCTTCGGCAGCATACCGCCGTAAATCACACCCTCCTCGATCAAGCGGTCGACGTCCTCGACGGTCAACCCAGTCATCACCTTGCCATCGGCGTCGAGTAGCCCAGCGACGTTGGTCAGCAGCATCAACCGCTCGGCGCTGAGCGCCTCGGCGATGCGGCCGGCGACCACGTCGGCGTTGATATTGTAGGAGTTTCCTTGGTCATCGACGCCGATCGGTGCGATCACCGGGATGTAGTCCGCCTGGGTGAGCATCTCGATCAGGTCGGTCGAGATCCTGGTGATCTCGCCGACATGGCCAATGTCGATGATCTCCGGCGCGCTCAGCTCGGGAGAGCGACGCTCGATCTTCAGCCGGCGGGCGCGAATCTGGGCATTGTCCTTTCCGGTCAGGCCGATCGCCTTGCCGCCAGCGAGATTGATCTGGTTGACGATGCTCTTGTTGACCTGGCCGCCGAGGACCATTTCGACCACGTCCATGGTAGCGGCGTCGGTGACGCGCATGCCGTCGACGAAGCGTGACTCGATGCCCAGTCGCTCGAGCAGGATGCCGATCTGCGGCCCACCGCCGTGCACTACCACCGGATTGAGCCCAACGGTCTTCATCAGCACGATGTCTCGGGCGAATGAGTCGACCAGGGTATCGTCGGTCATGGCGTTGCCACCGTACTTGACCACGATGGTCTTGCCGGCATAGCGCTGGATGTAGGGCAGCGCCTCGGAGAGTATCTCCACCACCGAGGCCGGGTCATGTCCTTGTTGGTACATTGCGATGATCTCTTGTGTCCTGGCCTTCGTCAGTGGCGACCGGAGTGGCCGAAACCACCCTCTCCGCGGGTGCTGGCCTCGAACGATTCGACCACTTCGAGCTCGGCCTTGAGTACCGGCACCAGTACGTACTGGGCGATGCGCTCGAAGGGTTCGATGGTGACCGTTTCCAGGCCCCGGTTCCACACCGAAATCATCAGTTCGCCTTGATAATCGGCATCGATCAGCCCGACCAGGTTGCCGAGCACGATGCCTCGCTTGTGGCCCAGCCCTGAACGTGGCAGTACCAGGCCCGCGTAGGCCGGGTCCTTGATGTGCAGGGCGAGCCCGGTGCGCACCAGCTCGCACTCCCCGGGCGCCAGCGTCAGCGGGGCATCGAGGAGGGCGCGCAGGTCCATGCCGGCGCTGCCAGCGGTGGCGTAATGGGGCAGGGGGTGGTCCTTGAGTCGAGGATCGAGAATCCTGACTTCAATGCGTGGCATCGAAGTGCTCTCCTGGTTCTGGGTATGGGTTCAGGCGCTTGTCGCGCTGCGATAGTGGGCAACGATCCGCATGATCAGCTTCTCGGCCAGCGCGCTCTTGGGCTGGGCGTCGAAGCGCTCGCTGCGTATCTGCTCTTCTGGTTCGCGCCAGTAAAGCGTCGCTGCGTTGTCGTCGCGGTCGAAGCCGAGGCCGCCGCCGACCTGGTTGGCGACGATCATCATCAGCCGCTTGCGCTCGAGTTTGTCGAGCGCGTGATGCTCGAGCGCCTCGGTCTCCGCGGCGAACCCCACGGTGAAGGGGGCGTTCTCGCCTGCCGCGATGGTGGCAACGACGTCTGGGTTCTTGATCAGGCGCAGGACCAGCTCGTCTTCGCTGCCTTTCTTGATCTTCTGCTCCGCGGCGGTGGCCGGACGGTAGTCCGCCACCGCCGCGGCAGCGATGAAGATGTCCGCCGTCATGGCTGCGCGTTCGGCGGCATCGAGCATCTGCTCTGCGCTGTCGACATCGACTCGCGCCACGCCGGGCGGGGTGGCCAGCCGCACCGGCCCGCTGATCAGCGTGACAGTGGCGCCGAGCGCTTGGGCGGCGGCGGCGAGGGCATAGCCCATCTTGCCGGAGCTGTGGTTGGTCAGGTAGCGAACCGGGTCGATGGCCTCCCGGGTCGGGCCGGCGGTGATGACTATCTCGAGACCTTCCGCCGGACGCTGGCCCGGCGAGGCCTGGAGCGTATCGATGATCGCTTCCGGCTCCATCATCCGTCCGCTACCGATATCGCCGCAGGCCTGCTCGCCCGCGTCCGGGCCGAGGATCCCCCAGCCCTGGGCCTTCAGCCTGTCGACGTTCTCCTGCACCGCGGGATGGGCCCACATCTGCTGGTTCATCGCCGGTGCAAGCATGCGCTCGGCGCCGCTCGCCAAGCACAGCGTGGTGAGCAGGTCATCGGCGTGTCCCCTGGAGAGACGGGCGATGAGATTGGCGCTGGCCGGCGCGATCAGGATCAGTTCGGCCCAGCGAGCGAGCTCGATATGCCCCATGCCCGCCTCGGCCTCCGGGTCCAGCAGCGACGTCCCCACCGGTTCGCCGGTAAGCGCCTGGAAGGTGAGCGGCTGGATGAAAGCTTGGGCGCCTTCGGTCATCACCACCCGCACCTCGGCCCCTGCTTTTTTCAACAGGCGCGCGAGCACCGCGCTCTTGTAGGCGGCGATGCCGCCGCTGACGCCGAGCAGGATGCGAGTGCCGAGCAAGGTGCCGGTGCGGTGAGAGGCGAACATCGTTATCTCCCGGGGCCAGGGTAGAGCACTACGACGTCGGGTCGCTCAGTCGCGCTCGAGGTAGTACTTTTTCTCCACCGCGAGGTCGTCACTGAGCTCGTAGACCAATGGCACGCCGGTGGGGATGTTGAGGTTCATGATCTCTTCGTCGCTGATCGACTCGAGATACTTCACCAGCGCTCGCAGGCTGTTGCCGTGGGCGGCAACCAGCACGGTACGACCGTCGCGAAGCTGTGGGGCGATGCGATCCTGCCAGAAGGGGATCACCCGTTCCAGGGTCACCTTGAGGTTCTCACCGGACGGCAGCGAGCGCGGATCGAGGTCTTTGTAACGCGGATCGTTGGCCGGATGATAAGGGCTGTCGCGGTCGAGCAGGGGGGGCAGTTCATCGTAGCTGCGGCGCCAGATATGCACCTGCTCGGCGCCGTATTTCTCCGCCGTCTCTTTTTTGTCGAGTCCTGACAGGCCGCCATAGTGGCGCTCGTTGAGCCGCCACGACTTGTGCTCCTCGATCCACAGCTGATCGAGTTCTTCGAGCGCATAGTGGAGCGTCTTGATCGCCCGTTTGAGCACCGAGGTATAGGCGATGTCGAAGCTAAGCCCCGCCGCCTTGAGCCGACGACCGGCGCGTTTGGCTTCCTCGACGCCCTGTTCCGAGAGGTCGACATCGACCCAACCAGTGAACAGGTTGGCCTTGTTCCACTCGCTTTCGCCGTGACGGACGAGTACCAGCTTGACCATGTCTCAGCTTCCTTCGTTTCGTGGTGGAGCGTTCTACCTGGATGAACGCAGGGATCATTTGACGCGCGTCCGCCGGAGTATATCAGCCTGTCGGCTGATCGCGCCTGCGAGTCATTGCTGGGAACGACCCGGGGGTCAATCGACCCGCGGCGATGCCGATGAAGGGGTATCGAGTCGCACCGGGGGAAATGCAGATGAGCATCAAGCAATGGCCGCTGGCCGAACGGCCCCGGGAAAAACTTCTCCGCCACGGGTGTGCCGCACTGTCGGACGCGGAGCTGTTGGCGATCTTCCTGAGGGTCGGCGTCGCCGGGCGCTCCGCGGTGGATCTCGCCCGCGATCGTCTCATCGAGTTCGATGGCCTGAGGCCGCTGCTGGACGCCGATCGCGCTCGCTTCTGTGCCGGTCATGGCTTGGGCGAGGCGGCCTACGTGACGCTCCAGGCCGCGCTGGAGCTTGCGAGGCGGCACTATGAAGCGCAGCTGATGCGCTCGAGCGCTTTCGATTCCCCAGGCGCTGTGCGTCAGTTCCTGCACGCGCAGATGCGAGATTTCGATCACGAGGTGTTCGCGGCGATGTTTCTCGATAACCAGCATAGAATGCTGCGTTTCGAGCGGCTGTTCAGCGGTACGCTCGATGCCGCCGCGGTCTATCCTCGCGAGGTGGTCAAGCGAACCCTGGCGCTGGGCGCCGGTGCGGTCATCTTCGCCCACAACCACCCGTCCGGCGTCTCTGAGCCGAGCGAAGCGGACCGGCGCATCACCCACCGGTTGCGCGAGGCGCTTGGGCTGGTCGATGTACGGGTGCTTGACCACTTCGTCATCGGGGATGGCGAGATGACCTCGTTCGCGGAGCGTGGCTGGTTGTGACATCCCAGGGTTGCCGCTTGTCCCGCGTTCTGCTATAAAATGCGGCCTTTGATATCTAAGGTGCCCGTGGTGAGTTCCTCTCAGCGTTCATCGACGCATTGGTTCCCGTGGCATCATCAAGGTCAATTTGGTATTCGAATCTTCCCGTGCGTCGCGACGATCACCGCCCCTTTGTGTTTGCGTTAGTGGTCGAGTATCCCCGTAGATACGTCCGTGACGAGGCTTCGCGAAAGCGATCGATCGAGATTGCTCGACCGGGCCGTTGCGGGTTCGCTTCGAACAGACGATTTCTGGTTGGACCCGTCACCCACGAGTTCGATCGGCCAGGCTAACGGTTGGAGGCACGCATGTCCCAGGTATGTCAGGTCACCGGCAAGCGTCCGGTGACGGGTAACAACGTTTCACACTCCCAGCGCAAGACGCGTCGCCGGTTCGTTCCGAACCTGCACACCCATCGCTTCTGGGTCGAAGGCGAGAAACGCTTCGTCAAGCTGCGCGTATCCTCCAAGGGAATGCGCATCATCGACAAGAAAGGCATCGAGCAGGTCCTCAGCGAGCTGCGCGCCCGCGGCGAGCGCGTCTGATTTTGCCATTGGGTCGCATTAGGCGACCCTGATGGCATCAGCGCCCGCCGGGCCGAGTCTCGTCCACGTTCATCAAGCTCGTTGAGAGCCGGAGAGCATCATCATGCGTGACAAGATCAAGCTGGTCTCCTCTGCAGGTACCGGTCACTTCTACACCACCAACAAGAACAAGCGTAATACGCCTGACAAGTTGGAATTCAAGAAGTTCGACCCGGTCGTGCGCAAGCACGTGATCTACCGCGAAGCGAAGATCAAGTAAGCCGCCGCGGTCCTTTCGGATCGCAAGCCTGAGTTCGGCGCCGCAAGGCGCCCGCTCGGCTTTTGTCGGTGACGCGGAACCCGGCCCAGCGCCGGGTTCTTCGTATCTGGTCGTTCACCGGGAGCAAAGAGCCCCATGCCCGAACTGCCCGAAGTCGAAACCACCAGGCGCGGAATCGCTCCCTTCGTCGAGAACGAACGTATCGAGGAAGTGACGGTGCGCGAGTCGCGCCTGCGCTCGCCGGTACCCGCGGATCTCGCCGAGCGTGTCGTCGGTGAGCGGGTGGGGTCGATCATGCGCCGGGCGAAGTACCTGCTGCTGCCGGTCGGTGGGGGGCACTTGCTTTGGCATCTGGGCATGTCCGGCAGCCTGCGCCTGACCCGAGGCCAGGACGCGCCCAAGCGGCACGACCACATCGAGCTGAGGATGAGTTCGGGCTGGCTGCTGCGCTACCATGATCCTCGCCGTTTCGGCGCGCTCGACTTCATCACCGGCGACCCCTTGGCCGATCGCCGACTGATTCGCCTCGGCCCAGAGCCGCTCTCCGATGACTTCGATGGGGATCGCCTCCATCGGCTGTCGAGGGGCAAGCGCGCGGCGGTGAAGACCTTCATCATGGACAACGCGGTGGTGGTCGGCGTCGGCAATATCTATGCCGCCGAGGCGCTGTTCATCGCCGGCATCGATCCGCGCCGCGCGGCGGGTCGTATTTCGCTCGAGCGCTACCGGTTGCTCTGCGTTGCGATCAAGCAGGTGCTTGCCGCGGCGATCGAGCAGGGTGGCACCACGCTGCGCGATTTCGTCAGCGGCCAGGGTGAACCGGGCTACTTCGCTCAAAGACTCAACGTCTACGGTCGCGCTGGCGAGCCTTGCCGCCGCTGTGCGGCCCCGTTGCTCCAGGTCACCCTGGGGCAGCGGGCCAGCGTGTTCTGCGCGACCTGCCAGCGCTGAACCATCGCCCTCCCTTTTCAGGAATTCCTTGCCGTGACTCAACGCTTGCGCTTGAAGAAAAATGCCGATCGCCGCTTGAAGGCCGGTCACCTGTGGCTCTACTCCAACGAAATCGATATCGCGGTAACGCCGTTGAAAGGTTTCGAAGCCGGCGCCCAGGCCTTGGTCGAAGAGGCCAACGGGCGCGCGATCGGTGTCGCCTATGTCAATCCCAATTCGCTCATCTGTGCACGAGTGGTGTCACGCGACCCCTCTCTGCGGCTCGATCGCTCGCTGCTGGTCCATCGCTTCAAGCAGGCGCTCGGGCTGCGCCAGCGCTTGTTCGACAAGCCTTTCTACCGGCTGATACATGGCGAGGGCGACCTGCTGCCGGGCCTTGTGATCGACCGTTTCGGCGATGTCCTGGTGGTGCAGCTCAATACCCTGGGCATGGATCGGCTGCGAGACGAGATCGTCGATGCACTCGAAAAAGTGCTCAAGCCTCGCGTCATCGTACTGCGCAATGATTCGAGCGGGCGCCGTCTCGAGCAGCTCGAGCAGGGCGTGGAGGTGGTCAAGGGCGAGTTCGACGGTGAGATCGAGCTCGAGGAGAACGGCGTACGCTTCCGGGCTTCGGCCGTCGATGGGCAGAAGACCGGCTGGTTCTACGACCACCGCGTCAATCGCGCCTGGCTCAACGGGCTGGTCCAAGGGCAGCGGGTGCTCGATGTGTTCAGCTACGTGGGTGGCTGGGGCGTGCAGGCCGCGGCGCATGGCGCCTCCCAGGTGGTCTGTGTCGACAGCTCCGCTCGTGCGCTCGAGGCGGTCGCCGGCAATGCCGAGCTGAACGGTGTCGCCGAGCGGGTTTCGACGCTCGAATCCGACGCCTTCGAAGCGCTGGCCTCACTCAAGGCTGCCGGCGAGCAGTTCGACATCGTGGTGCTCGACCCTCCCGCCTTCATCCGTAAGCGCAAGGACATTCCCAACGGGGAGCGCGCCTATGGACGGCTCAACCGCGAGGCGATGCGGCTGCTGGGGCGTGATGGCCTGCTGGTCTCGGCCTCCTGCTCGATGCACCTGGCGCCCGAGCGGTTGGTCGACGTGGTGAGGGGCGCTGCTCGCCATCAGGATCGCCATGCGCAGATTCTCTTCGATGGCCGTCAAGGGCCGGATCATCCCGTGCATCCGGCGATCCCCGAGACCGCTTATCTCAAGGCGCTGGGTGTGCGCGTCTTCCGCGACTGAGCCCTTTCACGGCTGCGACCAATGAGTCGCGCATGGAAATGGGGTTCGGCCGCGGTGTCTGGATCGTTTCGCTATGCTCAGGGTGTATCGATGCGAATCTGGAGGTGAAGATGAAGATCGCGCTGCCCAAGGAGATCAAGAGCCATGAGTATCGGGTCGCCCTGACCCCGTCGGGGGTGGGTGAGCTCGTGGCGCGAGGCCACCGGGTGATGGTCGAGCGCGGAGCGGGCGCGGGGGCGGGCTTCAGCGACGCCGAGTACGGCGACGCCGGTGCGGAGTTGACGGTGGAGGTCGATAGGCTCTGGAGCGAGGCGGAGCTGATCGTCAAGGTCAAGGAGCCACAGCGCGGCGAGGTCGCCCGGCTCGGTGCTGGTCAAATGCTGTTCACCTATCTCCACCTTGCCGCCGATCGAGCGCTGACCGAGGGGCTGCTCGAGAGTCGGGCTACGTCGATCGCTTACGAGACCGTTACCGATGCCGAAGGACGGCTGCCGCTGCTCGCGCCGATGAGTCGCGTGGCGGGGCGTATGTCGGTGCAGGCCGGCGCTCATAGCCTGGAGCGCGCCCAGGGTGGGGCTGGGATCCTGATTTCCGGCGTCCCCGGAGTGGCGCCTGCGAAGGTGACGGTGATCGGCGCTGGCGTAGTGGGTGAGAACGCAGCCCGTATGGCGCTTGGCTTGGGAGCCGAGGTCAGCGTGTTCGATCTCTCCCTGGCGCGGCTCGAGGCGCTCGACCAGCGCTATGGAGGGCGCTTGCGCACGGTCTATTCGACCCAGGACGCGCTCGCCGCGGCCATTCGGGAGTCCGATCTGGTGATCGGTGCGGTCCTGGTTCCCGGAGCGGCGGCGCCGAAGCTGGTCAAGCGGGCCCAGCTTGCGCAAATGCGCCCGGGGAGCGTGTTGGTCGACGTCGCGATCGACCAGGGCGGCTGCTTCGAGACCAGCCGGCCGACCACCCATGACAATCCCACCTATCTGGTCGATGGAATCAACCATTACTGCGTCGCCAATATGCCGGGTGCGGTGCCGAGGACGGCCACCCAGGCGCTGACCAGCGCGACCTTGCCATACGTCGCTGCCCTGGCCGACAAGGGGTGGCGCAGGGCGTTTCGGGAAAACGGCAACTTCTTGTCCGGACTCAATGCGCACGAAGGTGTGCTGACCCGTGGAGAGATCGCCGCCGCCTTCGGGCTCGAGGCGATCGATTCGCGTGCGTTGATCCGCTGATCCGCGAAGCCCCGACGCCTTAGTACAGCTGTAGTACACTGGCACGAGTCTCCGCCGGCCTTCTTGGCTGGCGGTTCGAAACTCGTACAGACTTGGGTAAGCGACAGCGTTCTCCAATGACCAAGACCCGCGTTCTCACCGGCATCACCACCACAGGCACGCCCCATCTCGGCAACTATGTCGGCGCCATCCGCCCGGCGATCGAGGCAAGCCAGGATCCAGGCGTCCAATCCTATTACTTCCTCGCCGATCTGCACGCGCTGATCAAGGCCCAGGATCCGGCCCGGGTTCAGCGCTCGCGGCTCGAGATCGCCGCGACCTGGCTCGCGCTCGGTTTGGACACGGACAATGCGATCTTCTATCGGCAGTCCGACGTGCCCGAAGTCAATGAGCTGACCTGGCTTTTGACCTGCGTTTGCGCCAAGGGGCTGATGAACCGCGCGCATGCGTACAAGGCCGCGGTCGCCGACAACGAGAGCTCCGGTAGTCCGGATCCTGATCGTGGCATCACCATGGGGTTGTTCAGCTATCCGGTGCTGATGGCCGCCGACATCCTGCTGTTCAACGCCAATCGGGTGCCGGTCGGCCGTGACCAGATCCAACACATCGAAATGGCGCGCGACATCGCGGGACGTTTCAACCACCTCTACAAAGGCGATTTCTTCACCTTGCCAGAGGCGCAGGTCGACGAGCGGGTGCAGGTGCTCAACGGGCTCGACGGGCGCAAGATGTCGAAAAGCTATGACAATACCATCGCGCTGTTCAGCACCGAAAAGCAGCTTTTGAAGCTGGTGCGCAAGATCAAGACCAACTCGCTCGAGCCTGGGGAGCCCAAGGATCCCGACGGCTGCACGTTGTTCCAGATCTACAGCGCTTTCGTCGACCGCGGCGCGAGCGATGCGATGCGCCAGCGCTATGCCGAAGGCATCGGCTGGGGCGAGGCCAAGAACATCGTGTTCGAAACCCTTAACGAACAGCTGCGGGCTCCTCGCGAGACCTATCAGGCACTGCTCGAGGACCCAGCGCATATCGAAGCGCTTCTGCGCAAAGGTGCTGAACGCGCCCGGGCTCAGGCGGCACCGTTCGTCGATCGTCTGCGCAGCGCCGTGGGACTTGGACGCTTCGTCTGAGATTCCCATCCGATAGCGCTAAGCTTTGCCGATAGCTACCCAGTTCTTGTAGGAACGCTGAGCCATGAGTACATCGATCGCTGATTCCGTCACTCGTCCTCCGCTGCGGCCGTTGGTCGTGGCAACCGTCGCGCTATTGATAGTCGGTGCGCTCTGGCTTGGCGAGCAGGTGGGGCCGGTCCAGGGGGCGCTGCTCATCGTCGGCGGTGCGCTCGGGTTGGTGCTCTATCACGCCGCTTTCGGATTCACTTCCGCCTGGCGGGTATTCATCACCGAACGGCGCGGTCGAGGTCTGCGTGCCCAGATGGCAATGCTGTCGCTGGCAGTGGTCTTGTTCTTCCCCGCGCTCGCTTCGGGCACTCTGTTCGGCCAGCCGGTCACCGGGCTGTTGGCGCCGATAGGCGTCTCGGTGGTCTTCGGGGCTTTCATCTTCGGCATCGGCATGCAGCTTGGCGGTGGCTGTGCATCAGGGACCCTGTTCACCGTCGGGGGTGGCAACGCGCGGATGCTGGTGACGCTGGCCTTCTTCATCATCGGCTCGCTGTTGGCGACGATCCATTTCGACTGGTGGGCGGCGCTCCCGCATTTCGCACCGGTCACCTTGGTCGACACCCTAGGCCCGGTCGGCGGAATCAGTTCGAGCCTGGCGCTCTTCGCGCTGATCGCGTTGCTTACCGTGATGCTTGAAAAGCGTCGCCATGGTTCGCTCGAGAAGGAGCCCGAGGCTCCTCGTCATGGGGGCTCTCGTTGGCTGCGTGGTCCCTGGCCGCTGCTGTTCGGCGCGCTGGCGCTGGCGGTGCTCAACTTCATCACCCTCGCGCTCTCCGGGCGCCCCTGGGGCATCACCAGCGCTTTTGCGCTATGGGGGGCCAAAGGCGCGCAGTGGTTGGGCGTCGATCCGAGTGCGTGGGCCTATTGGCAGATGCCCAACAACGCTCGAGCGTTGTCCCAGAGCGTCTGGTATGACATCACTACGGTGATGGATGTCGGCATCATCATTGGCGCGATGCTGGCGGCTTCGCTGGCCGGGCGGTTCGCGCCGAGCCTGCGGATTCCCGTGCGCTCGCTGGTCGCCGCGGTGGTTGGCGGGCTGCTGCTCGGCTATGGGGCGCGTCTCGCCTATGGTTGCAACATCGGCGCCTACTTCAGCGGCATCGCCTCCGGCAGCCTGCACGGCTGGGTGTGGTTGATCGCTGCTTTCTTCGGCAACGCGGTGGGTGTTCGGCTGCGGCCGCTATTCTTTGGTCCACGGCCCGGCGCGGGAGCCGCACGCTGCTGATCCGCGCTCGGCGTGCCGCCCTGTCATGCCGGATCCGATCTCCCAAGGCGGGCAGCGACCATCGGATTGGCGGGCTCGTTTACCCACGCGTGACGTCTCATCAAGGTATGGATATCCTGCATGCTGGTTACTCTGGTTCATCGCCTCGTGTGATGAACCGTTTCCCGTTTCCTCATCGAGCGAGGCGGGCGTGATTTAAGGAACAGTTTTCATGTCGCATGACCCCAATGAGCGTACTGATGCATCCAGGCCGGAAGCGCAGGCAGAGGATGCGCCGAATCGCTGCAAGCCGAGCGATCCTTTTCGTGATTTCCGCGAGGATACCGAAGTCGTCGAGGAGGTCGTGCAGGATGGCAAGACGGTGCGCCGCAAGGGGATCTATCTGCTGCCCAACTTGTTCACCACTTCGGCACTGTTCGCCGGGTTCTTCGCTGTCGTTTCCGCGCTCAACAATGATTTCTCCACCGCAGCGATCGCGATCTTCGTCTCCATGGTGCTCGATGGGTTCGATGGCCGGGTGGCGCGGATGACCAATACCCAAAGCGCCTTCGGGGCCGAGTACGACAGCCTTTCCGATATGCTCTCCTTTGGTGTCGCGCCCGCGGTGGTGGCCTTCAGCTGGTCGCTGCAGTCGCTCGGCAAGTTCGGCTGGATCTGTGCGTTCATCTTCGTCGCGGGTGCCGCGCTGCGTCTGGCGCGCTTCAACGTCCAGATCGGCAGCGTCGACAAGAAATGGTTCATCGGTCTGCCGAGCCCCTCGGCGGCGGCCATGGTGGCCAGCTGCGTATGGGCATTCGATAGCTTCGAAATCGACGCCTTCGCTTTCGATCTGTTGATGGCGCTGATCGTGGCGGTGATGGGCATCCTGATGGTCAGCAACATTCGCTACTACAGCTTCAAGGAGATCGATTTCCGCAGTCCGGTCCCCTTCGTCGCGCTGTTGGCCATCGTGCTCGCTTTCGTCGTCATTTCCCTGCAGCCTTCCGTGGTACTCCTGATACTGTTCAGCGGCTATGCCCTTTCAGGCCCGATCATGGCGCTGGTGCGTAACGTTCGCAGGCAAGAAGAGCGCTAACGCCTTCGATCTTCGACGATGCTTCACGCTCGAGACGCCCTGCATCCCGGGGCGTCTGCTGTTTTCAACGCGATGAAACTGCCCCTTTGGGTCAAAAACCTGCGGAAAGGACTTGCCAAGTGGCGAGGGGGTCTATAAAGTACGCCCTCGCTGACCGGGGTTAACCCGCAGCGGGAAGAGCAAGTCATTGATTGTTTTGGTGTTTCAGGTTGGTTCGGGAGCGGGTGGTTGGCTGGTTCCGAACGACGCTTCCTCAAGGAAGTGGTTGACACCAAAGCGTTTCTGAGTAGAATGCTCATCCACTCGACGCAGGGCACGCTTCTTCGAAGCCAGGTTCAGCCCGCGACGAGACGCTCTTTAACAAGTCGATCAGGCAATTTGTGTGGGCGCTCGGCTCGATGAGACGGCAACGTCACTGATGTATCCAGTCAGGCATCGAGGCAGCGACCACAAAGGCAAGCGATCCATCGTTTGTCGATGTAACAGCTCTGTCGAGCCAGGCTAAGCCGTCCGCTTTTTCGAAGGTGGGGGGCAGCAAGATTTAAACTGAAGAGTTTGATCATGGCTCAGATTGAACGCTGGCGGCAGGCCTAACACATGCAAGTCGAGCGGCAGCACGGGGAGCTTGCTCCCTGGTGGCGAGCGGCGGACGGGTGAGTAATGCATGGGAATCTGCCCGGTAGAGGGGGATAACGTGTGGAAACGCACGCTAATACCGCATACGTCCTACGGGAGAAAGGAGGGGATCTTCGGACCTTCCGCTATCGGATGAGCCCATGTCGGATTAGCTAGTTGGTAGGGTAAAGGCCTACCAAGGCGACGATCCGTAGCTGGTCTGAGAGGATGATCAGCCACACTGGGACTGAGACACGGCCCAGACTCCTACGGGAGGCAGCAGTGGGGAATATTGGACAATGGGGGCAACCCTGATCCAGCCATGCCGCGTGTGTGAAGAAGGCCTTCGGGTTGTAAAGCACTTTCAGCGAGGAGGAACGCCTTTGGGTTAATACCCTGGAGGGGGGACGTTACTCGCAGAAGAAGCACCGGCTAACTCCGTGCCAGCAGCCGCGGTAATACGGAGGGTGCGAGCGTTAATCGGAATTACTGGGCGTAAAGGGCGCGTAGGCGGTCTGTTAAGCCAGATGTGAAAGCCCCGGGCTCAACCTGGGAACAGCATTTGGAACTGGCGGACTTGAGTGCAGGAGAGGAAGGTAGAATTCCCGGTGTAGCGGTGAAATGCGTAGAGATCGGGAGGAATACCAGTGGCGAAGGCGGCCTTCTGGACTGACACTGACGCTGAGGCGCGAAAGCGTGGGTAGCAAACAGGATTAGATACCCTGGTAGTCCACGCCGTAAACGATGTCAACTAGCCGTTGGATCCCTTGAGGATTTAGTGGCGCAGCTAACGCACTAAGTTGACCGCCTGGGGAGTACGGCCGCAAGGCTAAAACTCAAATGAATTGACGGGGGCCCGCACAAGCGGTGGAGCATGTGGTTTAATTCGATGCAACGCGAAGAACCTTACCTACCCTTGACATCCAGAGGACTATCCAGAGATGGATGGGTGCCTTCGGGAACTCTGAGACAGGTGCTGCATGGCTGTCGTCAGCTCGTGTTGTGAAATGTTGGGTTAAGTCCCGTAACGAGCGCAACCCCTATCCTTATTTGCCAGCGATTCGGTCGGGAACTCTAAGGAGACTGCCGGTGACAAACCGGAGGAAGGTGGGGACGACGTCAAGTCATCATGGCCCTTACGGGTAGGGCTACACACGTGCTACAATGGCGAGTACAGAGGGTTGCGAAGCGGCGACGTGAAGCCAATCCCAGAAAGCTCGCCTCAGTCCGGATTGGAGTCTGCAACTCGACTCCATGAAGTCGGAATCGCTAGTAATCGCGAATCAGAATGTCGCGGTGAATACGTTCCCGGGCCTTGTACACACCGCCCGTCACACCATGGGAGTGGATTGCACCAGAAGTGGCTAGTTTAACCTTCGGGAGAACGGTCACCACGGTGTGGTTCATGACTGGGGTGAAGTCGTAACAAGGTAGCCGTAGGGGAACCTGCGGCTGGATCACCTCCTTAAACGACAGCGCCGTGGTTGAGCCGAGTACCCACACCAAATTGCCTGATCGAAAGCAAGAGCGAAGTACTAAGGGTCTACGGCCCCGGCTTGGGTCTGTAGCTCGGTTGGTTGGAGCGCATCCCCTGACCTTGTGGAAAGCAGGGTGAGGTCGGCAGTTCGAAGTATGCCGAAGGTAAGCTCTGAGTGCCCGAAGCTGGGTCTGTAGCTCAGTTGGTTAGAGCGCACCCCTGATAAGGGTGAGGTCGGCAGTTCGAATCTGCCCAGACCCACCATTCTCCTGGTTGGATCTGTGAGAGCGGTGACGACAACGGGGCCTTAGCTCAGCTGGGAGAGCGCCTGCTTTGCACGCAGGAGGTCAGCGGTTCGATCCCGCTAGGCTCCACCATCGATTCGTTTGAATCGAGGTCGCTGTCCAGGCCAACGAAGAAAATACCGATGCCAGTCGCAAACCAATGTCCTCCGGATCAAGAGGAAGACGTGGGTTTCCGACTGTCTTCGCGACAGTACGCTCTTTAACAATGTGGATCATGCTGACCAAGTCCAGCGCGAACACCGGGGTGGAGACCTCGTGTCGTGAACGCTGGCCTGCCGGCCGCAAGGCGGGCAGAGAGATACGTCTCAAGCGTATCCGGCGAAATTGTTTTCGTTGATCGGTGACCAGACCCCTTCGGGTTATATGGTCAAGCGATTAAGCGCACACGGTGGATGCCTTGGCAGCCAGAGGCGATGAAAGACGTGATAGCCTGCGATAAGCGTTGGGGAGGTGGCAAATGACCTTTGATCCAGCGATTTCTGAATGGGGAAACCCACCGGCCAGAAGGTCGGTATCCGTACGCCAATACATAACGTACGGAGGCGAACCGGGAGAACTGAAACATCTAAGTACCCCGAGGAAAAGACATCAATTGAGATTCCCCCAGTAGCGGCGAGCGACCGGGGAGAAGCCCTTAAGCAGCTTATGTTCTAGTGGAACCGTCTGGAAAGTCGGGCCGTAGCGGGTGATAGCCCCGTACATGAAAGGGCATAGGGTGTGAAAACGAGTAGGACGGGGCACGTGAAACCCTGTCTGAACATGGGGGGACCATCCTCCAAGGCTAAATACTCCTGGCTGACCGATAGTGAACCAGTACCGTGAGGGAAAGGCGAAAAGAACCCCGGCGAGGGGAGTGAAATAGATCCTGAAACCGTGTGCGTACAAGCAGTGGGAGCAGGCAAGTCCTGTGACTGCGTACCTTTTGTATAATGGGTCAGCGACTTATTCTCAGTAGCGAGCTTAACCGTATAGGGGAGGCGTAGGGAAACCGAGTCTTAAATGGGCGACATAGTTGCTGGGAATAGACCCGAAACCGGGCGATCTATCCATGGGCAGGTTGAAGGTTGAGTAACATCAACTGGAGGACCGAACCGGGATCTGTTGAAAAAGATTCGGATGACCTGTGGATCGGAGTGAAAGGCTAATCAAGCTCGGAGATAGCTGGTTCTCCTCGAAAGCTATTTAGGTAGCGCCTCACGTATCACCATCGGGGGTAGAGCACTGTTTCGGCTAGGGGCCCATCCCGGGTTACCAACCCGAGGCAAACTCCGAATACCGATGAGTGCAGCGTGGGAGACACACGGCGGGTGCTAACGTCCGTCGTGAAAAGGGAAACAACCCAGACCGTCAGCTAAGGCCCCAAAATTCTGGTTAAGTGGGAAACGATGTGGGAAGGCTTAGACAGCTAGGAGGTTGGCTTAGAAGCAGCCATCCTTTAAAGAAAGCGTAATAGCTCACTAGTCGAGTCGGCCTGCGCGGAAGATGTAACGGGGCTCAAACCAGATGCCGAAGCTACGGGTGTGCCTGCATCACTTAAGACTATTCGCTTGCACGAGCGCAGCGAGTGAAAGCCATCCACGAACGTCGAGTGGGTGGCGTTGCGCGTGAAGGGAGTAGGCTTAAGGATGCAGGCATGCGGTAGAGGAGCGTTGTGTACGCCTGCGAAGGTGGATCGTAAGGTCTGCTGGAGGTATCACAAGTGCGAATGCTGACATGAGTAACGACAAGGGGTGTGAAAACCACCCCCGCCGGAAGACCAAGGGTTTCTGTTCGACGTCAATCGGAGCAGAGTGAGTCGGCCCCTAAGGCGAGGCCGAAAGGCGTAGTCGATGGGAAACGGGTCAATATTCCCGTACCAGACGTTACTGCGATGGGGGGACGGAGAAGGCTAGGCGGGCCCGGCGTTGGTTGTCCGGGTAAAAGTAGGTAGGCCGAATCTCCTGGCAAATCCGGAGATTCAAAGCCGAGATACGAGACGAACCAGTTTTTCGGAACTGGGAAGCCGTTGATGCCACGCTTCCAGGAAAAGCCTCTAAGCTTCAGGTAACGTGTGACCGTACCCCAAACCGACACAGGTGGTCAGGTAGAGAATACCAAGGCGCTTGAGAGAACTCGGGTGAAGGAACTAGGCAAAATGGCACCGTAACTTCGGGAGAAGGTGCGCCGGCGTAGGGTGAAGAGACTAGCTCTCGGAGCGCGAACCGGTCGAAGAGTCCAGGTGGCTGCAACTGTTTATTAAAAACACAGCACTCTGCTAACGCGTAAGCGGACGTATAGGGTGTGACGCCTGCCCGGTGCCGGAAGGTTAATTGATGGTGTTAGCTTAGGCGAAGCTCCTGATCGAAGCCCCGGTAAACGGCGGCCGTAACTATAACGGTCCTAAGGTAGCGAAATTCCTTGTCGGGTAAGTTCCGACCTGCACGAATGGCGTAATGATGGCCACACTGTCTCCACCCGAGACTCAGTGAAATTGAAATCGCTGTGAAGATGCAGTGTACCCGCGGCTAGACGGAAAGACCCCGTGAACCTTTACTACAGCTTCACACTGGACGCTGATGTTGCTTGTGTAGGATAGCTGGGAGGCTATGAACCCTGGACGCCAGTTCGGGGGGAGCCAACCTTGAAATACCAGCCTGGCATCATTGGCGTTCTAACTTGCCCCCGTGATCCGGGGGAAGGACAGTGTGTGGTGGGTAGTTTGACTGGGGCGGTCTCCTCCCAAAGAGTAACGGAGGAGCACGAAGGTACCCTCAGCACGGTTGGAAATCGTGCATTGAGTGCAAGAGCATAAGGGTGCTTGACTGCGAGACGGACAGGTCGAGCAGGTACGAAAGTAGGTTCTAGTGATCCGGTGGTTCTGTATGGAAGGGCCATCGCTCAACGGATAAAAGGTACTCCGGGGATAACAGGCTGATACCGCCCAAGAGTTCACATCGACGGCGGTGTTTGGCACCTCGATGTCGGCTCATCACATCCTGGGGCTGAAGTCGGTCCCAAGGGTATGGCTGTTCGCCATTTAAAGTGGTACGCGAGCTGGGTTTAGAACGTCGTGAGACAGTTCGGTCCCTATCTGCCGTGGGCGTTGGAAGTTTGAGAAGCGCTGCTCCTAGTACGAGAGGACCGGAGTGGACGAACCTCTGGTGTTCCGGTTGTCACGCCAGTGGCATTGCCGGGTAGCTATGTTCGGACGGGATAACCGCTGAAAGCATCTAAGCGGGAAGCCCCCTTCAAGATGAGACTTCCCTGGGGCCTCGAGCCCCCTAAAGGACCCTCGAAGACGACGAGGTTGATAGGCACGGTGTAGAAGAGCGGTCAACGCTTTGAGCTAACGTGTACTAATGGTCCGTGAGGCTTGACCATATAACCCCAAGTGGTCAGGTCATCGAAAGACGAAGCAACGGATACGACGAGACGATCTCGGCCAGCATGATCCACGAATCAGTGAAGTTTGCCTTGATGGGCAGGCTTTGCGCCAGAATATGCTTGACGACCATAGCGAGCGGGTCCCACCTGACCCCATGCCGAACTCAGCAGTGAAACCGCTCAGCGCCGATGGTAGTGTGGGGTCTCCCCATGTGAGAGTAGGTCATCGTCAAGCATTCATCCCGAGAACCCCCGCACCGATTGGTGCGGGGGTTTTCCCTTTTGGGGCGCCCGGCGGCGGAAAACGGCGTGGAAAGTACATGATGGCAGCGTTGACGCCGCTGCCGAGGGGTTGAATACTGGCGAGCGCTGAGCAGCCATCACACGCTGAATCAGCGCAGCCGAAATCACAATAAAGCGAAGGATTTCTCCGATGCTGCGACTCGCTCTGCTAACCCTGTTATTGACCTCCAGCCTTGGCGTAATGGCACGTGATCTCGACGCCATACTCGATAGTGGCACTCTTCGAGTCGGCACTACGGGAGACTACAAGCCTTTCACCTATCTGGATGAGGGGGAGTACCAGGGTTTCGATATCGAGATGGCCGAACTCGTGGCCGACAAGATGGGATTGAAGCTCGAGTTCGTTGAAACCAGTTGGCCGACGCTCATGGGTGACCTCAAGGCTGATAATTTCGATATCGGCATGGGGGGGATCAGTCGCACCATCGCCCGACAGCTCGAGGCTCGCTTTTCCATTCCCTACCTGACCTATGGCAAGACCCCTCTGGTGCATGCCGACAATGCCGAGCGTTTCACCTCGCTGGAAGACATCGACCAGGCTGATGTCAGAATCGGGGTCAACCCAGGTGGGACCAATGAGGCATTCGTGAGGGACAGCATCCATCGAGCCGAGGTCGTGTCGATCGAGAACAACCTGGATATCCCGCCAGCCGTCGCGGCCAAGAAGGTCGATGTGATGATCACCGACAGCCCGGAGGCGATTTTCTATGCCAATAGCGATGACCGCTTGGCCGCCCCCTTGGCCAACGAGCCTTTCACACGCAGCCAGCTCGCTTACCTGATGGCCGCGGATGCCGAGCGCCTGCAGGATACCGTCGACTTCCTCCTGGAGAACATGGAGCTGACCGGTGAATTGGATGCGCTGCGCCACAGGCATATGCTGATCGATTAGCACCCCCTTTCGAAAAAGAGCGCGCGCCGAAGCCGGGCCGGATTCCGCAGCCAGGATGGCACCCCGTCATCCTGGCTGCGCGTCCATGGAGCAGGGCCCGGCGGCCGTGCACCGATTCTGCGCAGGATGGCGCGTCGCCATAGGCTCTTCCCGAGCTCGACGCAGTAAGAAACCGATGCTCAATTGAGCGCCATCCGTGCGCCCCTCAGGCGAGCGGCCGCGCGTTCGCCACCGGCGGATTTCTCGCCCGAAGGCAGGGTGGTATCGGGCTTTGCGCGGATGTTCGCCTGGTCAGTAGCCTCGCTCCATTCCTGTTCCATCCTCCGCTGCCTCTTCTGCTCCACCTGCTGCTTCACCTCCGCCACTCTGACGCTGCGAAAGAACTGGCACGCTTCCTGCTATTCAAACTGGGATACCAGATTGCATGGCAGATGACCGAATGGATGACTTTCGCGGCTGGACGCTCGGCGAATGGCGCGAGCGGCAACTCGATGGACGGGGGCTCGAGCGTCTCGAAGCGCTGCTCGCGAGCCTCGAAGACGATGACACCGCTTGGATCTCCAGGCTATCGACCGATGGGTTGAGCGCCCGCTGGCAAGCGCTCGAAGCGCGCCGTGCGGCCGGAGAGCAGCTTTCGCTGTTCGGTGTGCCGTTCGCGGTGAAGGACAATATCGATGTGGCTGGCTTCGATACCACCGCCGCCTGCCCCGAGTTCGCCTACGCTCCAAGCGAGGACGCCGAGGTGATTGCGCGGCTCCAGGCGCAGGGGGCGATCGCAATCGGTAAGACCAACCTCGATCAGTTCGCCACCGGCCTGGTCGGAACCCGCTCTCCCTACGGCGCGGTGACCAATGCCTTCGATCCACGCTACGTCAGCGGTGGTTCCAGCGCCGGTTCTGCCAGCGTAGTCGCTCGCGGACTGGTGCCGTTCTCACTTGGCACCGACACCGCAGGCTCTGGCCGGGTGCCTGCTGGGTTCAACAATATCGTCGGGCTAAAGCCGACCCGCGGCTGGTTCTCCAACCGTGGGCTGGTGCCCGCCTGCCGTACCCTCGATTGCATTTCAATATTCGCGCTCACGGCCGAGGATGCCGAGACCGTGGCCGAGATCGCCGGTGGCTACGATCCGCAGGACCCCTACTCGAGGCGCCACCCCGGCACTGCCCCGGTGGCGCTGCCGATCGCGCCCAGGCTCGGGATTCCCGACAAGCTGGAGTTCTTCGGCGATACCCAGGCCGAAGCGGCGTTCGCGGCGGCGATTTCGCGTCTCGAGGCACTCGGCGCCGAGCTGGTCGAGATCGACTATGCCCCCTTCGCCAAGCTTGCCGCAGAGCTTTACCAGGGGCCCTGGGTGGCCGAGCGCACCGCCGCCGTAGAAGCGCTGCTCGAGACCGACAGCGACGCGATCGAACCGACCGTGCGTGGCATCGTCCAGGAGGGCTTCACTTACAGCGCTCTGGATGTGTTCAAGGCCGAGTATCGTCGCGCCGAACTGAGCCGCACGATCGGGCAGGTCCTCAACGACCTCGACGCTTTGGTGGTACCGACTTCACCTACCATTCGCACCATCGCCGAAATGGCCGAGCAGCCGGTGGCCTACAACGCCCAGTTCGGCACCTATACCAACTTCACCAACCTGGCCGACCTCAGCGCCCTGGCCCTGCCCGCGGACTTTCGCAGCGATGGCTTGCCCGCCGGCATCACCCTGATCGCCCCGGCCTGGCACGACCGCGCGCTGACCCATTTCGCCCGCCGCTGGCAGCAGGCGCTGGCCGCACCGCTGGGGGCCACCGGGCGCCCTGCACCGGGCGTTGCAAAGGTCGAGCAGGCTGCCGGCTGCGTACGCGTCGCAGTGGTCGGTGCCCATCTCACCGGCATGCCGCTCAACTTCCAGCTGATCACCCGAGATGCACGGCTGGTCGAGCAGACCCTGACCGCCCCACGCTATCGCCTCTACGCCCTGGCCGGCACCGTGCCGCCGAAGCCTGGGCTTGCACGCTGCGCGGATGGGGAGGAGGGCTGCGCGATCATCGTCGAACTGTGGGACGTACCCACCGCGCGCTTCGGCGAGTTCGTCGCCGAAATTCCCGCGCCTCTCGGCATCGGCAACCTCGAGCTCGAAGACGGTCGCTGGGTCAAGGGATTCATCTGCGAAGGTGCTGCGCTGCCCAGTGCCCGAGACATCACCGCCTATGGTGGTTGGCGCGCCTTCATCGCCGACCCCAATCGCTGATCCGCCCCGAGCAGGAGACATCATTACCATGTTCACCCGAGTCCTGATCGCGAACCGTGGGGAGATAGCGGTCCGCATCATCCACACCTTGAAGCGGCTGGGCATAGAGTCGGTCGCGGTCTTCGCCGAGCCCGATCGCTATGCGCGTCACGTCGAACTTGCGGACCAGGCGGTTGCGCTTGAGGGTGAAAGTGCGGCGCAGAGCTATCTGCGTGGCGACAAGATCATCGCCGCGGCGAAGGCCAGCGGTTGCGAGGCGATCATCCCAGGCTACGGCTTCCTGTCCGAAAACGCCGAATTCGCCACCGAGTGCGCCGCCGCGGGCATCGTTTTCATCGGTCCCACGCCGGATCAGATGCTTCGCTTCGGACTCAAGCACACCGCCCGCGAGATCGCCGAGCGGGCGGGCGTGCCGCTGGCGCCCGGCAGCGGTCTGCTCGCTGATCGCGACCAGGCCCTTGCGGAGGCCGAGCGGCTTGGTTATCCGGTGATGCTGAAGAGCACCGCTGGAGGTGGCGGCATCGGGCTTACCCGCTGCGCCGATGCCGCCGAGCTCGAAGCGGCGTTCGATTCAGTGACCCGCTTAGGCCAGAGCTATTTCAGCAACGCGGGTGTATTTCTCGAGTGTTTCATCGATCACGCCCGCCACGTCGAAGTGCAGATATTCGGCGACGGTCGGGGCCGTGTAGTCGCGCTGGGGGAGCGAGATTGTTCGCTGCAGCGGCGCAACCAGAAAGTGGTCGAGGAGACGCCGGCGCCCAAGCTGCCTGCCGCCACTCGCGAGCGGATGTGCGAGGCCGCGGTGCGGCTCGGTGAAGAGGTGGCCTACCAGAGCGCGGGCACCGTCGAGTTCATCTACGATCAAGCCCGCGACGCCTTCTACTTCCTCGAGGTCAACACCCGGCTGCAGGTCGAGCATCCGATCACCGAGATGGTTACCGGCTTCGACCTGGTCGAATGGATGCTGCGTATCGCCGCGGGTGACGCCTCGGTGCTCGACGCGACGGTCGCGCCGAAGGGCGCGGCGATCGAGGTCCGCCTCTACGCCGAAGACCCGGCGAAGAACTTCCGCCCCTCCGCCGGCGAGCTCACCGAGGTGCGTTGGCCCGAACCCGCTTCCTGGCTGCGTATCGATAGTGGGATCGGGCGCGGAAGCTCGGTGTCGAGCCACTTCGATCCGATGATCGCGAAGTTGATCACCTTCGGTGCCGATCGCGAAGAGGCGCTGGCGCGGATGCGACAAGCGCTCGATGCCACTCGCATCCAAGGTATCGTCACCAACCTCGACTATCTGCGCGCGGTGGTGAGAGATCCCGACTTCGATCGGGGCGAGGTCTCGACCCGAGCCCTCGATACCTTTGCGTTTTCCCCTTTCGGCGTCGAAGTGATCGCTCCCGGCACCTACACCACGGTGCAGGACTATCCCGGTCGGCTCGGCCACTGGGACGTCGGCGTGCCGCCTTCGGGACCGATGGACGATCGCGCCTTCCGCCTGGGCAATCGCATCGTCGGCAACCACCCCCATGCCGCAGGGCTCGAGTGCACGCTGGTCGGTCCTTCCGTGCGTTTTCACGCCGAGGGCGTCATCGCACTGACCGGTGCCCCGTGCGACGCCTACCTCGAGAGCGCCGAAGGTGAGCGCCGCGAGGCCGGGTTCTGGTCGCCGGTCGCGGTACAGGCCGGCGATACCCTGGTGATCGGCAAGGCGCAGGCGGGCTGTCGCACCTATCTCGCGGTGCGCGGTGGCTTCGACGTCCCGAGCTACCTCGGCAGCCGCTCGACCTTCGTGCTCGGCCAGTTCGGCGGTCATGCGGGGCGCACGCTGCGTGCGGGGGACTGGCTGCCGATCGGCCGCGAAGGCGTGGAAGGCGACTCGCCGGCGCCGATCGCTGCGCCACGTGCGCTCGACGCAAGCCTGCTGCCCGAATACGGCATCGAGTGGCGCATCGGTGTTCTCTACGGGCCGCACGGCGCACCGGACTACTTCACCGCGGAGTCGATCGAACGTTTTTTCGCCACCGACTGGGAAGTGCACTACAACTCCAACCGCCTCGGCGTGCGGCTGATCGGGCCGCGTCCTACCTGGGCGCGCGACAACGGCGGCGAGGCGGGGCTGCATCCTTCCAACGTCCATGACTGCGAATATGCGATTGGCGCGGTCAATTTCACCGGCGACATGCCGGTGATCCTCACCCATGACGGTCCAAGCCTCGGTGGCTTCGTCTGCCCGGTGACGATCTGCGAGGCCGAGCTCTGGAAGGTGGGCCAGCTCAAACCGGGCGACACCATTCGCTTCGTTCCGATCCGTCATGAGGATGCCCTCGAGCTGCGTCGTGTCCAGGAAGCCGAGATCGAGACCCTATCCCCGGTCGCCGAGGCAGCCCGGTTGGAGCACTGCGCGGTGCCTGCGCTCGAGGCCGACGAAGACAACCGCTCGCGTACGCTGCTGGCCCACCTGCCGGAGCTTCTCGATCGCCCCGAAATTCACTATCGCCGTGCCGGCGACCGCTACGTGCTGATCGAATACGGCGACAATCTGCTCGACCTGCGCCTGCGTTTTCGCCTGCATGCGCTGATGGAGGCGATTCGCGCCGGTGGCTTCGTCGGCGTGACCGAGCTCGCCCCGGGCGTGCGCTCGCTGCAAGTGCGCTTCGATCCCTTGGTGATCGCGCAGGACGAGCTGATCGAACGGCTGGTGGCGCTCGAGGACAGCCTTCCACCGATCGAGAGCATGCGGGTGCCCTCCCGGATCGTGCATATGCCGCTGGCATTCGAAGATTCCGCCACCCTCGGCGCGGTCGAGCGCTATGCCGAGACCGTGCGCGCGGAAGCCCCCTGGCTGCCCAACAACGTCGACTTCATCGCCCGGATCAACGGTCTCGATTCGCGCGAGGAGGTGGAGCGGATCGTGTTCGATGCCAGCTACATGGTGCTCGGCCTCGGTGACGTCTATCTCGGCGCACCCTGCGCGGTGCCGGTAGATCCGCGCCATCGTCTGCTCAGTTCCAAGTACAACCCGGCCCGCACCTTCACCGCCGAGGGCACGGTCGGCATCGGTGGCATGTACATGTGCATCTATGGGATGGACTCGCCAGGCGGCTACCAGCTGGTCGGGCGGACGCTGCCGATCTGGAACAAGCACCTGCTCAACGTGCAGTTCGAGCATGGTGAGCCTTGGCTTTTGAAGTTCTTCGACCAGGTGCGCTTCCACCCGGTCTCGGAATCCGAGCTCAGCCATCTGCGCGAGGAGTTCCGCCACGGGCGCCATACCATCGAGATCGAACCGACCTACTTCGATCTTGCCGACTATGCCCGCCTGCTCGAGCAGCACGACGCAGAGATCAAGGGGTTTCAGCGCCACCAGCGCGCCGCCTTCGAGCGTGAAGTGGCGCGCTGGCAGGAGGCCGACATCGCCCCGCCCCCGGCGGTGGTCGAGCGTCCCGAGGTAGAGGAGCAGATCGATGGGCGTGCGCTGCATGCGGAGATCACCGGCAGCGTCTGGAAAGTCCTGGTCGAGCCCGGACAGCGGGTCGCCGCGGGTGAGCCGCTGATCGTGCTAGAGGCGATGAAGATGGAGATCGCGCTCAACGCCCCGGTGGCCGGACTGGTCAAGGCGGTGCGCTGCCGGCCGGGCCAGCAGGTCGCCGCTGGCGAGGTGCTGGTAGTGATGGACGAGGAGGAGCGCGCGTGAGCGCTGCGCGTCACGGCTTCGCCCGCGAGCTGCCCACGCGGGAGCCGTTGGCCGAGCAGGTCTACCAGCGGATCAAGCGGATGCTGTTCGATTTCGAATTGATGCCTGGGGACCGCTTCAGCGAGAACGACGTCGCCGCGCGTATGGAGGTTTCGCGAACGCCGGTGCGCGAGGCGCTGCATCGGCTCGGCCGCGAAGGCTACGTCGAGGTGCAGTTCAAGAGCGGCTGGCAGGTGAGGCCATTCGACTTCGCCTATTTCGAGCAGCTCTATGACCTGCGCATCGTGCTCGAGTGCGCCGCCGTCGAGCGGTTGACCAACCTGAGCGAGTTGCCCGAGATGGTCGACCGGTTGGCCGAGATCTGGTGCGTGCCGACGGATCAGCGTCGCCGTGACCCGCAGCTCGCCGAGGTCGACAAGGCGTTCCACATCGGCTTGGTAGAAGCCTCCGGGAACGCCGAGATGGCGCGGGTGCACCGCGATGTCAGTGAGAAGATCAGCATCATTCGCCGGCTCGACTTCACCCAGCTGCCGCGCATCGAGGCGACCTACGACGAGCACGGGCAGATCCTCGAAGCGTTGAGGCGCCATCGCGGTGAGCATGCCAAGCGGCTGCTTGAGAGTCACATCGAAATCAGTAAGGCGGAGGTGCGCAAGATTACCTTGCACATGCTGCAAGCCGCGCGCGAGCGGTTGCGCGATTGAGCCTGGCCCGGCGCCTTGAAGGGGAGGGCGCCGATGTTCGACGACACCCCTAACCACAAAGAAAACAGAGGTGACAAGCGATGATCACGCGTGCACTGATGCGCAACTCGACCCTTGCCCTGGCAATCGGCACGGGCCTGGGACTGGCGGGTCCGGCGAGCGCCCAGGACCAAGGTCCGATCAAGGTCGGCATTCTCCATTCGCTCTCCGGCACCATGGCGATCAGCGAGACGGTCCTCAAAGACGAGATGCTGATGCTGATCGAGCAGCAAAACGAGCGAGGCGGCCTGCTCGGGCGCCAGCTCCAGCCGGTGGTGGTCGACCCGGGCTCGAACTGGCCGATGTACGCCGAACAAGCGCGCCAGCTGCTGGCCCAGGACCAGGTCGACGTGATCTTCGGCGCCTGGACCTCGGTTTCGCGCAAGGCGATGCTGCCGGTGGTCGAGGAGCTCAATGGGCTTTTGTTCTACCCGGTGCAGTACGAGGGCGAGGAGTCCTCTCAGAACGTCTTCTACACCGGCGCGGCGCCCAACCAGCAGGCGATCCCCGCGGTCGACTACCTGATCGACGAACTCGGCATCGAGCGCTTCGTGCTCGCAGGCACGGACTACGTCTACCCGCGTACCGCCAACCGCATCCTCGAGGCCTATCTCAAGGACGAGCGCGGCATTGCGGACGAAGACATCATGATCAACTACACCCCGTTCGGACACTCGGACTGGCAGAACATCGTCGCCCAGATCCAGCAGTTCGGTTCCCAGGGCAAGCCGACCGCGGTGGTCTCGACGATCAACGGCGATGCCAACGTGCCGTTCTACCTCGAGCTCGCCAACCAGGGGGTCGATGCCTCCGACATCCCGGTGATCGCTTTCTCGGTCGGCGAGCAGGAGCTCTCCGGCATCGATACCGGTCCCTTGGTCGGCCATCTCGCCGCATGGAACTACTTCCAGAGCATCGACACCGACGCCAATGCGGAATTCGTCGATGCATGGCAGGCCTACACGCAGGACGATGCGGCGGTGACCAACGACCCGATGGAGGCACACTACATCGGCTTCAACATGTGGCTCGAAGCGGTGCGCAAGGCCGGTACCACCGATGTCGACGCGGTCAAGGAGGCGATCATCGGCGTCACCGTGCCGAACCTCTCTGGCGGCTATGCCGCGATGATGCCCAACCACCACATCACTAAGCCTGTGTTCATCGGTGAGATCCAGGACGATGGCCAGTTCCAGGTGGTCTGGGAGACGCCTTCGACCGTCGCCGGCGACGAATGGTCGGACTTCCTGCCCGGCTCGCGTGACCTGATCAGCGATTGGCGCGCACCGCTGCGCTGCGGGAATCTCAACGTCCAGACCATGAGCTGTGGCGGCAGTACCGCTGCGCAAGAGGCCGAGGCCGCGCTCGCCGAGTGAGTCCGTTGCGGGGCGCTTGCGCCCCGCGCGGTACCCCACGGAGAAAACCGATGAAGCTTTTCCCCCTGCCCTTATTCGCCTCCTCTGGCGCAAGGCTGTTCGCGCTGCTCGGGCTCTGTGCTTGCCTGATGGTCGTCATTCTCGGCCAGCAGGCGCATGCCCAGTCGCCCGATGACGCGGCACTGCTCGAGTCGCTCGGCACCGGTTCGTTCAACGACAAGAGCGAGGCGATCAACTCAGTCGCCGCGAGCGGTACACCACGCGCGGGCGAGTGGCTCGAAGCGATGCTCGACGGCCGTCTCCAACTCGCAGGCGACGGGACGCTGGTGATCGTCGCTTCGACCAGCGGACGCTCCCTCGAGGCCCGTGCGGCGCTCGACGGTGCGCCGATGGGCACGATCGAGCGTCGCGAGCTCAGACGAATTCCGATCAACAACGCACTGCGCGTACAGCTGCGCGGTGCGATCGCCACTCTCGACCTTTCCGCCGAGGATCCCGCCGTGCGTCGCGCCGCAGCGGCCGGGCTGTTCGGCCGCGTCGACGACGACCTCGCCAGCTTGATCGAGGCGCGGCTCGAAGGCGAAGAAGACGAGAGCGTGCGTGCCGCGCTCGAGCGAGCGCTGGCGTTGCCCAGGCTGGAGCACGGCGATGTGACCGCGATCGAAGCGCTGCGTGGCAGCCAGGACAACGCCGTGCGCCTCGCCCTGACCCGCGCGGCGCAGAGCGGCGATGCGCAGATGGCCGCCGCCGCGCAGCAGGCGCTGGGGGAGATCGAGCGACGTGCCGAGATCAATCGCTGGCTGCAGCAGCTGTTCTTCGGCCTGAGCATGGGCTCGGTGCTGGTGCTGGCGGCGATAGGGCTTGCGATCACCTTCGGTGTGATGGGGGTGATCAACATGGCCCATGGCGAGCTGATCATGCTCGGCGCCTACACCACCTGGATGCTGCAGCAATGGCTGCCGGGCCAGCCGGGGCTCGCGGTGCTGCTGGCGATCCCGGCTGGATTCCTGGTCTCGGCACTGGTCGGCATCGTGCTCGAGCGTGGCGTGATCCGCTATCTCAAGGGGCGCCCGCTGGAGACCCTGCTCGCCACTTTCGGGGTCAGCCTGATCCTGCAGCAGCTGGTGCGCACGATGATCTCGCCGCAAAACCGCAGCGTGGTCACGCCGGAATGGATGAGTGGGTCAGTGATGGTGATCGACGGCCTGTCGCTGACGCTCAACAGGCTCTACGTGATGCTGTTCGCAGCGCTGGTGTTTCTCGCTCTGCTCGCGGTGATGCGCGCCACCCGGCTCGGTCTCGAGGTGCGCGCGGTGACCCAGAACCGCGCGATGGCCCGGGCGATGGGGATTCGCGCCTCGCGCGTCGACCTGCTCACCTTCGCCCTCGGCTCCGGGGTCGCCGGGCTCGCCGGAGTGGCGCTGTCGCAGCTCACCAACGTAGGCCCGAGCATGGGCCAGAACTACATCATCGATTCCTTCATGGTGGTGGTGTTCGGTGGGGTGGGGAATCTCTGGGGCACGCTGGTCGCCGGGCTCTCGCTCGGGATCGTCAACCAGTGGCTCGAACCTTGGGTCGGTGCGGTGCTGGCGAAGATCGCGGTGCTGGTGTTCATCATCCTTTTCATCCAGAAACGCCCGCGCGGACTCTTCCCGCAGAAGGGCCGCGCCGCGGAGGGTTGACCGATGTCGGAAGATTTCGCCGCCAAGCGGGCCGGCATGGCCCATGGCTGGCTGGTGCGCCCCTGGCATGAGCGTTCCACCCAGGTGTTCCTGTTCAGCGTCTGCGCGGCGCTGGCGCTGGTGACCTTGCTCCACCTGGCGCTGCCGGCGGGCCATCCGCTGCACGTCTCCGCCTACACCGTGAACCTGCTCGGCAAGTATCTCTGCTATGCGCTGCTCGCCGTCGCCCTGGACCTGGTGTGGGGCTATCTCGGGGTACTGAGCCTCGGGCACGGGGCGTTCTTCGCCCTCGGCGGCTACGCGATGGGGATGTACCTGATGCGTGGTATCGGCGAGCGGGGCGTCTATGGCAACCCGGAGCTGCCGGACTTCATGGTGTTCCTCAACTGGGACCGGTTGCCGTGGTACTGGCATGGCTTCGACATGTTCTGGTTCGCCCTGGTCATGGCGCTGCTGGTGCCTGGGCTTCTGGCCTTTGCGTTCGGTTACTTCGCCTTTCGTTCGAGGGTCTCGGGGGTCTATCTCTCGATCATCACCCAGGCGCTGACCTTTGCGCTGATGCTCGCCTTCCTGCGCAACGAAATGGGCTTCGGTGGCAACAACGGGCTCACCGACTTCCGCGAGCTGCTCGGTTTCGACCTGCGCCAGGGGTCGACCCGGCTGGGGCTGTTCATCGCCTCCGGAGTCGCGCTGATGTTCGGCTACCTGGTCTGTCGCGCGCTGATCTCCAGCCGTCTCGGGCGCGTCGGGATGGCGGTTCGCGACGCCTCGAACCGGGTGCGCTTTCTCGGTTACCGAGTCGAACGCGTGCAGCTCTACGTGTTCGTCGTTTCGGCGATGCTGGCCGGGCTTGCCGGCGCCCTCTACGTGCCCCAGGTGGGGATCATCAACCCCAACGAGTTCTCTCCACTGTTCTCGATCGAACTGGTGGTGTGGGTCGCGCTCGGCGGTCGCGCGACTCTCTATGGCGCTGTGATCGGCGCGCTCGTGGTCAACTACGCCAAGACCTGGTTGACCTCCGCGATGCCGGATGCCTGGCTGTTCGTCCTCGGTGGGCTGTTCGTCGCTGCCACTTTGCTGCTGCCCCAAGGGATCGCTGGGCTGCTCGCACAGCTGCGCAGGCGCAAGAGCGCCAAACGGGACGAGGACCGGGAGGCGTTGACATGAAGCCGCTCTCCTCACTGATCCAGCGTGACCGGGTGTTCGATTTCCTCAAGCCCCGCGAGTCGCCGGTCGATGTGCGTCATGGGCCGATCCTCTATCTCGACGAGGTCAGCGTCAGCTTCGATGGGTTCAAGGCGATCGACCGCCTGTCACTGACCATCGACGACGGCGAACTGCGCTGCATCATCGGTCCCAACGGTGCGGGCAAGACCACGATGATGGACATCATCACCGGCAAGACCCGTCCGGACAGTGGCGAGGTCTGGTTTGGCACCCGTCACGACCTGCTGCGCCTCGACGAGCCGCAGATCGCAACGCTCGGTATCGGCCGCAAGTTCCAAAAGCCCACCGTATTCGAGGCGCTCAGTGTGTTCGAGAACCTCGAACTCGCGGGTGCCAGCGACAAGCGGCTGTGGCCGAGCCTATTCGCGCGGCTCGATGCCCAAGCGCGCGAGCGGATCGAGGAGACGCTGGAGCTGATCCAGCTCACCGAGCAGCGCGATCGCGCCGCTGGCGTACTCTCCCACGGGCAGAAGCAGTGGCTCGAGATCGGCATGCTGCTGATGCAGCGCCCGCGCCTTTTGCTGGTCGACGAGCCGGTGGCGGGAATGACCGAGCGCGAGATGGCGCGTACCGCCGAGCTGCTGCGTGGCTTGGCCGGGCGCCATTCGGTGGTGGTGGTCGAACACGACATGGGCTTCGTGCGCTCGATCGCGAACAAGGTCACCGTGCTTCACCAGGGGAGGGTATTGGCGGAGGGAACGATGGATCAGGTGTCCAAGGATTCCAGGGTGGCGGAAGTCTATCTCGGTGCCCCTGAAGAGGAGCTCGTACGATGAGTTCGCCTGCGTTGCTATCGATCGACAAGATCGACCAGTTCTACGGCGAGAGCCACACCCTCTGGGGGCTCGAGCTCGAGGTGGCGCAGCGGCAGTGCACCTGCGTGCTCGGCCGCAATGGGGTGGGCAAGACCACGATGCTGAAAGCGGTGATGGGCGAGGTGCCGATTCGCGGCGGGAAGCTTTTGTTCGACGGCACCGACATCTCTCGGTTGCCGATCGAGGCGCGCCCGCGTCTCGGTATTGGCTACGTGCCCCAGGGGCGGCAGATATTTCCGCTGCTCAGCGTCGAGGAGAACCTGCGCACGGGGCTGGGCATCGGGCGAAGCAAGCGGATTCCCGAGCGGATCTACGAGCTCTTCCCGGTGTTGCTCGAGATGCGCGGGCGGCGCGGTGGCGATCTCTCCGGCGGCCAGCAGCAGCAGCTGGCGATCGCCCGCGCCCTGACCCTGGCGCCCCGGCTGCTGATCCTCGACGAGCCGGGAGAGGGCATCCAGCCGAACATCGTCACCGAGATCGGTCGGGTACTGCGTCGGCTGATCGACGAGGACGGGCTCACCGTGCTGCTGGTCGAACAGAAGCTTCCGTTCGCCCGCCGCTATGCCGATCGCTTTGCGCTGATCGATCGCGGTCGCAACGTTGCCGAGGGGCCGATCGAGTCGCTCAGCGACGAACTGGTCGCCCGGCATCTGGGAATCTGATCGGCGCAGCCGAGCACGACTCCGCATCGTGACCAACTACGTATCTACGCACGGAGACTACTCGGCGATAACATTTCGATGCGAAGTGATAAGGCGAATAATACTAAGGTGGTGCGTTCATCCCCTTCCAGGGGCAGGAACCACATCGACAAGAAGAGACGCGACACGATGTGCCTACGTCTTCTATTGACTGCTATCACACCGCTGATTTTCCCATGGGCGTCTATTGCCGCCGCGCAGTTGCCCCCCGTGCTGGATCAACGACCGCAACGCTTGGCTATGGCGGAGCAGGCCCGCGAGGAAGCCATCGCGCGGGCTCCTTGGATGGACGCTTCACGCTCGGCGGATCAGCGCGCCCATGATGCGCTCGCTGAAATGACCATGGTGGAAAAGATGCGTCTGCTCTATGGGGAGTTCGCCGCCCCCATGGACCTCACGGAAAAAGATCATCGAGCCATCGGTTCGGCTGGCTATGTACCCGGTATACCGCGATTGGGGATTCCCGCTCAGCAGCAGACCGACGCCGACCTTGGCGTCACCAACCCAGGCTTGATCGATCCTGGCCGCGAAGCGACTACCTTGCCCTCGGTGCTGGCTACCGCCGCGACCTGGCAGCCGGAGCTGTCGCGCCTGGGGGGCGAGATGATCGCCAAGGAAGCCCGCCACTTCGGGTTCAACGTACTGCTTGCCGGTACCGCCGGGTTGATACGCGATCCACGTGCCGGGCGCAATTTCGAAATGCCGGGCGAAGATCCGCTTCTTTCCGGCAAGATGGCGGCGGCCAAGGTCGAAGGCATCCAGCGCCAGGATGTGATGTCGACGGTCAAGCACTATGCCGTCAATGCCCAGGAGACGGGCCGCCATAAGTTGAGTGCGGAGATCGGCGACCAGGCGCTCCAGGAGTCGGATCTGCTCTCGTTCCAGTATGCGATCGAGGGCGGGGAGCCGGGAGCGGTGATGTGCGGCTACAACCGCGTCAATGGCGATTACGCCTGCGAGAACGACTATCTCCTCCATCAGGTGCTCAAGGGCGAGTGGGGGTATCCCGGTTTCGTCATGTCCGACTGGGGAGCGGTCTATACCAGCGTCGAAGCAGCCAACGCCGGTCTCGATCAGCAGTCCGCCGCTGAGGCGTTCGATGGCATCGTGCATTTCGGCGCACCATTGGAAAAGGCGGTGGACAGCGGCGCGGTCAGTTCCGAGCGCATCGATGACATGGTCTACAGGATCCTGCGCAGCTATTTCGCCACGGGCCTGGTGGACAATCCTCCTGGCGATGAACCGATCGATGTCGAAGCCAATGCTCGGGTCGCACAGGAGGTCGCGGAAAACGCCATGGTGCTGCTGCGAAACGAGCAGCGGCAGCTACCGCTCGATGCAGAGCGCGATCGCCATATCGTCGTGATTGGCGGGCATGCGGACAAAGGTGTCGTCGCCGGTGGTGGTTCGGCGGCGGTCAACCCGGTCGGCGGCGATGCCGTGCCGGAACTGGTGCCGCCGGAAGGAGTGAACACTCAACGTCTCTATCCACGCTCGCCTCCTTTGGCGGCGATCGAGCGTCACGCCCCGAATGCGCGGATCGAATTCGCTGCCGGCGACGATATCGATCAAGCCGTGGCGCTAGCCCGTGACAGCGATGTCGCGGTGGTGTTCGTCGAGCAGTGGACCGCCGAGACCTTCGACATGGCTTCCTTGTCGCTCGACGGTCATCAGGACGAACTGATCGAAGCGGTGGCCCAGGCCAATCCCAACACGGTCGTCGTGCTGCAGACCGGCGGGCCGGTGGCGATGCCGTGGCATGATCGCGTCAACGGTATCGTTGCGGCCTGGTATCCGGGGCAGCGTGGTGGAGAGGCCATCGCCAACGTGCTGTTCGGGGTCAAGAATCCGGCCGGCCGGCTGCCGGTAACCTTCCCGCGGAGCACGCAGCAGCTGCCGCGCCCGAACATTCCCGGTATCACCGTCGGCAACAGTGAATTCTTCGATGTCGACTACGACATCGAAGGCGCCGATGTCGGCTATCGCTGGTTCGAGCGCGGGCAGGAAGCACCGCTCTACCCCTTCGGCTTTGGGCTCTCCTACACGGAGTTCGACCAGAGCGGGCTCGAGCTCGAGCGTGACGGCCAGGTCGTACGCGCACGTTTCACCGTGACCAACACCGGCGAGCGGCAAGGCCGTACCGTACCGCAGCTTTACGTGCGTGCCCCGGATGGTTCTCCGGCGCGCCTGGCCGGCTGGCAGAGCGTATCGCTCGAGCCGGGGGAACGGCGTGAACTGAGCGTGGAGATCGACCCACGCCAGCTCGCCCGCTTCGACAGCGACACCCGGCATTGGCGCCTCGAGGGAGGCGAGTTTCGCATCTCCCTGTCGCGGTCGGCGCAGCACATCAGCGAGGAACGCAGCATCGAACTGCCCGCTGGCCCGCTGGAAAACCTCTAGCCGTTCGATCGCGACCCAGAGGGGGCGGTGAAAAACGAGACTTGGTTGCGCGCGGTTTCCATGGGCCTGCCATGCCAGACGGCTCGCACCTTGTCCCCGCCGCCCTTGTCTTAGTCGGCGAAATCCCGGGTGAGTGTTACGCGTATTGAGGCAGATCGCCGGGGCTGTCCGTTCTGGGGAGTCGCCGCGAGCTGCGTGCCCCGGTCGAATCCGGCGGCGCGAGGCGCTATCATGGGGGCTCGCGCGTTCATTCCCTGTGTGCAGGACCTGCCTTGGTGACAACTCCTACCTCGAAGCGCGGCAAGAAGCCTCGCGCCGCCGCTGCTACCGCCGCTCCAGTCGGCCAGGTGCAGTCGCTGTCGCGCGGCATGAAACTGCTCGAGTACATCGCCGAGGCGAACGGCAGCATCGCGTTGACCGAGCTCGCCCAGCGCGCCGGACTGGCCAATTCGACTACCCATCGGCTGCTCACCACCCTGGCCCAGCAGGAGTTCGTCAGGCAGGTGGGTGACCTTGGCCTGTGGGCGATTGGGCCCCGTGCGTTCATCGTCGGCGCCAGCTTCCTCGATAGCCGCAACCTGCTGGCGATGGTCCATCCGAAGCTGCGCACGCTGATGGAGCGCTCGGGCGAGACGGTCAACCTGGCGGTGCTCGATCGGGTCAATTTCGATGCGATCATCATCGATCAGGTGCAGTGCAACCAGTTGATGCGGATGTCCGCCTCGATCGGCGGCAAGCTGCCGATGCATGCCTCCGGAGCGGGCAAGGCGCTGCTCTCGACGCTTGACGACGAGCGTCTCACCCAGCTGCTCCATCGCAAGGGCATGCACGCCTACACCCCGCACACGCTGACCACGCCGAAGACGCTCAAGGCCAACCTGTCGATGATCCGCAAGCAGGGCTTCTCGTTCGACGATGAGGAGCACGCGCTCGGCCTGCGCTGCGTCGCCGCCTGCTTGTTCAATGAGTATCGCGAGCCGTTCGCGGCGATCTCCATCTCTGGGCCGGTGTCGCGTATCACCGACGACCGGGTGATCGAGATCGGGGCGCTGGCCATCCAGACCGCCAAGGAGCTGACCCGGGCCTGGGGCGGCGGCGCTCCCGAGGCGCGGGTCGCGCTGCACTCGTCCTAGGCCGCGCTCATCGCAGAAACCTGGCTGCGCTCAAACCTCGGCATCCGGCAGCACCTTGCGCAGGAAGGCACGGGTGCGCGGGTCCGCCGGTCGGGTGAACAGCTCGCTCGGCGGGCCCTGTTCGACGATCCGCCCTCCCTCCATGAAGATCACTCGATCGGCCAGATCGCGAGCGAAGCGCATCTCGTGGGTCACCACCAGCATGGTCTGGCGCGCCAGTGCCAGGTCCTTCATCACCGCCAGCACTTCATCGACCCACTCTGGGTCGAGCGCCGAGGTCGGCTCGTCGAACAGCATCAGTGCCGCATTGGCGGCCATTGCGCGACCGATGCCGATGCGCTGCTGCTGGCCGCCCGAAAGCGAGCTCGGATAGCTCGTCTCGCGGTTGGCCAGCCCGACCCTGGCGAGAATCTCCCTGGCGCGGGCGTGGGCCTCGCGCTTGGGCAGGCGGTCGACGATGATCAGCCGCTCGGCGATGTTGTCGAGCGCGTTCTTGTTGGCGAACAGCGCATAGTTCTGGAACACGAAGGCGGTGCGCCGTCGCAGCGCGAGGGCTTGCCGGCGGTCGCAGTGGGCCAGATCGAGGGTCAGTCCGTCGATCGTAAGTCGCCCTGCGTCGGGGCGTTCGAGCAGGTTGAAGCAGCGTAGCAGGGTGGATTTACCGGTCCCGGAAGGGCCGATCACCACCACGATCTCGCCCTCGGCGATATCCAGGTCGATGCCGTCGAGTACGGTGTTGGCGCCGAAGCGCTTGGTCAGCCCGCGAAGTTCGATCATGTGAGGCTCTCATTCACTGGATCATGCCTCGGTCAGCGATGGTAGGCGCGGCCGAGCCAGCGCTCGAGACGGCGCTGGACGAACGAGAGCGCCTCGACTACCACCCAATAGATCACCGCCACGGTGAGGAAGGCCTCGAAATAGAGAAAGCTGCTGGCGGCTTCCTTCTGGGTCGCGCCCATCATTTCGGTGACGCCCAGGGTGAAAGCGAGCGAGGTCGACTTGATCATGTCGATGAAGTAGTTGACCAGCGTCGGCAGCGCCACCCGCACCGCTTGGGGCAGCACGATCCGACGCATCATCTGCGCCTGGGTCATGCCGATCGACAGCGCCGCGTCGGTCTGGCTCCTGTCGACGCCGACGATCGCGGCACGGATCGATTCCGCCATGTAGGCCGAGAAGTGCAGGGTCAGCCCCATTACCGCCGCGGTCACGCCGTCGATCCGGGTCATGAAGGAGAGCACCTGGGGCAGCCCGTAGTAGAACAAGAACAGCTGCACCAGCAGCGGCGTGCCGCGGAAGAACGAGATGAACAGGCCCGTCGCCTGGTAGAGCACCGGGGTACGCAGCACCCGCACCACCGCCAGCAGCGAAGCCAGTACCAGCGCCAGCGCCATGGCGATGGTCGCCATCTGCAGGGTCAGCGGCAGGTAGCCGAGCAGGATCGGCGCCAGCACCAGCATGTAGTCGAAGTCGAGCGACACCGGTCAGGGCGCCTGGGTGATGTCGATGCCGATCCAGCGCTCGGAGATCTCCTTGAGCGTACCGTCCTCGCGCAGCTCGCTCAGCGCCTGATCGACTCGGTCGCGCAGCGCACGGCCCTCGTCGTCGTTACGAAACGGCAGTGCATTCTCGATCCGGGAGAAAGGCTCGCCGGCGAGCTCGAGCGGTAGCGGCGAGGATTTGATCAGCTCGCTGATGCTCGAGCGATCCATCACGAAGGCATCGACCCGGCCGAGTGCGACATCCTGCTCGATCCCGCTGTCGTAGGTACGGATGTCGATTTGGTCGGCGTTGGGGAGCTGGCGCAGCAGCTGCTCGTAGTTCGAACCGAGGTTGACCGCTACGCGCTTGCCGTCGAGATCTTCCGGGCCGTGGATCGAATCGTTGCCCTCGCGCACGCCCAGCTGGGCGCCGTCATAGACATAGGGCTGGGTGAACAGGTACTTGGCTTCGCGCTCGGGCGTGATGGTGATCTGGTTGGCGATGGTATCGATCCGCCCGCTGTCGAGCATGCCGGCTAGGCCTGAGAAGCTGGCGGTGACGAACTGCACCTCGTCGCCGAGTTTTTCGCCGACCGCGTTCATTACGTCGATCTCGAAGCCTTGGAGCTGGTCCTGGCGCACGAAGGTGAACGGATAGTAGCCTCCCGACATGCCGACCCGGATGGTCTCGGCCTGGGCGGTGGGAGCGAGCAGGGCCGCACTCGCGGTCATGGCGAGCACGGCGGCAATGTGGCGCAGTCTCATCGATGGGATTCTCTCTTCGTTCCAACGGGAATTGGGGACTTGCCAGTCTGGCATGAATGGGCGGCACTCTAACGTCCCCTTCGCGAAAGGACTAAGAATGAAATTCCATATGCTATTTACCTTCTTATATCCGCTCGACCCAGCTGGAACCGGCCAGGGCGACTTGGCTCTGGAGCGCGCTTAGAGCTCCGCCTGCGCTGCAAGCGCGGGCGGATGGCGATGTCGCAGGCGCTGCGCCTGCGGGTAGGCGAAGACATCCTCGATGTGGCCCTGTTCGATGCGCTGCTGCAGTCCGCGCCAGTAGTCGGCTCGGAACAGCTCGCCATGGAGGCGCTCGAAGTGGGCCTTGAACGCCGGGGTGGTGAGCAGGAAGTGGCGGAACTCTTCGGGGAAGACGTCATCGGCACCGACGCTGTACCAGGGCTCGCTGGCGAACTCGTCCTCCGGGTAGCGCGGCGGTGGGATCTCGCGGAAGTTGATCTCGGTCATGTAGCGAATCTCGTCATAGTCGTAGAACACCACCCGGCCATGACGCGTGACGCCGAAGTTCTTGGTCAGCATGTCGCCCGGGAAGATGTTCGCCGCGGCGAGCTGCTTGATCGCCAGGCCGTACTCCTCCACCGCCCCCAGCGCCTGGCCTGGGTTGGCATCGCGAAGATAGAGATTCAGAGGGGTCATCCTGCGTTCGATATAGAGATGGGAGATCACCACCTGATCACCGCTTTCCTCCAGTTTGCTTGGAGTCTCCCGGCGCAGCTCCTCGAGCAGCGCCGGTGAAAGCCTGCGCTTGTCGAAGACGAAATGTTCGTACTCCTGGGTATCCGCCATCCGGCCAACGCGGTCGTGCTCCTTGACCAGCCGATAGCATTCCCTGACGCGTGCGGGGGTGACCTCCTTGGGTGGGGCGAAGCGGTCGCGTATCACCTTGAACACCCGTTCGTAGCCTGGCAGCACGAAGACCAGCATCACCATCCCCGCGGTGCCGGGGGCCAGTTCGAAATGCTCCTCGCTGCTGGCGACGGCGGCCAGGTACTCGCGATAGCACTCGGTCTTGCCGTGCTTCTGGCAGCCGATCGCCGAGTAGAGTTCGGCGGTGGTCTTGCTCGGCAGGATCTCGCGCAGCCAAGCGACCAGTGCCGCCGGCAGCGGCGCATAGACCATGAAATAGGCACGGGCGAAGCCGAATACGATGCTGGCCTGGGCGCTATCGGTGAGGCAGGCGTCGACCGAGAGCCTGCTCTCGGGATCGATGTGGATCGGCAGTAGCAGCGGATGGGTCTCGCCATTGCCGAGCCTCAGCTTGGCGATCAGCCAGGCGGCCTTGTTGCGGAAGAAAAGCTCGTTGCATGCCTCGATCCGGGCACCGATGAGTGATTCGCCGAAGCGCTCGGCCAGCATCTCGGCCACAAGCCCCGCATCGCGTTCTAGATCCTCCCAGGGCTTGCGCAATGCGAGCCCCTCGAGCAGCCCGCGCAGGGTTTGTTGCAAAGCGTCGCCGACGGGCAGCTCTCGGGCCAGCGGACGGGGGAATTCCTCGAAGCGCACGCGGGGCTGGGAGCTCTCGAGGAACATGTGGGTCTGGTCCAGCTCGCGGTGGTCGAACAGCCGACAGTGCACCGAGTTGAAGAAGCTCTCGGCGATCTCGAAGCGGGGATAGTCCGGCAGCAGTTCGGTATAGAGCTTCTTGATCCTTGGCATGCGCGAAAGCGGCACGCACTTGCCGCGCATGATCCGGCGCAGCTGCTCGACCACCAGGCCGACGTGATGGTCGTAGAGATGGATGCGCTTTTTCATCGCCGCCTGTACTGCGTGCCAGTCGCGCGACTCGAAGCGGCGCTGGGCACCGGCGGTCACTTCGAGGAAGCGTCCGTACTGGGCATCGAACCCTTGCAGGATGGTCTGCGCGATCAAGTGTTCCAGCTGCATTCCTCGTCCTCCCTGAACGCATCGGCGAACGCCGGCCCGATGAAGGGGCGGCGTTCGTACAGGAGCCCTGGCCTTGTCCCACCTTCGCCCGTCGATCCAGTGGGCGAAACCTAGAACTGTTCGGCTTCGGTCGACCGATCGAGCGCGGTCACCGAGGAGCTGCCCCCTTGGATCAGGTTGGTGAGCTTGTCGAAGTAGCCGGTGCCTACCTCCTGCTGGTGGGAGACGAAGCTGTAGCCGAGCGGTTGGGCGGCAAACTCCGGCTGCTGGACCTTCTCCACGTAGTGCTTCATCCCCTCGCCGCGCGCATAGGCATGGGCGAGATCGAACATGTTGAACCACATGCTGTGGATGCCGGCGAGGGTGATGAACTGGAAGCGATAGCCCATCTCGGCAAGCGCCGCCTGGAAGCGGGCGATGGTGGCGTCGTCCAGGTTGCGCTTCCAGTTGAACGAGGGCGAGCAGTTGTAGGCCAGCAGCTTACCGGGGAACTTGGCGTGGATCGCCTCGGCGAAGCGCTGCGCCTGGTCGAGATCAGGCTTCGAGGTCTCGCACCAGACCAGGTCGGCATAGGGGGCGTAGGCCAGCCCGCGGCTGATCGCCTGATCGATGCCGGCCTCGGTGCGGAAGAAGCCCTCGGCGGTGCGCTCACCGGTGAGAAACGGGCTGTCGTTGGGGTCGCAGTCCGAGGTCAGCAGGTCCGCCGCGTCGGCATCGGTACGGGCGATGACCAGCGTACTGGTGCCGAGCACATCGGCGGCGAGGCGGGCGGCCACGAGCTTCTGCACCGCTTCCTGGGTCGGTACCAGCACTTTGCCGCCCATGTGGCCGCATTTCTTCACCGCTGCCAGCTGGTCCTCGAAGTGCACGGCGGCAGCGCCGGCCTCGATCATCGACTTCATCAGTTCGAAGGCATTGAGCACCCCGCCGAAGCCGGCCTCCGCATCGGCGACGATCGGCAGGAAGTAGTCGATGTAGCCTTCGTCTCCCGGGCGCTTGCCGCTGGCCCATTGGATCTGGTCGGCGCGGCGGAAGGTGCGGTTGATCTTGTCGACCACCGCGGGCACCGAGTTGGCCGGGTAGAGGGATTGGTCCGGATACATTTCACCGGCCAGGTTGGCATCGGCGGCGACCTGCCAACCGGAGAGATAGATCGCCTCGATACCAGCCTTGGCCTGCTGCAGCGCCTGGCCGCCGGTGAGTGCGCCGAGGGCATTGATGTAGCCTTTGCGCGAATCTCCATGGAGGGCGGTCCAGAGGCGCTCGGCGCCACGGTTTGCGAGGGTGCAGGCAGGTACCACCGAACCACGCAGCTCGATCACCTTGGCGGCGTCGAACGGGCGTTGAATGTCCTGCCAACGGGGAGTGTCCCAGCTCTGCTGGAGCTTATCGATCTGCTGCTGGAGTGTGTCGGTCATCCGTCGGTCTCCCGTGTGGATCGTTTATTTCCGTTTTATGGAAATTGTTTCCGTTTAATTTTTCATGCCCAGGGTGGGTCGATCATCCGCACCGTTGAGAGGAGGAGGTGAGTCTCGGCGATATCGCCAATTTTCCAGCAGGTACGCTGATATCGGCGTTATTCATCCCTGTTCTCTTCCAGGTCCGGTCTTTCTTTCACCCGGGGTTGTCGACAAATGGAGCCTATATGATCGATTCATAAAATAAAAACGATTTCCGAAAACGTAAATTTTGCCGTCTAAAATTAAACTATCAATGAGTTACCGGCCATCGTTGGTTGCTTTAACAGCGTATCGGCGGGTTTCGTAGTGATTGTCGACAATCGTGGCCGGCAAAGTCGTAAAGATTAGCAATCCTTCGGACGCTGGAGATGGGATGAATCGCTGGTTGTTTAGACCAAAGGATAGGTCAGGGAGATGCGCTGGTTAGGCTCCATCACATTGGTTATGCTCGGCTCCACGACCTTGGTCGCCCCTGCGGTCAGAGGAGGGTCTGTGAGCTTAGCCGTCATCGAGTGGGGGAGTGACAGGCGTCTCGGTGCACGTTTCGATGGCCGCGGCACCAATTTCGTCTTGCAAGCGCCCGACGCCGACTGGGTCGAGCTTTGCCTGTTCGACGCCGAAGGAGTCGAAACCCGGCACCGCTTGCCGGGACGCAGCGGCGCTTGCCACCATGGCTATCTTGCAGGCGTGGCGCCGGGGCAGCGTTACGCTTTTCGCGTCCATGGCCGATGGGCGCCCGATCAAGGGCTGCGCTTCAATCCCGCCAAGCTATTGATCGACCCCTGCGCGCTGGCGCTCGTCGGCGAGGTGCTCGATGATCCGCGCCTCGAAGATGGCGCCGCATCCCCCGATCCTCGCGACAGCGCGCCCTGCGTGCCGCGCTGCCTGGTGGTCGATACCGGTTTCGACTGGGGGAGTGATCGCGCCCCTCGGGTGCCGTGGTCCGATACGCTGATCTACGAGGCCCACGTCCGTGGCCTGACCCAATCCTTCCCTGGCGTCGAGCCTAAGCTGTGCGGCAGCTACGCTGCGCTCGGCGAGGCGGCGGTGATTGCTCACCTCAAGCGTCTCGGCGTCACCACCCTCGAGCTGCTGCCGGTCCAGCATGGCACCGACGAGCCCCGGCTACGCCGTTTGGGATTATCCAACTACTGGGGCTACAACGTGCTCGCCCCGTTCGCGCTCGACCCCCGGCACGCCAGTGGACGAGACGGCCTGTCGCCGCTCGATGAGTTCCGGCTGGCGGTGCGCGCGCTTCACGCGGCGGGGATCGAGGTGATCCTCGATGTGGTGTTCAACCATAGCGCCGAGCTCGATGCCGAGGGGCCGACGCTATCGCTGCGCGGCATCGACAATCGCCATGCCTATTGGCTCGGCCAGCGCGCAGCGCCATGCGATTGGAGCGGCTGTGGCAATGCCCTGCGGCTCGATCACGGGGAGGCGGTGCGCTGGGTGATGGAGTGCCTGCGCAGCTGGGTCGAGCTCTGCCACGTCGACGGTTTTCGCTTCGACCTGGGCGTCGCCCTTGGACGCACGCCCGGATTCACCGCCCAGGCGCCGCTGCTCAGCGCGATTCGCCAGGATCCTGTGCTTTCGGCCTGCAAGCTGATCACTGAGCCTTGGGACCTGGGCCCCGATGGCTATCGCCTCGGCGGCTTCCCTTTTCCATTCGGTGAATGGAACGACCGCTTTCGCGACGCGGTGCGGCGGTTCTGGCTCACCGGCGATATCGCCCGCGACGAGTTCGCCACCCGGCTGGCGGGTTCCAGCGACTTCTTCGATCATCATGGTCGGGCTCCCTGGACCTCGATCAACCTGCTCACCAGTCATGACGGGTTCACGCTCCACGACCTGCTCTGTTTCGACCAGCGCCACAACCAGGACAATGGAGAGCAAGGGCGGGATGGCCACGGCGATAACTTCTCCGCCAATCATGGGATCGAGGGCTACACCGCTGACGCGACGACAGCCGAGGCGCGGGATCGCTCCCGTCGCGCGCTGCTCTCCACCCTGCTGCTCGCCCACGGCACGCCGATGCTGCTCGGTGGGGACGAGTTCGCCAATGGCCAGAGTGGCAACAACAACGCCTACTGTCAGGACAACCCGATCGGCTGGCTGGATTGGCCCGAGCGGCCGCCTGCGCTGATCGATTGGCTCGCGGCGATGGTGCGGCTGCGCGGCGAGCTGGTCGATGCGCGGGGGCGCGATTGGTGGCATCCCGACCAGGTCGCCTGGTTCGATGGCGACGGGCGCGCGATGAGTGCCGAGGCCTGGCGGGACCCGGCCGGCGAGACCCTGCAGCTGAGCCTGGGCGAGCGGGCGCTGCTGATCTTCCATCGTGGCGTGGCGTCCATCCCGCTGATGGTGCCGCCGATGTGGCAAGCGCGCCGTTGGCGCATGGCGAGCGCCTGCGAGGCGCTGCTCGAGGACGAAGATGACGCGTGGCGGGTGCCGCCGCGTGCAGTGGTAGTGCTGCTCTCGATCGACTGAAGTGGCGCTGCTTGGCTTTGAGTTTCTCCATCCGAACCATGAAGAGGGCGGCGGGTATGAACGACTTCGATTATCAACCCCCATCACTAGCGGTGGACGCGCTGCGACGTTCGATCGCCTACAAGCTTGCGTTCTCGATCGGACGCGACCCGGTGAGTGCCAATTCTCTCGAATGGCTCGAGGCGACCCTGCTGGCGACCCGCGACCGGATGGTCGAGCGCTGGCTGCGCTCGAACCGGGCCGAGTCCAACCTGGAGACCAGGCAGGTCTACTACCTGTCGATGGAGTTCTTGATCGGGCGCACGCTGATCAACGCGCTGGTCTCGCTTGGCTTGTACGACGAGGTCAAGGAGGCCCTCGCGGGGCTCAACCTGGATATCGACAAGCTCGCCGAGGAGGAGCCCGACCCAGGGCTCGGCAACGGTGGCCTGGGCCGGCTCGCCGCCTGTTTCCTCGATTCGATGGCGACCCTCAGCCTGCCCGCGCGTGGCTACGGGATCCGCTACGAGTACGGTATGTTCCGCCAGCGGATCGTCGATGGCCAGCAGGCCGAGGTGCCTGACAACTGGCTCGAGTACGGCAACTCCTGGGAGTTCCCGCGCGACAACGTGCGTTTCAAGGTGCGCTTCGGTGGCCGCCTGCAGTTCGAGGGTGCCCGCGCGCGCTGGATGGAGGACGAGGTGATCATCGCCCGCGCCTTCGATCAGGTGATCCCCGGATACGACACCAGCGCCACCAACACCCTGAGGCTTTGGTCGGCGCGCGCCAGCAACGAGATCAACCTCGGCAAGTTCAACCAGGGCGATTACTTCGCCGCAGTGGCCGACAAGAACCAGTCGGAGAACGTCTCCCGGGTGCTCTATCCCGACGACACCACCAGCTCCGGGCGCGAGCTGCGGCTGCGCCAGGAGTACTTCCTGGTCTCGGCGACGATGCAGGACATCCTCCAGCGCCACTTCCTCTACCACCAGCGCTACGACAACCTCGCCGACAAGATCGCGATCCACTTGAACGACACCCATCCGGTGCTGGCGATCCCTGAACTGATGCGGCTTTTGATCGACGAGCACGGCTTCGCCTGGAACGATGCCTGGGCCGCGACCGAGCGGATATTCTCCTACACCAACCACACGCTGATGAACGAGGCATTGGAGACCTGGCCGGTCGATATGCTCGGGCGCATCCTGCCGCGTCACCTGCAGCTGATTTTCGAGATCAACGAGCATTTCCTCGAACAGGTGCGCGCGCAGGTGCCGGGCGACGATGGGTTCGCTTCGCGGGTCTCGCTGATCGACGAGGGTAACGGTCGCAGAGTACGGATGGCCTGGTTGGCGGTGGTCGCCAGCCAGAAGGTCAACGGGGTCTCGGAGCTGCACTCGAAATTGATGGTCGAGTCGCTGTTCGCCGATTTCGCCAAGCTCTTTCCCACCCGCTTCGTCAACGTCACCAACGGCGTCACTCCCCGGCGCTGGCTCGACTGCGCCAACCCTGGTCTTAGCCGGCTGGTCGACAGCCGGATCGGCAAGCGCTGGCGGCTCGACCTGGAGCTTTTGGTCGGACTCGAGCCGGCGGTGGAGGTGCACGATTTCATCGACCACCTGCGTGAAATCAAGCGGACCAACAAGCAGCGCCTCGCCGACTACGTCAAAAGCGAGCTCGGGATCGAGATCGACCCCGACTCGATGTTCGATGTCCAGGTCAAACGCATCCACGAGTACAAACGCCAGCTGCTCAACTTGCTCCACGTGCTGGCGCGCTACAACCGCATCCTCGACGATCCGGACGGCGATTGGGTACCGCGCACGGTGATCTTCGCCGGCAAGGCGGCTTCGGCCTACCATGCGGCCAAGCAAGTGATCCGGCTGATCAATGACGTCGCCACGGTGATCAACGCCGATCCTCGCGCCAACAAGCTGCTCAAGGTGGTTTTCATACCCAACTACGGGGTCAGCCTGGCCCAGCTGCTGATTCCGGCCGCTGACCTTTCCGAGCAGATTTCGCTTGCCGGTACCGAGGCCTCGGGAACCGGCAACATGAAGTTCGCGCTCAACGGGGCGCTTACCATCGGCACGCTCGATGGGGCCAACGTCGAGATGCGAGAGCGTATCGGCGAGGAGAATATGTTCATCTTCGGCAACACCGCCGAGCAGGTCGAGGAGCTCAGGCGCAACGGCTACAACCCGCGCGACTACTATGTAAAGGATCCCGAACTCTTCCGCCTGCTCAACCAGGTCATCGGCGGCACCTTCAGTCCGACGGAGCCCGGGCGCTACCGGGACTGCTTCGATCTCAACGACAACTACCAGCTGCTCGCCGATTTCAGGAGCTACGTCGAAACCCAGGAGCAGGTCGACGTGCTCTATCGCGACCCGGCCGCCTGGGCCCGCAAGGCGGCGCTCAACATCGCCCGGATCGGCTATTTCTCCTCGGATCGAGCGGTGGCCGAGTATGCCGAGCGGATCTGGCAGGTCGAGCCTTTGCGGCTATGAAGGCGAGAGCGGGATTGCAACCCGCCGCGATGGCCTCCATCTTGGAGAGATGAGTGGCGCTTCCGCAATGATCCCATCCCATTACTGGAGGTCTTATGTACCCCGATATTCAGCTGTTCATCGATGGCGAATGGCGTGACGCGCAAAGCGGCAAGACCATCGATGTGGTCGATCCCGCCAGCGAAGAGGTGATCGGACGCATCAGCCACGCCGAGCGCGGAGATCTCGATCTCGCGATCGAAGCGGCGAGCAAGGGCTTCAAGGAGTGGCGAGACACCTCGGTAATGACCCGTTATCAGGTGATGCGCCGCGCCGCGCAGCTGCTGCGCGAGCGCGCCGACAAGATCGCCGCGGTCATGACCCTCGAGCAGGGCAAGCCGGTCGATCAGGCCAAGGGCGAAGTGCTGGCAGGCGCCGATGTGATCGATTGGTTCGCCGAAGAAGGGCGGCGCGCCTATGGCCAGGTGATCCCCTCGCGCGATCCCAGCGTCCAGCAGCTGGCGGTCAAGCAGCCGGTCGGCCCTGTCGCGGCCTTCACCCCCTGGAACTTCCCGATCAACCAGGTGGTACGCAAGCTCTCCGCCGCCCTGGCCGTCGGCTGCTCGATCATCGTCAAGGCACCGGAGGAGACTCCTGCCGCGCCTGCCGAACTGATTCGCGCTTTCGCTGACGCGGGGGTTCCCGCTGGCGTGGTCAACCTGGTCTATGGTGTACCGGCCGAGATCTCCGAGTACCTGATCCCGCATCCGGCCATTCGCAAGATATCGTTCACCGGCTCCACCGCGATCGGCAAGCAGCTCGCCGCGCTGGCGGGCAGCCACATGAAGCGCGCGACCATGGAGCTTGGCGGCCATGCGCCGGTGATCGTCTGCGCCGACGCCGATGTCGAACTCGCCGCCCGTGAGATGGCCACCGCCAAGTTCCGCAACTGCGGCCAGGTGTGTATCTCGCCGACCCGCTTCCTGGTCGAGGATGCGGTGTACGACACCTTCGTTGCGCGCTTCCTCGAGGTGGTCGAAAAGCTCAAGGTCGGTCGCGGCGACGCCGAAGGGGTGACCGTCGGGCCGCTGGCCAACGAGCGTCGCATTCCGGCGCTCGAGTCGCTGATCCAGGACGCGCGCGAACACGGCGCCAAGCTGCTCGCCGGTGGCGAACGGCTGCCGGGCAAGGGCTACTTCTTCGCACCCACCGTGCTTGGCGAGGTGCCGCTCACCGCACGGGTAATGAGCGAGGAGCCGTTCGGGCCGCTGGCGCTGATCAACCGGGTGTCGAGCCTGGATGAGGCGATCGAGGAGGCCAACCGGCTGCCCTACGGACTCGCGGCCTATGCCTACACTCGCGGGTCGGCCAACGCGATGCGTCTTTCCCGCGAGGTCGAGACCGGGATGCTGACGATCAACCATGTCGGTCTGGCGCTGCCCGAGCTGCCCTTCGGTGGGGTCAAGGATTCAGGCTATGGCTCCGAGGGTGGCAGCGAGGCGATCGACGCCTACCTCGTCACCAAGCTGGTCACCCACAAGGCGGTCTGAGCCGGATCGCGCGGGTGGTGTGAGCCAGAGGGCTTCTCATCGGTGAAGCGCTAAAGCTTTAGTGATCTGGTGGTGCAGTAATGTAGTGAAATGAGACGGGGTCGGTGCGCATGCGCCGGCCCCGTTTTGCTGACCAGCGAGTGAAGGATGACTCCTCCCGGCGTCGGTGAGATGCTGGGCGGGTTCGACTCGAGTGCCAGGGCCCATCAGTGCCACTGCCGTCGCGGTCACTGCAGCGGTGTCGGCGGGCCCTAGATCAAGATCGCGAGGAATCCCCAGCGCCCATGGCCAGACAGCGCAATGCCACCATCGCCGACATCGCCGAGCGGGTCGGGCTGACGTCGATTACCGTCTCCCGGGCGCTGTCCAAGCCGGAGCTGGTCAAGGCTTCGACCCGCGAGCGAATCCTCTCGGCCGCCCGCGAGCTCGGCTACGTACCCAACGCCTTCGCCCGCGGATTGAAGCAGAGCGACAGCCGGCTGATCGGGATCGTCGCTGCGAGCATCGACAACCCTTTCTACATCGAGATGATCAAGACCATCGGCAAGGAGGCCAAGCGGCGCGGCTACGCGATCATGCTGTTCGACACCGATGGCGAGGAGCGGCTCGAGGCCACCGCGATCGAGACTTTGCTCAGCTATCGGGTCGCCGGCATCATCCTTTCGCCGGTCTCGGATGCCCTCGACTATCGCCCGGAGTATCTCGACGCGCTGGTCGCGAGCCAGGTCGCGGTGGTGCATCTGGACCGCGCCCTGGCGCGTACGCCGTTCGATGCGGTGGTGCTCGACAACCATGAAGCGGGCTGGCGGGCCGGGCACTACCTGCTCGAGCGGCTCGCCGACGGTGATCTGCTGCTGGCGGTGGGGGGGCCTGCCCGGTCGCGGATCACCCTCGAGCGGCTGGCAGGGATCCGTCGGGCGATCGAGCAGAGCGGCCGCGAGATCGTGCTCGACGTGGTCGAGAGCGACTACACCCTCGAGCCCGCTCGCGAGGCGGTCGATGCCTATCTGGCCGGAGGGGCGAGGCCGCAGGCGGTGTTCTGCTTCAACCAGCTGATCACCTTCGGCGCACTGCAGGCGCTCAAGGCCTACGGTTATGCCCACGATGACCTGCCGCTGGTATGCATCGACCGGCTGCCCTATCTCGACATCTTCGATCTGCGCGTGCCGAGCATCGTCCACGATGGCCACCAGGCCGGGCTCGAAGCGCTGGCACTGCTGTTCGAGCGGCTCGAATCGCCGCGTGCACCGAGCCGCACGGTGACCGTCGTAGGCGAGCTGGTCGACTGAGAGCTTGCTGCAAAAACCTGCCTCTCGACAGGCGTCCGTGTTTGTCACGCCGGATTCCGAGCTTGGCGCGGGACGCCGCTCGGGACGAACGGTTGGGGGGTGGCGCTGAGGCCAGGTTCCCCGGTTCTTGTCTCTCGATGCGCTGCTTGCTTGAGATGCTCGGACCACGTTCGTTCAGGGCGCTCGCAAACGCCTCAAACCACGGCCTCGTCAACGGCAGGTATAGCCGCCGTCGATCGGAAGCCTGACGCCGCTGATCATGCTCGCCGCGTCGGAGAGCAGGAAGAGGATCGGCGCCGCCACCTCCTCGGGCCTGGCGAAGCGGCCCAGTGGGATCTGGGCCAGCATCGGCGCGGCCTTGGCCGGGTCGCTCCAGGCCTGCTGCGCCATCGGCGTCAGCGTCACCGTCGGGTTGACCGCGTTGACCCGGATGCCATGCGGGCCGAGCTCGATGCACAGCACCTGGGTGATCGCATCGAGTGCGCCTTTCGAGGCGCAGTAGCCGAGGTGCTCCGCCAGCCCGACCAGACTGCCCTGGCTCGAGACGTTGACGATGCTGCCTCCGATGCCGGCTTCACGCATCCCGCGCGCCACCGCGCGGGCGGCCACCGCCGACGCGCGGGCATTGGCGGCGAACAGCGCATCGAGGTCCTCGGCGGCGAAGGAAAAGACATCACCAAGCCGAGTGATTCCGGCGCCGTTGACAAGGCCGTCGAAAGGCCCGAGCAAATCGATCTGTGCCTCGAGCCGCGCGCTGTCGGTGAGCTCCACCCGCCGCGCCGTGCAGCCGAGCGCGTCGAGCCGGTCGAGCGCGTCGCGATTTCGGCCCAGCGCGGCGACCCGCGCGCCGGCCTCGAGCAGCGCCTCTACGGTGGCAAGGCCGATGCCGCTGGTTGCCCCGGTGACCAGGATGCGTCGTCCCCTGAGGTCGATGTTCATGGCTCGAGCAGCACCTTGACCGACTCAGCCGCTGCGGCCATCGTGAAGCCCCGCTCGAATTCGGCCAGTGGCATGCGGTGGGTGACGATCCCCTCGGTGGTCACCAGGCCCCGGGCGAGCAGATCGATCGCCACTGGGAAGGTCGCCGGCGACAGATGGGCACCGCGCACGTCGAGCTCCTTGCGATCGCCGATGATCGACCAGTCGACCGTGGTCGGCTTGCCGAACACGCTGAATTCGACGAAACGACCGAGTTTCCTGATCACGTCGAGCCCCTGGATCACCCCGCTCGGCGCGCCGGTCGCCTCGATGTAGACGTCGCAGCCGTAACCCTCGGTGAGTGCACGAATCTCGCCGCCGACGTCGTCGCGCGAGGGGTTGAGCACCACATCGGCACCATAGCCGCGGGCGAGTTCGAGCCGCGCGTCGAGCATATCGACCACGATCAGTTTCTTTGGCGTCTTGAGCCGTGCTACCTGCACCATGGCCAGCCCGATCGGCCCTGCGCCGGCGATCACTACGACGTCGTCGAGCTGGATATCTCCGCGGTTGACCGCGTGGATGCCGCAGGCCAGCGGCTCGATGAATGCCGCCTGCTCGAGGCTGAGCGAATCGGGAATGCGGTGCACCCGGGCGTTGGCCGGCACCTTGAGATATTCGGCCATGCCGCCCTCAGCGACGCCTTGCTGGAAACCGAGGATGTCGTGCACCTCGCACATCCAGTAGTGACCGCCGCGGCAGTAGCGGCATTTCTCACACGGCACGATCTGCTCGGCGATCGCGCGTTCGCCGAGGTCGAAGCCGAAATGCTCGAACGCGCCTTCGCCGAGCTCGACCACCTCGCCGAAGAACTCGTGACCCGCCACCACTGGCGCCTTGACCCAACTCGGCTGCTTGTCCCCGTCGCCCCAGAACATCGCCGCACCGCTTTTGCATTTGACGTCGCTGGCACAGATACCGCAGGCACTGATCCTCAATATCATCTCCCGTGGGCCGGCCTTGGGACGCGCAATGCGCTCCAGCCGATAGTCTTCGGGACCGTGGCAGACCACGGCCTCCATCCGTTCCGGGAGCTCTCCAGCCGGCAGTGATACGGTGTTCGAACTCATCTCGTGACCTCATGATCGTATGATTGAAAGGGGAGGCCCGCTCAGCTTGCACGCCCGCGCTGGATCAGGATCGCGAGCAGGATGATCGCGCCCTTGACCACGTCCTGGAGGTAGGGAGAGACGCCGAGCAGGTTGAGACCGTTGTTGAGAATCGCCAGCAGCATCGCGCCGACCAGGGTGCCGAGAATGACGCCTCGTCCGCCGCTGATCGCCGCACCGCCGAGCACTACCGCGGCGATCGCGTCGAGCTCGAAGCCGGTACCCGCGTTGGGCTGGCCGCTCATCAGCCGCGAGGCCAGCACCAGCCCGGCCAGCGCCGCGGTGAGACCGCTGATGGAGTAGACCATCAGCTTGTAGCGGGAGACCCGGATCCCGGTCAGCCGGGTCGCTTCCTCGTTGCCGCCGATCGCGTAGACGTAGCGACCCGCGGGGGTGTGGTGCAGCACCACCCAGGCGATGGCGTAGACCGCCAGCATGATCAGGATCGGCACCTGGATGCCGAGCAGAGTGGCACGCCCGAAGAATGAAAAGCCGGCGGGCAGGCCTGAGATCGGGTAGCCACCGGTGTAGATCAGCGCCAGACCCTTGCAGATCCCCATCGTCGCCAGCGTGACGATGATCGGCGGCATTCGCGCGAAGGCCACGCAGGCACCGTTGAACGCCCCGATCGAAAGCCCCAGGCCCAGGCCGCCGGCGATCGCCAGGCCCATCGGCAGCCCCATCACCATCAGCCCGGCCATCACCGTGCCGGTCAGCGCCATTACCGGGCCGACCGACAGATCGATGCCGCCGGTGAAGATCACGAAGCTCATTCCCACCGCGATGATGCCGATGATCGCGCCCTGGCGGGCGACGTTGGTCAGGTTGGCGGTGGAGAGGAAGTTGTCGTTGATCAGCGCCATCAGCGCGAACACGATGACGAAGCCAATCAGCGGATAGAACACCGGCGAGCGCAGCAGGCGTGAGAACCGCGAGCGGCCGCGTCTGGGTGTGGTAGCGGTGTGGGTGGTGGTCATTGGGCGCCCCCTGTGGCATGGGCCATGATGGTGGGTGCATCGATCTCCTCACCTTCGAGCTCGGCGACGACGTGGCCCTTGCGAAACACCGCGACGCGATCGCTGAGGCCGATGATTTCGGGCAGTTCGGAGGAGATCAGCAGGATCGAGACGCCGCGCTCGGTGAGCGCGCGAATCAAGGCGTAGATCTCGGTCTTGGCGCCGACGTCGATGCCACGGGTCGGCTCATCGAAGATCAGCACCCGCATGCCGCGCTCGGCATCTTCGACCCGGCCGAGCCAGCGCGAGATCACCACCTTCTGCTGGTTGCCGCCGCTCAACTCGCCGACCACGCTGTCGGCTCCAGGCGCCTTGACCCGCACCTGGTCCATCAGCCGCTCGACCTCGGCGTGCTCACGGCTGCGATCGATCAGTATGCCTGCGCGGCGAAAGCGGCCGAGCTGGTTGAGGGTGATGTTGTCGAGGCAGCTGAATGGCAGGATCAGGCCCTGCTGTTTGCGGCTCTCGGGCAGCAGACCGATGCCGAGGGCCAGGGCGTCGGCGGGCGCGCGGATCTTCACCTGCTTGCCGTCCACCCTGATCTGGCGGCTCGCCGGCAGCGCACCGATCAGCCTCAGCGCCAGTTCGCTGCGCCCTGAGCCGACCAGCCCGGCGAAGCCGAGAATCTCGCCGGGCCTGAGCCGTACCCGATCGGTCTGGGTGCTTCCCGGCGCGGTTATCCCGGCCTCGAGCACCAGCGGTGCACCGGCTGCGAGCGGTGGGCGCGGTGGGAACACGGTGTCGACCCGGCGCCCGACCATCATCTCCACCAGGGTCGAGGCATCGCTCGCGGAGACCTCGCGGGTACCGATGTAGCCGCCGTCGCGTAGTACCGTGACCCGGTCGCAGATCTCGAAGATTTCCTCCATGTGGTGGGAGATGAAGATCATCCCCACGCCCTCGCGCTTGAGTGCGCGCACGATCGCGAACAGCCGCTCGACCTCGCTCGGGGTCAGCGGCGCGGTCGGTTCGTCGAGTACCAGCACCCGGGCGTCGAGCGACAGCGCCTTCATGATCTCGACGAACTGCTGGTCCGCCACGCTGAGCGCGGCGACCGGGGTGTCGAGATCGAGCTCGATGCCGAGCCGTTCGACCAGCCGCTCGGCGTCGATGCGCATTCGCGAGCGCTGGATCAGGCCGAAGGCGCTGCGCGGCTCGCGGCCGAGGAAGATGTTCTCGACCGCGGTGAGCCACGGCACCAGGCTGAACTCCTGGAACACGATGCCGACCCCGGCGGCGGAGGCCTCGCGGTAGTTGCGAAATTCCACCCGGGTGTCATCGAGGCGAACCTCTCCCGCGTCCGGGCGATGGATACCGCAGAGGATCTTCATCAGCGTCGACTTGCCGGCACCGTTCTCGCCGAGCAGCGCCAGCACCTCGCCCGCCTCCAGTGTCAGGCTCACTTCGCTGAGGGCGGCAACGCCGTTGAACGATTTGCTGATGCCTTCGAGGCTGAGCAGCGACATGGCGAAGTCCTCGTCTACCAGCTGAAGTCGGCAGCGTTGTCCCGGGTCACCAGCTCGATATCGATCGGTACTTCGGCGGGCACCGTTTCGCCGCGGTGCACGGCCAGTGCCAGGTCGAAGGCCTGCTCGACCATCTGGCGTGGGTGCTGGGCGGCGATCGCGATCAATGGCGAATCGGCCTCCTGCATCGCCCGCACCGCCTCGGGATTGCCGTCGACGCTGGCGAGCTTGACCTCCAGCCCGCTGGCCTGGATCGCGGTCAAAGCGCCGAGCGAGCCGACGTCGTTGACGCTGAACATGCCGTTGAGGTCGGGATGCGACTGGAGGATGTTCTCGGTCACGGTCATTGCCTGGGTGCGATCCTGGCGACCGTTCTGCTTGGTCACGACCTGGATACCATCGAACTCACCCAAGGCCGCTTCGCAGCCTTCGACTCGTTGGAGGATCGGCACCACCGGGATGCCATCGAGGATCGCCACCTTGCCCTCACCGCCGAGCTGCTCGGCGAGGTAGTAGCAGGCCTGGTAGCCAGCGTCACGGTTCTTCGAGCCGACGAACGCGGTGATTGGACCTTCGGCCTGTGCATCGACCGCGATCACCGGGACGCCGGCCTCCTCGGCGGACAGTACGGCTGATTGGATGCCGACCGAATCGGTAGGGTTGAGTAGCAGGACATCGATACCACGCTGCAGCATGTCCTCGACATCGTTGATCTGCTTGGCCACGTCGTGGCGAGCATCAAAGATCACCAGGGTGGCGTTGTTGGCCTGCGCTCTGGCTTCCAGCGCCCGTTGCATGGTGACGAAGTAGACGTTGTTGAGCTCCTGGAAAGACATCCCGACGGTGACCGGGGTGTCCTGGGCCTGGGTGTTGACGCTCGCCAGCGCTGTGGCGCAGAAGACGCCGCAAGCGAGCGTTCGGGCGAGACGGCCAGAGAGAGTGAAGGAGGTGCGCTGTTGCATGCCGGTTCCTCTTTTTTCTCATCGTGTGCGAAAAATCCGAGTTACGAAGAGAGTTCGTTTTTCGATAATTCAGTGAATTACGCCAAATAACCTTGGTTGTTGGCACTCGGTGTGAAAGTGCCTATCTATCCAAAAGTAGGGTATTGAGAAAAATGTTATCGTTGTCATTATGTATTTAGTTCTTGCCAAGGCTGGCTGTCAATTGGGCGAGGACCAAAGTATTAAGCGATATTTATTATACTTTTGTTCTATAGGTGCTGGTTTTAACGCTCTTTTTTTAGGCTGTTTAAGCTTGAGATTTGCGCTGTCGATCCTGTTTATATGATTTGATTGAGTTTTTTATTTCCGCTAAATGAACGAAGGTATTGAGAGGTTTTTTAGCTGGATAGCGTCAGATCTTTCCGGCTCGAATGGTTGCTGGCGATCGGAGTGGTGGCTGGAAATGCATGTGTGTGCCAAGCGGTTCGGCTCGATACAGCGCCGGCAGTTTGGCGACGATGCTCGCCGCTACCGCTGCGGGAGACGTCCTCTCGCTGCGCGAGGTCGCGCGGGCATGTTCAGCGCTGGGCGCAGCAGTGCTTGTACTTGCGTCCGCTGCCGCAGAGGCAAGGGGCGTTGCGCCCCTGCTTGACCGCTTGGGCGGGATTGAATATCTCACCGTCGAGATAGCGCCAGCGCCCCTCTTCGCGCACGAAGCGCGAGCGCTCGTGCAGCGACTCCTCGACCGCTTTGGCACCGAGCGGCGCAGGGGGCGAGAAGGTGGCGCGAAACTCCACCGTCGCGCGCGCGCCTTGCTCGTCGACCGCGAGCACCTCGAGGCGCCGCCAGTCGAGCTCGCGCCGTGAAAGCGCAGCCGCATCGAGCCCGGCCTTGGCCGGTGAATCGTCGTGCCAGGTAGCGAGCAGATAGTCACCGAGTCCACCGAGGGCGAAAGCCGCATAGCGCGAGCGCATCAGCGCCTCGGCGCTTTCGGCCTCGCGTTCACCCTGGTGCAGCGGCCTGCAGCAGGTGTCATAGACGAGGCCGCTGCCGCAGGGGCAGAAAGGGGAGGTGGTCGACATGGATGCTCCTGCTGTTGATGCGCGCATGGTAGGCAATTTCGTCGGCTGGTTCGAGCCGGCGGAGAGCGAAGTACGGGCCCCGCCGGGCCCGTGCGAAGGTGCCTCAGTGGTGCCCGCCACCGCTCTCTTCCTGGCCCGCGATCAGCGCGGTCTCGCTGAGGTCGACCTCGCGCACCAGCTTGCGCAGCAGATCGTCGTTGATCCGGTTACGGCTGCGTAGCCGGTAGTACTCGGCACGCTCGGCTTGCAGCGCTTGCTGGAGCAGCTCGCGCCACACCTTGCGCTCGTACTCGGCACGCCTGCTGGCCGATTCGGTATCGTCGATCGTCACGCGCTCACGATAGAGATTCATCAGCTGGGTGCTCTGCTCGGCGTAGATCAGGATGCGGTCGTCCTTTTCCACCGGCTCTGCGGCGTTGTCCGAATTGGTTGCGCCGTTGGTGTCGGAGTGCTCGGTGGTCAGCGCCTCGACCCGGGCGTGGCGATACTCCTCGACGCGCCGGATCGCCGCTTCCGAGGCACGCTTGCGCGCCCTGGCTTCCTCCTCGTCGAGCCGGGTATCGCGCGGCAGATCGAGGTCCTTGAGTAGCAGCGGTAGGCCGATGCTGCCGCTGAGCAGGGTAAGCAGGATCACACCGGTGGCGATGAAGACCAGCAGCTCGCGCCCAGGGAAGGGAGTGCCATCGAGCATCGTCTGGGGAAAGGAGAGCGCGGCGGCGAGCGTGATGGTGCCGCGAATGCCGGAGATAGTGGTGACCAGCATCAGTCGTGCGGGGAACGGCTGGATCTTGCGCTGACGGATCCTGGCCGCGAGCCTCGAGGTCCAAAGTGCGCCGAACACCCAGATGAAGCGCAGCACCATCAGGGCCGTGGTGATGATGAACACATAGCCGCACAGGCGTAGCAGTTCGAACTGGCTGCCATCGTGGATCGAATGGTTGAAGGCGCCGCCGATGATGTCGGGGAGCTGGAAGCCGAGCAGCAGGAACACCAGCGAGTTGAGCACGAACTCGATCATTTCCCACATGCTGCGGGTCTTGAGCCGGGTCTGGATCTGATCCTGGCGCTTGAGGTCGGTGTAGTTGACCACGAGCCCTGCCGCCACTGCGGCGAGGATGCCCGACATGCCGAAGTGTTCGGCGAGGAAGTAGACCGCGAACGGCAGTAGCAACTGCAAAAGCACGATCTGGGTCGCCGATTGCTCGCCGCCGTGCCGATCGATCAGCCGGGTGCGGATCACGCTGAACAGCCAAGCGCAGGCCCCGCCGAACAGCAGGCCGCCAAAAGCGATGAACAAGAAACTGGTCGATACCTCGCTGAGCGAGAATGCGCCGGTCAAGGCCGCCGCCACCGCGAACTTGAACGCCACCAACCCTGAAGCGTCGTTCATCAGCGACTCGCCCTCGAGCACGCGCATGAGCTTTGGCGGCACGGGCAGGCGTCCCGAGATCGCCGAGACCGCAACCGCGTCGGTAGGCGAAAGCACGGCGGCGAGGGCGAAGGCGATCGGCAGCGAGATCACCGGCAGCATCCAGTGGATCAGGTAGCCGACCCCGAGCACGGTGAACAGTACCAGGCCGAAGGCAAGGGCGAGAATCGGCCCGCGCAGCGCCATCAATTCGCGCTGGGGGAAGCGCCGGGCATCCGAGTAGAGCAGCGGGGCGATGAAGAGCAGGAGGAACAGCTCTGGCTCGAGGCTGACGTGGATACCTTCGGCCGGCCAGGCCAGCGCGGCACCGAAGGCGACTTGCACCAGCGGGGTAGGCAGCGAGGGTAGAAAGCGTGCCGCGACCCCAGTGGCCGAAGCGACGAACAGCAGGATGAGAACGAGGGAAACGGTTTCCATTACTTAGCGGATGTCGAATCTTGTGCGAGGGAAGAGGGCCATGACCGGGCATGGCGACCGGCACCATTAAACAGCGATTAAGCTTATCACGCGAGGGGAGGATATCGACGAAAGCGCCCCCTCGGTGGAATCGAGAAGGCGCGGTACGCTGGAGAGGGGCTCAGGCATGCTGCTTGCGATGCCGGCCCTCGTGAATTTCTTCGATGGTCTTGGCGTTGAACGCGGGCAGGTCCTTGGGCGTGCGGCTGGTGACCAGCGCGTTTTCGCACACCACCTCACTGTCTTCCCACAGTGCGCCCGCATTCTTCAGATCCTGCGCGACTGACGCGACCGAGGTCATCTGGCGGCCGTCGACCACGCCTGCGTTGATCAGTGTCCAGGGGGCATGGCAGATCGCCGATACCGGCTTGCCGGCCTCGAAGAACGCCCGCACGAAGCTGAGCGCCTCCTGGTTGGTGCGCAGACTGTCCGGATTGATCACCCCGCCGGGTAGCACCAGCGCGTCGTACTCCTCGGGCCTGGCTTCGTCGAGGGTGCGATCGACCGGATAGTCGGCGCCCCAGTCGGTCTCGGCCCAGGCCCGAATGGTGCCGCTCTTCGGTGCTACTACCTCGACCTGGAAGCCCTCGTCTTCCAGCGCCTTCTTCGGCGAGGTCAGCTCGACCTCCTCGAAGCCATCGGTGGCCAGTATTGCGACACGTACGTTTTCATCACTCATCACAACCGCTCCTTAGTTGTTGCCGTTCGGCGTTGACGATCAACCTCCGTCAGGACGCGCGCTCCCGGCGCGTCCTTGGCTTCTCAGCGTAGGAGCATATCCATTAGGACGCGAACATCGACCGACGAGTCTGTCCAGGCCCGATCAGGTTTGCTGCATCACGATGCAAAGCTCGCGCGCGCAGGGTCGAAATGCCCTCCCGGGCGTGTAGACTCGGGGCGGACGCGGTCCCGGGGATCGCGCGAAGGCGTGGTGTAAGGAGAGTTGGATGTCTACCCCCTTGATTGCTCTGGCGTTCGCCGCGGTGGCGCTGGCCGCGCTCGGTGGCGCCATCGTCGGTGCCTGGCTCGGACGCGCGGCGCCCAGGCGTGAGCTTTTGGAGGCGCGCGAGCGGTCGGCGCGGTTGGAAGAGGCGCTGGAGCAGAGTCGCGAGGCCCACCACGAAGCCGAGCGTCTGCTCGCCGAGCGCGAGGCGCTGCTCGAGCGCGAGCGTGACCAGGGCGAGGCGCTCAGCGTGCGACACCAGCGCCTCGAGCAGGAGTGCGCCCGGCTGCGTACCCGCTGTGCCGAGCTCGAGACCGGGATGGAGCGCGACCAACGCCACCACCACGAGCGGCTGGCGCTGCTGGAGCAGGCCCGTGACCAGCTCAAGGGCGAGTTCGAGCGCTTGGCTGGCAAGATCTTCGAGGAGCGCAGCCAGCGCTTTTCGGTGCAGAGCCGAGACGATCTCCAGGCGCTGCTCGGCCCGCTGCGCCAGCAGCTGCAGGAGTTCCGCAGCCGTCTCGATGGGATCAACGACCAGGATGTTCAGCGCCAGTCCGCGCTGCGCGCCCAGCTCGACCAGCTTTGTGCGCTGAACCGCCAGATGAGCGAGGACGCCAGCAACTTGACCCGGGCGTTGAAAGGGGATCGCAAGCTGCAGGGCAACTGGGGCGAACTGATGCTCGAGACCGTGCTCGAGCGCTCCGGACTGCGCAAGGGCATCGAATATCGTCGCGAGGTCGCGATTCGCGCCGAGGATGGACTGCGCCGCCCCGACGCGGTGATCCAACTGCCGGAGGGGCGTCACTTGGTGGTCGACGCCAAGGTCTCGCTGGTCGCCTACAGCGATTATCTCGCCGCCGAGGACGATGTTACCCGAGCGCAGGCGCTGCGCCAGCACCTGCGCTCGCTGCGCAGCCACCTTGAGGGGCTGGCGGCCCGCGACTATCCGCGACTGCCCGGGCTCAACTCCCCGGACATGGTGTTCATGTTCATGCCGATCGAGCCGGCCTTCGCACTGGCTTTCGAACACGACGAGCGGCTGTTCCAAGACGCCTTCGCGCGCCATGTGGTGATCGTCACGCCCACCACCTTGCTCGCCAGCCTGCGCACCGTGGCCAACCTCTGGCGGCTCGAGCGGCATAACGAGAATGCCAAGCTGATCGTCGAGCGCGGCGAGAAGCTGCTCGACAAGTTCATCGGCTTCGTCGACAGCCTCAACGATGTCGGTACTCATCTCGAGCGTGCCGGCGCTAGCCATCGGCAGGCGTTGAAGCGGCTTTCAGAGGGGCAGGGCAGTCTGGTCAGCCAGGCCCGCGCGCTCAATCGGCTCGGCGTGCGGAGCAGAAAACCCCTGCCCGACGGAGAGGACGGCGCGGACGAGGACGAGACGAGCGGAAAGCCCGAGCCTTAGGCAGGGGGCTGAACTGATCTTGAAAGTATCCGCATGGCGGCCCAGCTCCCCGGCCTGACCGACTAGGCTGGAAGTCGTGTTCCGGTGTGATCGCGCCGGCCTCGTCCAACAAGGTTCGCCATGCCTATCGCCGTTGCATCAGCGCTGGTTTCCCTCACCCCCTCGAAGGTACTCAAGATCCTGCTCGCACTGCCGCTTTGGCTCGCCGGCGCCTCCTTCGCCTGCGCTGATTCAGCGGGCGAGGCCGGAAGGAGCCTGGGCCAGGGCTGGCCAGAGCGATTGGCTCCGCTGGTCGCCCAGATCGATGAGGAGTTCCCAGGCGAGCTCGGGTTCTATCTGCGTGATCTGGACAGCGGCGAGTACTTTTCGCTGCGCGCGCAAGAGCAGTGGTACCTGGCTTCGATGGTCAAGCTGCCGGTGGCATTGGCGCTGCTCGACATGGTCGACCGTGGCGAGGCCAGCCTCGATGAGCGCATGACGCTCAACGCCTCGGACTATGTCGATGGCGCCGGCGAGACCAACTGGCATGGTCCCGGTACCCGGCTCAGGCTGGGTTGGCTGCTCGAGCAGATGATCATCCGCAGCGACAATACCGCGACCGACATGCTGATCCGCCGGATCGGCATCGAGCGGGTCAACGCACGCCGCGCCGAGCTGGTAGCGCACGGCTTTGGCGAGATCACCACGCTCGCCGACGTCCGCCGACGTGCCTACGCAGAGTTCCATCCCAGGGCCTCGTCTCTTTCGGGGCGCGACTTCATCGAGATTCGCCGTGAGCAGGATGAACCCGCGCGGCTGGCGCGGATCGCCGAGCGGATCGGTGTCGCGCGCGACAGCTTCGCGGTGAACGACCTCTCCAGCGCATTCGAAGCCTATTACGCTACCGGGGCGAATTCAGGCCGGCTCGATGCCCATGCGCTGCTGCTCGAACGACTGCAGCGCCTCGAGGCTTTGTCGACCCCATCGACCGTGCATTTGCTCGGGGTGATGTCGAGGGTGGTCACCGGCGAGCATCGGCTCAAGGCCGGCTGGCCCGATTCGGTCGGGTTCGCCCACAAGACCGGCACCCAGCGCGGGCGCTTCTGCGATGGCGGCATCGCGAGTCGCACGGTGGGTGAAAGCACGCGCCGGCTGGTGGTGGTGGCCTGTACCCGAGGCTCGCTTTCGCTTGCCGATGCCGAGCGTGCGATGCGTGAGCTCGGCGCCGCGGCCTGGCGCGCAGGGGCCTTCGACTGAGCCAGGGCGGCGCAGCGAAAGGTGAGTGACCAGTACCGCCCCACTTGCTTGCCCGGCGAGACCCTGTCTTGCGCTAAATCGAGATCAAGGATGCCCAATGTACGCGAACCGTCCGCTGCAACGTTTTTGGTGGTATCTACTGCTGCCTTGGCTGCTTGTCACCAGCGCCTGCGCCGAGCAGGAGGATCCCGATCGCTGGCAGGCGCTTCTCGACCAGCGGCTGCGTGTGCTGGCGGGCGAGGCGCCCGGTGAGCTGGGGGTTTACGTCAAACGGGTGCGCGAGGAGGAGGCGGTGTCGATCGGTGCCGAGCAGCGCTGGTATCTCGCTTCCACGGTCAAGGTGCCGGTGGCGATCGTTCTGCTCGAGCTGGTCGAGGAGGGGGAGATCACCCTCGACGAAGCGCTGGTACTGCAAGACGACGTGCGGGTGGATGGCGCCGGCGAACTGATCTGGCAGCAGACCGGCGGGCGCTACGATGTCGGCGATCTGCTCGAGCGGATGGTGACCCACAGCGACAATACCGCCGCCGACATGCTGATCAGTCGCATCGGTGTCGAGCGACTCAATCAGCGTCTCTCGACGATCGGCGATCGGCTTGGCATCGGGGCTCCGGGATTCGGCCCGATCACTACGCTCGCCGAGGTTCGCTACCAGGTCTATCGGCGCCTGCATCCCGACGCGGCCGGGCTCGATCGCCAGCAGCTCGCCGAGATCGCCGCCGCTGCGATCGGCCCGCGGCGGGTCGACGCCGTGGCCCGCGCCCTGGGGGTCGAGCGCGCCGAGCTCGAGCTGGACGACATCGATGCGGCCTATGCCGATTACTACGCTCAAGGGGACAACAGCGCCGCGCTGGCCGATGTCGCACGTCTTTTCGAAGGCCTGGTGGAGGGCGAACTGCTGAATTCCGAGCATAGGGCGCTGCTGTATCGGCTGATGAAGATCGACCGTTATGAGGCCTATCGGCTGGAGGGTGGCCTCGACGAGACCACTGAATTCATCCACAAGACCGGAACCCAGCGTGAGCGCGCCTGCCACGCAGGGGTCATCGACCCATCCGATCCCGAGCGCGCGATCGTAGTGATCGCCTGCACTCAGGACATGGACGAGGCGAGCCCTAGCGAGACGTTGCTCGAACAGGTCGGCGCATCGATCGAAGAGATCCTGGTCGCACCCGAGCGGCAGAGCTGATCAGCCCCGAGCCGCCTGCCATAGCCGCACCACTTCCTCCGTACGTGCGGCCAGCGCTTCGAAGGTGCGCGGCAGTGCCTGTTCGAGGCTCATTGGGCCGTCGGCGAGGGCGAAGGCGGCGGTGACCCCTTGCTGGTGCGCGCCTTGCCAACCTGGGCCGAGCTTGCCGACCAGGGCGATGCAGGGAATGCCGAGGCGCTTGGCGACCCGCGCTGCGCCGATCGGTGTCTTGCCGCCGAGGCTCTGGGCGTCGAGCCCGCCTTCGCCGACGAAGAGCAAATCCGCCCCCTCGAGCAGCGCCTCGAAGCCGAGCTGCTCGATCACCAGTTCGATGCCCGGGCGCAGCTGCGCCTGGAGGAAGACGCGGGCGGCGAAGCCCATGCCTCCCGCCGCCCCGGCGCCAGGCAGTTCGCGGTGGTCCTCGCCGATGGTGTCGGCGGCGACCTCGGCGAGCTTCATCAGGGCCGCATCGAGCTCGGCCACCGTCGCTGGGTCGGCGCCCTTCTGCGGGCCGAATACCGCGCTGGCGCCGCGTTCGCCACAAAGCGGGTTGTCGACGTCCACCGCGGCTTCGAAGCGTACCCGGGCAAGGCGAGGGTCGAGCCCGTCGAGCTCGATCCGTGCCAGCTTCGCCAGCGCCGCACCGCCCGGCGGCAGCGGCTCGCCGTGGGCGTCGAGAAAGCGCGCGCCGAGGGCCGCGAGCATCCCGCTGCCGCCGTCGTTGGTCGCACTGCCGCCGAGGGTCAGTACCAGGTGCTCGACGCCTTCGTCGAGCGCGGCGATGAGCAGCTCGCCGAGACCATAGGTGGAGGTCACCCGCGCATCGCGCTCGGCCGGGAGCAGCCGTTGCAGGCCGCTGGCTTCAGCGAGCTCGACGATCGCACTGCGTTCGCCGTCGCGCTCGATCAGCCCCCAACGCGCCTCGATCGGGCGTCCGAGAGGATCATGCACCGATGCCCGGCGCTCCACTGCGCCGGAGGCTGCGAGCACCGCATCGAGCGTGCCTTCGCCGCCATCTCCCAGCGGGCACTCGACCAGCTCTGCGTCTGCGCAGGCGGCGCGTGCGCCTGTGCCGATCGCTTTGGCGGCCTGCTGCGCCGAAAGCGCATCCTTGAAACTGTCGGGGGCGATCACGATGCGCATGGCGGGGCATCTCCGGTGGTTGAAAGGTGGTCGATCGAGTGCTCAAGCGGGTGCATCACGTAGCTTGTTCCTCAAGTGGTAGCGCAGCAGGGCGCCGAGTTCGCGACCGTCGCGTCGTTTGAGATGGCGCAGGATGGATTCGTGCTCCTCGATCGCTTCGCGCCACTGCTGCGGATCCATTCGCATCGCGAAGCGCATCGCCCGTACCCGGTGGTTGAGACCTCGGTAGACTTCGATCAGCGTTTCGTTGTGAGAAACGAGCACGATCCGCTCATGGATCGCACGGTTGATCGCGAAGTAGTCACCTGCGTTGCCCTCGCGGTAGTACTCGAGCAGCTCCTGATGCAGCGCCTCGATTTCGACGATCTCCGTCTCATCAGCGCTCTCGCAGGCTTCTTCTCCCGCCAGCCCTTCCAGCGCGGCCATCACCGCAAAGGCCTCTTGCAGCTGCTGGCGGGTGAACACCGCGACTCGGGAGCCACGATTGGGCAAAAGCTCGATCAACCCTTCATTGGCCAGTGCCTTCAGCGCCTCGCGCAGCGGCGTGCGAGAAACACCGAGCAGTTCGCATAGCGCTCGCTCCTGGATCTTCTCTCCCGCAGCCAATTCGCCGCTTCCGATCATCACCCGCAGCCGTTCCGATACCTGGGCATGCAGGCTGGTTGCACGAATACGCAGCGTTTTCGCGATCTCGTCACTGGCAGGCTGCGGCTCAGACACGTCTGAGTTCCGACAGGTATTTCGCCGCGCGTTCGACGTAGGCGGCGGCGTTGAGGCGGATGCCGGCGAGCTCCTCCTCGCTCAACGCCCTGATCCGGCGCGCTGGAGCACCAAGGATCAGCCCGCCGGGTTCGAAGTGCTTGCCGCCGGTGACCACGGCGCCTGCACCGACGATGCAATCGTCGCCGATCACCGCGCCGTTGAGCAGCGTGGCATGCATGCCGATGATGCAGCGGTTGCCGATGGTGCAGCCGTGGATCATCGCTAGATGGCCGATGGTGACGTCCTCGCCAAGCGTGACCGGAAAGCCTGGGTCGACATGGATCACACAGTTGTCCTGCACGTTGGAGCGCGCACCGATGGCGATGGGTTCGGCGTCCGCGCGCAGCACCGCGTTGAACCAGGCGCTGCTCTCGGGACCCATGGTCACTGCGCCAATCAGTTTTGCCCCATCGGCGATGAAACTGTTGGTCGCCAGACGAGGCCGCTCGTCACCCATTTCATAGATCGACCCAGCCACTGCGTTCTCCTTCTCGTTGCCATTGGGTGCCCGTTGCTCGCATGGGCTCCTTCCATCCTAGTGCGCGAGGGTCTGGCTGCACAGACATTCGGATTACGCATTAAGTATGAGGTGTCATCCAACTGGTTGATTCGTAGTTGATCTTATTTTCGTCGACGTTACCCCCAAACTATCGTCTAGATCGCGTTTTGAATTTTGAATTCATTATCCTCTGGGTGTTGAAGGCAAGCTGATGACGGCTGGCCGACCAGGAGGAGGAGTGACCATGCAATCGAACCGGTCGGGAAGCGTCAGGGTGCGGCACGAGGAGGGGGTGGCCTGGGTCGAGTTCGACCGCCCCGAGGCGCGCAATGCGATGACGTGGGAGATGTATGCCCAGCTCGAGGAGATCTGCGCCGACTGCGGGCGCAATGCGGCGGTGGAAGTCGTGGTGCTGCGCGGCGTGGGAGGTGCTGCCTTCGTCGCCGGCACCGATATCGCCCAGTTCGAAGCTTTCGAGGATGGTGCCGCGGGCGTCGCCTATGAGCGCCGGATCGATGCGGTGGTCGGGGCCGTCGAGCGAATCGAACAGCCGACCATCGCCATGCTCGAGGGATTCTGCGTCGGCGGAGGTGCCGCAATCGCGCTGGCGTGCGACTTCCGCTACGCCGATCCGGCGCTCAAGTTCGGCGTGCCGATCGCCCGTACCCTCGGCAACTGCCTGTCGGTGACCAACGTCGCTCGCCTGGTCGAGGCGCTTGGCGTGGCACGCAGCAAGGAGGTGCTGATGATGGCCCGGCTGCTCGATGTCGAGGAGGCACTGGCCTGCGGGGTGATCAACGAGCGCTTCGAGTCCGACGAGATCGACGCTGCGCTGGCGGCGCGGATCGAGCGCCTGCGCCGCCACGCGCCGCTGACCCTGCGCGCCAGCAAGCTGGCGATCCAGCGGGTGCTCGACGCACGCCGCCCCGGCCACGAGGCCGGCGACGACCTGATCGAGGCGTGCTACGGCAGCGAAGACTTCGCCGCCGCCGTATCGGCCTTTGTCGAAAAACGTCCCTACCAATGGCGCGGTCGCTGAGCGCCGAGGAGATCAAAATGCTGCCACTCGAAGGAATGAAGGTACTCGACGTCTCGCAGATCATGGCCGGCCCCTACTGCACCATGGTGCTGGGCGACATGGGTGCGGAGGTGATCAAGATCGAGAAGGCCAACGGTGGCGACGACAGCCGCCAGATGGGGCCCTACGTCAATGGTGAGTCCACCTGTTTCGCGCAGATCAACCGCAACAAGCGAAGCGTGGCGCTGGATCTTAAGGACCCGCAGGCGCTCGAGGCGTTCTACCAGCTCGCTCGCGAGGCCGACGTGGTGGTCGAGAACTACCGCCCCGGGGTGACCGGCCGGCTCAAGATCGACTACGCCACGCTGAAGAAGATCAACCCGGGGATCATCTATTGCTCGATCTCCGGCTATGGCCAGACCGGTCCCTATCGAGGCAAGGGCGGCTTCGATCTGGTCGCCCAGGGCATGACCGGGCTGATGTCGATGACCGGCGAGCCCGGTGGGCGCCCGCTCAAGACCGGCATCGCGGTCTACGACATCGGGGCCGGGATCACTGCGGTCTATTCGATCCTCGCCGCCTACGTGCACAAGCTCAACACCGGCGAGGGACAGCAGGTCGACGTGGCGATCGCCGAATGTGGATTGCCGTGGTTCACCTGGGAGGCGGCGGCCTATTTCGCCGAGGGACGGGTGCCCGGGCCGACCGGATGGCGCCATCGGGTCTCCGCGCCTTACCAGGCGCTCAAGGCGCGGGATGGCTATCTGATGCTCGGTTGCGCCAATCAGCGCACCTGGGAGCGGCTCTGTGAAGAGGTGCTCGAGCAGCCCGAACTCATCGCCGATCCGCGCTTTCTCACCAACAGCGATCGCGGCGCCAACGTCGAGACGCTGGAGCGCGAGCTCGAAGAGATATTCGCCAGCCGCGACGTCTCCCAGTGGCTCGAGCGCTGCGACCGGGCGGGCGTGCCGGCCGGCCCGATCAACGACTTCTCCCAGGCGCTCGAAGACCCGCACTACCGCGAGCGGGAGATGGTGATCAAGGTCGACCATCCTCGGCTTGGCGAGCTGTCGATGCTCGGTTTCCCCGCCAAGTTCTCAGCCACGCCGGCACAGGTACGACGACCCGCGCCCCTGTTTGGCCAGCATACCGAAGAGGTGCTGGCCGAGCTCGGGCTTCCCAACGACGACAACGATGCGCTCAAGGGCGCAGGACTCACCGTCTAGACCAAGCTTCGCATCCACTTCGCCCCTCCGGGGCGCTTTCCAACGCCGCTTTCGCTCCGCCGTCGCCGAGCGGCTCGGCCTTGCATGAGCCGTGAGAACCGGAAAGCGACCCCGGATCGAGAAGTATCCATGACGCAACCGCGCCCGAGAGGGCGAATCGGCACTCATTCGTCGCGCCTCGGTGGACCGCGAGCGTCATCGGGAATTGCCCCATGACTGCATCGCGTGCCACTGCGGGGACGGTCGAAACGATCGAGGACAGCAACAATGAATAGGTTGTTCAAAGTCAAAGCCACCAGCATGGTGCTAGTGATGCTGTGCCTGATGTACTTCATCACTTACGTGGATCGCGTCAACGTCAGTACCGCGGCCGGGCAGTTCAGTGCCGAGCTGGGACTGACCAACACACAGCTTGGGTTCATCTTCTCGGCCTTCGCCTATCCCTATCTGGTGTTCCAGTTCATCGGCGGCTGGGTCAGCGACCGTTTTGGTGCCAAGCGCACCTTGATCGTCTGTGCCTTCATCTGGGCCACGGCGACGGTGCTCACCGGTCTGGCGGGTGGCTTCCTCAGCCTGGTGGCGGCGCGGATGCTGCTGGGGTTGGGCGAGGGCGCGACCTTTCCCGCCGCGACCTCTGCTATGTCCGCTTGGGTGGCGAAGGACAAGCGCGGCTTTGCTCAGGGCATTACCCACTCCGCCGCGCGATTGGGCAACGCGATGGCGCCGATGATCGTTGCCGCGCTGATGACCGCCTACGACTGGCGCTTCTCTTTCTACCTGCTCGGCGGATTGAGCTTCGGCTGGATCGTGCTTTGGTATGCGACCTATACCGAGAAGCCGGCCGATCATCCGCGGATCACCCAGCAGGAGCTCGACAGCCTGCCGCCGCCCAAGCCGGCGCGTGGGCCCGATGCGCCGGGGACCTGGATGAGGCTGTTCCGCCGGATGCTGCCGGTCTCCAGCGTCTACTTCTGCTACAACTGGATTCTCTGGCTGATGCTGAGCTGGATCCCGATGTACTTCATGCACAACTACCAGCTGAACATCAAAGACGCGGTGCTCTATACCTCGGGGGTGTTCTTCGCCGGGGTGCTCGGTGACTTGCTCGGTGGGGTGCTCAGCGACAAGATTCTGCGCCGCACCGGCAATCTCAAGCTGGCACGCAGCTATCTCGTCGCCGTGTGCATGGGCTTGACCGGCCTTTCGCTGATTCCAGTGCTGATGTTCCAGGAGCCGATGTACTCGCTCGTGTTCCTCGGGCTGGCGCTGTTCTTCAACGAGATGATCGTGGGGCCGATGTGGGCGGTGCCGATGGATATCGCCAACGACCGCGCCGGTACCGCCAGTGGGATCATGAACGGTACCGCCGCGACGGCGACGATCATCAGTCCCGTGCTGGCAGGCTATCTGATCGATCAGACCGGCAACTGGAGCCTGCCATTTCTGATCTCGATCGGTGTACTCGCCTGTGGGGTGCTGCTCACCTTCACGATGAAGCCGCAGCGTGCCTTCGATGCCAACGCGACCAGCAAACCGGTCATGCGGACCGACTTTTCCTGAGGTCCGCGGCCTTGGGCAAGCGAGGCGGATGGACGAGCGAGAAAGCCAAAAGCCCGCCGAGCGTTCGGCGGGCTTTTGGCCTGGGCGAGTGCGCGCTCAGCGGATCAGATGCAGATAGTGCAGGTGCTTCTCGTACTGATCGAGCACATCGCTGATCACCTGCTCCTTGCTGTAGCCGATCAAGTCGTAGCCCTGGCCGCCTTCACGCAGGAATACCTCGGCTCTGTACTCACGACGCTCCTCCTGCTTCTCGTCGCGGCGAACGCCGCCGAAGCCGAAGGAGGGGGCGGCATAGGCGCGGGCGCGCACGCCGTAGACGAAGTCGTCCTCTTCTCCGTGCTGGACCCTGATGTAGCTGCGATCGTCCTCCTGGGTCAGCTTGACGTCGAGGCCCCGTTCCTCGAAGGCACGGCCGACCTCTTCCATCGCCGGCGTGACGACCTTGCTGAGGAACTCGCGAACCTGCTGGCGACGCGGCGTGCTCACCAGGGTCTCGAGCCGGCCCTGCCACGCTTTGGATCTGTGCACGCCATAGTTGGCGGTGACGACACCGCTCTGGAAATGAAGGCTGTCCTGCTTGTGGGCATCGATTTGCAGCGCTCGCAGCACGCCGTAGCAGACCACCAGCAGGATCATGGTGAACGGCAGGGCGGCTGCGATCGAGGCCGCCTGCAGCGCGCTCAAGCCGCCAGCGACCAGCAGCGCCATCGCCACCACGCCAGCGCCGACCGCCCAGAATATCCGCTGCCAGGTCGGCGACTCCTCACCGTGCTTGGTGGTCAGCATGTCGATCACCAGCGCGCCGGAATCGGCCGAGGTGACGAAGAAGGTGGCGATCAGCACCAGCGCAACGATCGAGGTGACGCTCGAGAGTGGCAGGTGATCGAGGAAGGCGAACAGCGCGAGCGAGGTATCGGTCTGCACCGCGGTGGCCAGGTCGGTGAAGCCATCGACCATCAGCATGTGCAGCGCGCCATCGCCGAATACGGTCATCCAGATGAAGTTGAACCCGGTGGGAACGAACAGCACCCCCATGATGAACTGGCGAATGGTACGGCCGCGCGACACCCGTGCGATGAACATGCCGACGAACGGAGACCAGGAGATCCACCAGCCCCAGTAGAAGATGGTCCAGGCGCTCAGCCAGCCCTCGGAGGTCGCATCCTGGTCGTAGGCGTACATGTTGAAGCTGCGCTCGACCACGCTTGAAAGGTAGTTACCGACGTTCTGGGCGAAAGTCTGGAACATGAACATCGTCGCACCCGTGACCAGCACGAACAGCAGCAGCGCGATCGCCATCCATAGGTTGAGCTCGGAGAGCCGGCGTATGCCGTTGTCGAGCCCCGCAACCACCGAGGCGGTCGCCGCGGCGGTGATCAGCGCGATCAGCACCAGCTGGATCAGCAGGCTGTTGGGCAGGTCGAACAGGTGGGTGAGGCCCGAGTTGATCTGCAGGACCCCGAGGCCGAGCGAGGTGGCGAGACCGAACATGGTGCCGAATACGGCGAAGACGTCGACCGCATTGCCGATCGGGCCATAGATGCGGTTGCCGATCAGCGGGTAGAGCGCGGAGCTTATCCGCAGCGGCAAGCCATGGCGGAAGTGCGAATAGCCGAGTGCCAGCGCGACCACGGCGTAGACCGCCCAGGGATGTAGCCCCCAGTGGAAGAAAGTCGACTCCATCGCCAGCCGGGCCGCGGCGGGAGTGGAGCCCTCGCCGGTCGGCGGCGAGAGATAGTGGGATACCGGCTCGGCGACACCGAAGTACATGATCCCGATGCCCATCCCAGCGGCGAACAGCATCGCGAACCAGGAACCATAGCTGTACTCGGCTTCTTCATGGTCGAGACCAATCTTGACCTTGCCGTAGCGGGTGAAGGCGACGACGAAGCAGAAGATCAGGAACACGCCCATCGCCAGCAGGTAGAACCAGCCCATGGTGTCGGTGATCCAACTCTGCACTGCACCGAACACGTTGCCCGCGAACTCGGGCGCGATCACTGCGAAGAGAACGAAAGCGAGGATGACCAGGGCGGAGCTGTAGAACACGGGTGGGTTGATCGAACTCCTGGGTGAGGATGAATCGGCCATACACTTTTCCTTGTGCATTCCAGCGGGGCACGGAGCCTGGACGGTGCTACCGGCATCTAATGGCGAGACCGCCCAAGTAAATGTTCGCCCCACCTTCGGTGAATTGACGAAAACCGAATCATTCTAGGGGCCGGATACGCCAACGTCATTCCCGCCTCTTTGCTGTGCCGGCGCGGCGCATCGATTCAAGCGTAGTAGGGATGGCTCAACGGCGGGCGCTGTAGCCGGAAATCGGCGGGTGGTGATAATTCAGCGGGAAAGGAAGCTTGTAAAGGTAGGGTTAAGAATGCGCGTGGCAGGCGGCGCCTTTCGCCGCCTGCCACGCTGCTGCCGGTTCAGAGCAAGAACGACAGGATCAGTGTCCAGATACAGACGTAGACCAGCAGGCCCAGGCTGTATTTGAGCGTGATCCGCATGATCTCTGACTCCTTGCCGACCTGGTTGACCGCAGCCGCGGCGATCGCGATCGACTGCGGAGAGATCAGCTTGGCCATGACCCCGCCGCTTGTGTTGGCGGCGACCAGCAGCGCCTGGGAGGTGCCGATCTGCTGGGCGGTGACCGCTTGGAGGTGGGCGAACAGGGTGTTGTTGTTGACCACCGAACCGGTGATGAATACCCCGAGCCAGCCGATCACCGGCGAGAACAGCGGGAACACCTGACCCGACTCCGCCAGTGCCAAGCCCATGGTCGAGGAGGCGCCGGAGAAGTTGGCGATGTAGGCCACTGCCATGATCAGGCAGATCATGGTCAACGGCTTCCACAGCTCGAGAAACGCCTGTCGCAGCTGGCCCGCGCTCTGGCGCAGGGTGATCGACGACGAGAAAGCGGTGGTCAGAAGCGCGCTGATCAGTATCGCGGTGCCCGAGGCGCTGATCAGGTTGAGGTTCCACATGGCCGGCAGCGCCCGCGCCGCGGTGGCGATCGGCGGCAGCTCCTCGATCTGCAGGTGCAGCGCCGGCATTGCGAACGGGATGGTGGTGAAGGCGAGCGGACCACCGGCGGCGAACAGCGCCCTGAATGCAGGCAGGCTCCAGGTCAGGATCACTGCGGTGAGGATGTAGAAAGGCGACCAGGCGCGGATTACCTCGGGCAGCGACCAGCGCTTGTCGCTGATCTCGGGCGCCCCTTCCTCGCGGTAGATGCGCCGGGGTGTCCAGTACTGCATGAACAGCGCAAGCGCTCCCATCGACAGCACCGGCGGAATCACGTCGACCAGCTCGGGACCGAGCAGATAGAGGATCAAAGACTGGCTGGCGCTGAACAGCACGCCGATCAGCAGCAGTATCGGCCAGGTCTCGCGCAGGCCACGCATGCCATCGAGGATCACGATCAGCAGCGCCGGCACGAACAGGGTGCTGAGCTGGATGATCGCGATCATCATCAGTGCCAAGGCATCGAGCGGCACGCCACTTTGCTGGGCACCGACCAGCACCGGGATACCGATCGCGCCATAGGCGCCTGAAGCGGCGTTGGCGACCAGGCAGAGCATCGCCGCCTTGAGCGGTTTGAAGCCGAGTTCGACCAAAAGTGCCGCGCAGATCGCGATCGGTACGCCGAAGCCCGCGGCGCCCTCGAGGAAGGCGCCGAAGCAGAAGGCGATGAGGATCACCTGGACGCGCTGATCATTGGAGATCGAAGCGATACTGCCGCGAATTACCTCGAACTTGCCGCTCTTGACCGCGATCTTGTAGAGCCAGACCGCCATCAGCACGATCCAGCCGATCGGCCACATGCCGCTGAGGATGCCGAAGAAGGCGGCGGAGGCGATCTTCTCGAACGGCATGCCGAACAGCGCTATGGAGACCACCACCGAAAGACCGAGGCTCAGCAGCGCGGCATTGAGCCCCTTGAGCTTGAGCAAGGTGAGACTGGCGAGGAAGAAGATGATCGGTATCGCGGCGAGCAGGGCCGAGACATAAGCATTGCCGATGGGATCATAAAGATGCTGCCACATGCGAAGGTTCCTTGTCCCGGTTGTCGGAGGAGCGTGTCGAAGCGCAGGGCTCAGTGCCCGGTTCTAACCGCGTTTGGGCTTTCGCGACCGTCGAGGAAGTCCTCGAGATTGCCGAGAGTGGTCTCGGCGATCTCGCGCAGCGCCTCGTGGGTGAAGAACCCCTGGTGGCCGGTGATCAGTACGTTGGGAAAGGTCATCAGTCGCACGAACACGTCGTCATCGATGAATTCCGCCGAGCGATCCTGGAAGAACAGCGGCCCCTCCTGCTCGTAGACATCGATGGCCAGCGCGCCGAGGTGGCGATGCTTCAGCGCGCTGATCACCGCGCGGGTGTCGATCAGTGCGCCGCGTGAAGTATTGACCAGCATCGCGCCCTTCTTCATCTTGGCGAGCGAATCTGCATTGATCATGTGGTGAGTGGCATCGAGCAACGGGCAGTGCAGGCTGACCACGTGCGCCTCGGCGAGCAGCCGATCCAGCTCGACCAGCTCGCCGAGTTGACGGAATGCGTCGGCGGGAAACGGATCGTAGCCCAGCACCCGGCAGCCCAGGCCCTTGAAGATCCGCGCGGTGGCGAGGCCGATCTTGCCGGTGCCGATGATGCCGACGGTCTTGCCGTGCAGAGTGGCACCGAGCAGGCCGTCGAGCATGAAGTTGCCCTCGCGAACCCGGTTGTAGGCGCGATGGGTATGGCGATTGAGGGTCATCACCAGTGCCAGGGTGTGCTCGGCGACCGCCTCCGGGGAATAGGCCGGCACCCGTGCGACGAACAGCCCCAGGCGCTCGGCCGCGGCGATATCGACGTTGTTGAATCCGGCGCAGCGCAAAAGCACGGCCTTGACGCCGCTGGCGGCGAGCTGTTCGAGCACCTCGGCGTCGAGCTGGTCGTTGACGAACACACAGACCGCGTCGCTGCCGGCGGCGAGCGGGACCGTCTGGCGCGACAGGGCCGCCGTCTGGTAGACCAGCGTGACTTGCCGATGCGAGAGTCGCTCCTGAGCCACCGTGTCGAGTGAATTCTGGTCGTAGGGGTGTGCACTGAAGACGGTGACTTGCATGAGCGGATTCCTTGTTTGCGAATGATTCGCCCGCAGGCCGGCTGAGCTGGGCCCTAGGTATAACCGTTTTCGTAGTGTGGTTAAAAGACTACGAGTTTGAAAGTGGCGCAATGTCGCGCTCTTCGTTCATCGGTCGCGTATCGCGCCAGGAGTTTCTCGGGTGTTTCCGCTGTCATCGCAAGCGCTTTCCCTGTACCGCCGCACCGCTTGGTCGGCATTGCTCGCGGCCGCGCTGTTGGCACTGAGCCAAGTGGTCCAGGCCCATCCCCACGGCTGGGTCGATTACCGTGTCGAGGTGCGCTTCGACGACCAGGGAAGAGTGGTGGCCCTGCGCGAGGTGTGGAGGATGGATCCGTTCTACAGTTTGACGCTGATCGAGGAGATGGAGGCTGCCGGCACCGACGAGGACGGCCGCTTGAAACTCGACCAGGATATCACCGAGACCCTCGCCGCCGGGCGCTACCTGACCCATCTCTATGCCGGCGATGTCGATGCGGGCCCGGAGCTTGGCCAGGGCGAGGTCGACGAGGTCCACGTCGAGCGCGAGGGCAGCCGCATCCTGGTCAGCTTCGAACTCCCGCTCGCCGAGCCGCTGCGCCCGACCGAGCAACGGCCGTTGCGCTATCAGATCTTCGATAGCTCCTACTACATCGAATTTCTCCACGATCCCGACGATGTGGCGATCTCGCTGATCGACGCACCCGAGGGCTGCGAGTCACGGGTAATTCCGGCCGATCCCGACCCCTCGCTGGTCGCCCAGGCCGCGATGATCGACGTCGATGGCCAGGCGCCCGAAGGGCTTGGCCGGTTCTTCACCGATACCGGAGAGATCCTATGCTCCGCCGATTGAGCCCCTGGGCTTTGCTGTTGCTGGCGTTGGTCATCGGCATGCCATGGTGGCTTTCGCTGCTCGAACGCGCCTACGGCAGCCTGATCGTGTGGATCCTCGGCTGGCAGCGGGACTTCCACCGTCAGTTGGTCGAGACCTTCACTTCGCTGGCCGAGCGGCCCAGTGGCGAGATGGTGTGGGGCATGATGGCGCTGAGCCTGGCCTACGGCATCTTCCACGCCGCGGGCCCGGGGCACGGCAAGGCGGTGATCGCGAGCTACCTGGTGACCCAGCGTACCCGGCTCGGTCGCGGCATCGCGCTTTCGATGCTGGCGGCGGCCGCCCAGGCGCTGGTGGCGATCATCACCGTCGCGGTACTGGTGTTCGGTTTCGGCTGGCTGGCCTCGAAGGCGGTGGCCAGTAGCCGCTACCTCGAGGCGGCGAGCTTCGCCATGGTGGCGACGCTCGGTGCGTGGCTTGCGGCTCGCGCGGGGCTTCGCCTCTGGCGGTTGCACCGCGCAAAGCCCCGGGTCCAAGCCATCGAGCCGCAGCCGCTGGGCGATATCGCCGGTTTCCAGCCCGTCCCGCCGACGCTTGCGGCACGCAGCGGCATAGGGCTTGCGCCACAGGCGCACGCTAAGCACGGCGACGCGTGCGCCTGCTGTGGGGCAGGCCATCACATCGATCCCGCCCGGCTCGAAGGGCACTGGCGCGACGACGCCGCGGCGGTACTCGCGATCGGTTTGCGCCCGTGCAGCGGAGCGCTGCTGGTGCTCGGCGTCGCCGCGCTGCTGGGACAGTGGCTCGCGGGTGTTCTCGCTGTACTGGCGATGGGGCTCGGCACCGGGTTGACCGTTGCCGCACTGGCGATCCTCAGCGTCTACGCCCGTGACCTGGTGCTGCGCCTCGGCGTGCGTAACGGCACTCGCATGCTGCGGCTCTCCCATTGGCTTGCGATGGCGGGAGGCGTGGTGCTCTGCCTGCTCGGCTCGCTGCTGCTGGTGGCGTCGCTCACCCGGCCGGAGGCGGGTTCACCTTTCGGATTCTGACCAACGCATTGTGAAAAGAACGTGGTTTGGCGGGATCAAATTGATAGGATTTATCATTTGCGGTCTAATTCATCTTCAGTTTCATTTGGGGATGACAAGCCGCAGCATAGCGGCGGCGCCCTGGTCCGACGATCAGCCGATCGATTCTGTCCGGTAAGAGACTCAAGGGAATGCGAGCAATGAGAGATTCACGTCTTGGTAAGGGGCATGCGTTATCGGGAGTAGCACTCGGCCTCATGGTGATGCACGCCTCGCCGTTGGTGCTGGCCCAGCAGGCCGATGGCGACACCGCGGAGCAGTCCGGGGCGGTGGTCGCGTCGCCCCAGAATGGCAGCCGGCTGGATACCATCACCGTGCAGGGCAACCGTCTCTATCACATGGCGCCCTCGGAGCAAACCAAGGGCTACGCGGTCGATTCCGCCACCGTCGGTACCAAGACCCCGGCGGCGCTGCGCGACATCCCGCAGTCGATCAGCGTGGTGACCCGCGAGGCGATCGAGGACCAGAACTTCCACACCCTCGACGAAATGGCGCGGCGTACGCCTGGGATGCGGGTGCTCAACAATGACAACGGGCGTTCGTCGATCTACTCGCGCGGCTACGAGTACGACGAATACAGCATCGATGGCCTGCCGGCGCCGATGGCGAGCATTGTAGGCTCGGTGCCGCAGCTCGGCGCTTTCGACCGGGTCGAAGTGATGCGTGGTCCCTCGGGGCTATTCAACAGCACCAGCGAAATGGGTGGGATCGTCAACCTGGTGCGCAAGCGCCCGACCCCTGACTTCCAGGGCAGCTTCACTGGCAGCTACGGCAGCTGGAACCAGCGCTATCTCGAAAGCGATATCTCCGGGCCGCTGAATGCCTCCGGCAGCGTGCGCGGGCGGATGGTGATCTCCAACACCGACTCCGACGGCTTCGTCGACAACAACGACAACGAAGCCAACAGCTTCTACGGCGCGCTGGACATCGACCTCGATGAAGCCACCGAGCTTTCGCTGGCGTTCCTGCGTCAGAGCTATGACATCGACGTCAACAATGGGGTCGCTACCGATACCAGCGGCAATCTGCTCGACTACTCCCGTAATACCGCCTTCGGCGCCGATTGGAACGCTTTCCAGAGCCAGTCCAACGATTGGATCGCCGAGTTGACCCACCAATTCGACAATGGCGGCTACGGCCGAGTGGCCGCGCGTTACTCCACGCGCAACGCTGACTTCAACTACGCCTACGGTGGCAGCGGGGTCTCGGCCAGCGACACCATCACCGTCACCGGCCTCGGCGCCAAGGTGGACGAACGCTCGCTTGCGATCGACGCAAGCTACAGCCAGCCGTTCGAGGCCTTGGGCAACGTCAGCGAGTTCGTCGTCGGTACCGACTACAAGCGCTTCGAGCAGGACTACGAGCGCTCCGCTGCGCGTGCGCTCTATAGCAACGTCTCCGTGGATGGCATCAACGATGTTGCCTACGTCGATATCCTGGGCAATGGCCGCAACGGCGTCAGCGGCTACACCTACACCAACACGCGCTCTTCCGTCGAAGAGTACGGTCTCTACTCCAAGATCACCTTCCGGCCGATCCAGCGCCTGGCGTTGATCGCCGGTGGCCGGGTCAGCTCCTACGATGTCCATGCCTACGAACGCACGCTAGGGCAGGGCGATACCTATGGCGATGATGCGAAGTTCACCGGTTACGCGGGAGCGGTGCTCGATCTCGACGATCACCACTCGCTGTATGCAAGCTACTCCCAGGTGTTCAAGCCGCAGACCGATCTCGACGCTAGCGGCCGGCTGGTCGAGCCGCGTGAGGGTGACCAGTACGAGACCGGGATCAAGGGCAGCTACATGAATGGCCGGCTCAACGCGCGCGCCAGCCTGTTCCGCCTCTACGACAGTAACCGCGTGGTCGCCTCCGCCGATGTCGACGATCGCAACGCAGCGGCGGGCGAGACCCGGATCCAGGGGGCGGAACTCGAGGTCTCTGGGGACATTACCGCGCAGTGGGGGGTGATCGCCGGCTACACCTACATGGATACCGAGATCAAGCAAGCCAGTTCGAGCGATGCGATTTTCCTGCTGATGCCGAAGAATACCGTCAACCTCTGGACCCAGTACGCCTTCCAGGGCGGGATGCTCGATAAGTTCAGCTTCGGTGGCGGGGTCACCGCGGCCAGCAGCTTCAGTTCGTCCCAGGGCATCGATGCACCCGGCTATGCCACCGTCGATACCATGGCGGCCTACGACTTCACCCCGAACCTGCGCGGCCAGCTCAACGTCAACAACGTGTTCGACCGCAAGTACTACGAGCGGGTCGGTAGTTTCGGCACCTTCAACATGTACGGCGCGCCTCGCAACGTGGTCGCCTCGCTGCGCTATCAGTTCTAAGCGCGGCTGGCCTGGCCCCCGGGCCGATGCAACGACGACGCCCAGGCTTTGGCCTGGGCGTCGTCGTTGCCACCGAGCGTCCAAGCGCTCCCGTAAGCCGCCGGTCGTTCAGGCCGAGGCGACGTCCTTTCCCGCCTGCTGAACGAAGAACGAGGCGCCGCGCGGTTTCTGCGGCAGCTTCAGCACGTTTGCCGTGGTCCTTACCGTGCCGCTCTCCTCGCCGTTGACGATCACCCCCTGGTGCTGGCTCGGCAGTGGGTTCTCCCCGTACGGCAAGGCATCCTCCGCGGCATAGACCGTGATGAACAGCGTGCGTGGCAGGTCGGAGTCGTTGGGCTTGGAGGCGTGCAGCAGCCGGGTGTGCATGAAGCAGACCGATCCCGCCGGACCGAGGCACTCGACCGGCGAGGCGCACTCTCGTTCGATGACCTCTTCATCCACCGCGCCGGTGAAGCGATCTCCCCGCCAGTGGGAGTGAAGCGGCCCGTTATGGCTGCCCGGGATCACTTGCAGCGGGCCGTTCTCAGCGGTGACCTCGCTGATCATCAGCAGCGCCGTGATCAGGTCATCGTTGCTGTGCGGGGTGAATAGGAAGTCCTGGTGCCATTTCACCTCGGTGGCGGTTCGTGGCAGCTTCGAATTGATCTTGCTGTGATGGAAGCGTACCCCTCCCGCACCGATCAGCTGGCCGACCATCGCCGCCATGGGGGAGTCGAAGGCGGCGGTGAGATAGGCTGGCGAGACCTCGGTGGGCGAACTGACCCGGCGCAGCGAGGGGTGATCGAAGGCGTGATCGCGCTCGAGATCGAAGCGGGGTCGTCCGTCCAGGGTGCTGCCGTAGGCAGCCTGGTGCTCTCTGCTCTGTTCGACCCAGGTCGAGAACTCGCGCTGCAGTTCAGCGATTTGGCCGCTGTCCAGTACGTTCTCGACCATCAAATAGCCATCGCGATGAAAGGCATCGATCTGCGCTTGGTTCAACATGTGGCCTCCGAAAGGGCAGCGGCGGGGATCGCTATCGAGGCTAGGGCAATGAAGGGGGTGGATAAACAATCAAATTCCGCTGCTCGCGATCAGTTTTTGCGATCCAGTCGGTACGCGCGAACGAACATCCACAACCGTCACCCGCAGGGGAGGCTCGGGGGAGTGGCTCAGAGTTCGTCCATCACCCGGTGTCGCTCCTGGTGATAGGTTTCCTCATCAAGGGTGTACTTCCAGTAGGGCACGGCATAGAGCATCGGCTTGCTCAACGCATGGCGATCGCGTAGGTGATCGCGCAGCGCGATCACCGCTGCGTTCTCGCCGCCGACCCAGGCGAACAGCGACGCCTGCGATGGGATGTCGAGCGCAATCGCCGCGTCGAGCAGCAAGCGCGATTCGCTCGGGCTCTTGGCTGCGCGCACCAGCCAGCGCAGCTCCACGCCGCTGGGATGGCGCAGCTCCTGGCGCTCGGCCTGGTCGGGGATCTCGATCAGCGCGCAGCCGCGTGCGTCTTCGGGCAGTCGCTCCAGCATCGCCGCGATCGCCGGCAGCGCGGTCATGTCTCCCGCAAGCAGGGTCCAATCGGCCGGCTTCAGCATCGGCATCGGCCCGCCCGGGCCCGCGATGCCGATCCGATCGCCTGGGCGCGCAGCGAGCGCCCAGCGCGAGGCGGGCCCTTCATCGCCGTGGGCGACGAAGTCGACGACCAGCTCGCCTTTTTCCCGGTCGCAGCCACGCACGCTGTAGGTGCGAACGATCGGCCGTTGGTCGGCCGGCGGCCAGACCGGCCCCTGCTCGCCGAGCGTCGGCAGGCTGGGCTCGCGCTGGCCGGGACGGGGCAGCATCAGTTTGATGTGGGCGGCGTAGGCGTTTTCGTCGAACGCATCGACCCCCTCGCCGCCAAGCACCACGCGGATCATCCTCGGGCTCAATCGCTCGGTGCGCAGCACCTCGAACATGCTGGGGGCGCGTTTCTTGCGCGGTGCCGGAGAGCCGGCAGGGCGACGGAGGTGTTGCATCAAGAGGGCTCCGGGAGATGGGAGAGGCCGAGCGGGGAGGTAGGGTACTATCGTTGAGAAAGCTTATCAAAGCGCGCCACTCAAACCTCGCGGCGGCTTTCTCCTGGCTGATAGACTAGTCCGATCGACGTGCGGGGGATCAGTCGCCTCATCGACCCGATACGTCCTCATTTTCTGCCTGCTTCGAGGAGCCCGCGAATGACGCTCAAGGCCATTTTGTTCGATTTCGATGGCACCCTGGCGAACTCCGAGGAAGCGCACCGCGGGGTCTGGAACCGAATTCTCGCCGCTTACGGCACCGAACTGGGTGAACAGGAGTACAAGCGCGACTATGCCGGACTGCCAGTGCCGGCTGGCGCGCACAAGGTCCGCAAGGCGCGGGGGCTCGCGGTCGACGAGCTCGAGCTGATCGAGCGCAAGACCCGGCTGACCGCCGAGGTGTTCGCGAGCGTCCCGGTCGAGCTGATGCCGCATGCGCGCGAGGCGCTCGAATGGGCGCGCGGCCGTGGGCTGCGCCTCGCCCTGGTGACTGGCACCGCTCGCGCCGAGCTCACCCCTACCCTCGATCACCATGGTCTCGCCGGGTTCTTCGAATGCGTGGTGACCCGCGATGACGTAGCGCACAGCAAGCCCGACCCCGAAAGCTACCTGCGGGCCCTCGAGCTGCTCGGGCTGCCTGCCTCGGCGGCGCTCGCGATCGAGGATACCTGCCATGGGGTACAGGCTGCGGACGCCGCCGAGCTGGAGGTGGTGGCGATACCCAACGACTACTCCCGCGATCACGACTTCGGCGAGGCGAGCTTCATCGCCGACGGCCTGCCCGCCGCGCTCGACTGGATCGAGCGTGAGCGGCTTGGGGGGACGGTCGAGTGATGAACGCTGGAAGACGGCTCGAGGACCGAAGCCAGGAGGCGACCGCGCGGGTCGCCGGGCCGGCCGAGCTGCCGGTGACCCTGGCCTTCGGCGCGATCGACTACGCCAGCGTGCTGGCGACGCCTACGTCGCTCGAGGCATGGGCGCTCGGCTTCAGCTATGGCGAGGGACTGATCGACCGCCGCGATCAAGTCGAAAAGATCGAGATCGATCATCTGCGCCACGGGCTTCTCGTGCGTCTTACCGTCGGCGGGCGGATCGAGCAGCGCGCCCAGGAGCAGCGCCGGGTGGGCTCCTCGACCAGCAGCTGCGGGCGCTGCGGTTCCGCCTCCGAGGCGTCGATGATGCTCGGCTTGCACCGGCTGGCGCCGAGCGTGGCTCCCGATGTCGCGGTGCTCGAGGCCGCGCTCGAATGGCTCGAGCAGGAGCGCAGGACAGGGCTGCACGTGGCGCTCGGGCTCGGCGCTGGGGGCGAACGCCTGGGCGTCGGGGTCGATATCGGTCGCCACAACGCGCTCGACAAGCTGATCGGCCAGGCAATGCTCGATCAGCGGCCGATGCCGAGCCTGGTGATGCTCTCCAGCCGCTGCAGCCTCGAACTGGTGCAGAAGGTGGTGCGCGCGGGCATTCCCGCGCTCGCCACGCTTTCGGTGCCTTCCGACCTGGCGGTGGAGACCGCGCGTCTGTGCGGGCTTCAGCTCATCCACTGCCATCGTGGCGAAAGGCTGGTACTGCTCAGCGGAGAGCTGGGATGAGCGATGCCTCGTTCGAGGCCGCGCTCGATGCCTGGCTCGCCCGCCTCATCGAGCCGCCGTATTCTCTGGCACCGCTCGAAGCCGCGGTGCTCGCCCGGCTGCTCACCGCTGAGCGCGGATTGACCAGCGGTCGAATTTCACGCGATCTCGAACTGGAGCACGCGCTGGTCTTACGCGCAGCCGTTGCGCTGGCCGAGAAGGGATGGATCGAAGCGGATCGTGGCCGGGAACGCAGCGCGCAGCTGCATCTCTCCCTCGCGGCGGCAGGCCAGGCGCTGCGCCCCGCTTGAGCGTGGCGGCAACGAAAACGCCCCGGGAAAATTCCCCGGGGCGCATTTTTCGAAGGCTCGGTGAGCCTTATTGGGCGGCGTCTTGGATAGCCTCTCCGCCCCTTTCGATGTCCTGTCCCGCACCGTCCATGGTGTTGCAGCCGGCCAGTGCGCCGGTGCCGAGCAGGGTGAGGCAGGCGAGGGCGAGATATTTCTTGATCATGAGGTCCATTCTCCTTTTTCTGGTGAATGTCGCGATTCCAGCACGACTCCCTTTACCATAGCAGGCCGGGAGCATTCCTTCGGTTACCTTTGGTTGCAATCCTTTGCCGGTGACCCGTTTTCGCCCAGCGCAGCCTCCAACCAATCCCCCAGCGCACTCGTCCTGCGGTGCTCGGCTGCACTGGCGTCGCGCCGCTGGAACAGCGCCAGGCTGGCCCCCGTGGCGACGAACCCCCAGGGGGCGAGTAGCCGCTTCTGGATTAACGCCTCCTCGATCAGCAGCCGCGGTGCGATAGCGATCCCGAGCCCGGCCTCGGCGGCTTCCAACAGATAGTAGAGATGCTCGAAGCCCTGCCCCAGGGTCAGCCGCCCGGCATCGAGCCCGACCGCCGCCGCCCACTGCGGCCATGCCTGGGGCCGGGAGGCGGTGTGCAGCAGCGGCTGGTCGAGCAGCCGCTCCAGCGGCGCCCGCTGCCCGGCAGCGATCCCGATGCGCTCTGCGCCGGCGGGGGCGAGCACCGGGCCGATCCACTCCGGTGCGAGGACTCGCGCTTCGGTCTCGAAGGGCCAAGGGGGAGAGGCGAACAGCAGGCTCGCATCGACGCCATCCCCCAGTGGTTCCAACCCATGCTCGCTCGATACCACCTGCAGGCGCAGCTCGGGCAGGGCCTGATTGAGCCGGTCGAGGCGCGGGATCAGCCAGCGCGCGAGCAGGCTGCCGGGGCAGGCCAGGGCAAAGGGCGCACGCGCGCGCGATCGCTCCAGTGCCCGGCGCGCCTCGCGCAGCCGCTCGAAAGCATCGGAGCAGGCGTAGGCGAAGGTCTCGCCTTGGGCGGTGAGCTCGAGCCTGCGGCCGCGACGAATGAACAACTGCGTGTCGAGCTCGCTTTCGAGCGCCTTGAGCTGGCGGCTTACCGCGCCATGGGTGATGTTGAGCGCCTGTGCCGCCGCGCTCGCCGAGCCCAGGCGGGCGGTGGCTTCGAAGGCGCGCAGGGCGGTGAGCGAGGGAAGGTCGTCGCGGGGCATGGTGGCAGCGTCTCGAGCGAAGGGGTACCGATACGGGTCGTGCTTGTGAGCATAACTCACAAGCACGCCCATTTTTATCGATTTTCATCGCCGCCCGGCTGCACTAAGGTGGGATCATTCTTCGCTCCGAGCTTCCATCGCCGGGGCGTATGTCGAGACATGCTCGCGCGTATTCGCGCAGCCCTTCCGAGAGGCAATCGCCATGACCACCAACGCCACGCCCGTACGCAGCGGCGCCGGCCCCGACGCCGACGGTTTCTTCGGCGATTTCGGTGGCCGATTCGTCGCCGAGACGCTGATGCCGCTGATTCTCCAGCTCGAGCAAGCCTATGAAGCGTCGAAGACGGACCCTGAGTTTCGTCGCGAGCTGGCCTACTTCCAGCGCGACTACGTCGGCCGTCCGAGCCCGCTCTACCACGCCGAGCGGCTGAGCGAAGCCCTCGGTGGGGCGAAGATCTACTTCAAGCGCGAAGACCTCAATCACACCGGTGCGCACAAGATCAACAACTGCATCGGCCAGATCCTGCTGGCGAAGAAGATGGGCAAGCAGCGGATCATCGCCGAGACCGGTGCGGGTATGCATGGTGTCGCCACCGCCACTGTGGCCGCGCGCTTCGGCATGCAGTGCGTGGTCTACATGGGCGCCACCGACATCGAGCGCCAGCAGCCCAACGTGTTCCGCATGAAGCTGCTCGGTGCGCAGGTGATCCCCGTTACCGCCGGCACCGGCACGCTCAAGGATGCAATGAACGAGGCGCTGCGTGACTGGGTCACCAACGTCGACGACACCTTCTACATCATCGGCACCGTCGCCGGGCCTCATCCCTATCCCGCCATGGTGCGCGACTTCCAGGCGGTGATCGGCCGCGAGACCCGCGAGCAGATCATCGACAAGGAGGGGCGCCTGCCCGACTCGCTGGTGGCCTGCATCGGTGGCGGGTCGAACGCGATGGGCCTGTTCCACCCCATGCTCGAGGACGAGGCGATCAGAATGATCGGCGTGGAGGCGGGAGGCCACGGCATCGAGACCGGCGAGCACGCGGCGAGCCTCAACGGTGGGGTGCCGGGGGTGCTGCACGGCAATCGCACCTATCTGCTGCAGGACGAGGACGGCCAGATCAAGGACGCCCATTCGGTCTCGGCCGGGCTCGACTACCCGGGCATCGGCCCGGAGCACGCCTTCCTCTTCTCCTCCGGGCGGGTCGAGTACGTCTCGATCACCGATGATGAAGCGGTCGATGCGTTCAAGACCTGCTGTCATCTCGAAGGCATCATCCCGGCGCTCGAATCGGCCCACGCGATCGCCCATGCGGTCAAGCTGGCACCGCGGCTTCCGCGGGATCACCTGATGGTGATCAATCTCAGCGGGCGCGGCGACAAGGACATGGCGAGCGTCGCTGCCTATCTCGAAAAGCGCGGTGACACCGAGGTGCTGCCCGATACTGCCGAAGACGCGCGCGATGTCGACGACCTGCAGTTCGGCCAGGGATCCAACCAAGGGGAGACGCACTGATGAGTTCGCGGATCACTGCGCGCTTCGACGCGCTCAAGCAGGAAAACCGCGCCGCCTTGGTGACCTTCGTCACCGCTGGTGACCCGAGCTTCGATGCATCGCTTGCGATCCTCGAGGCGCTGCCCGGGGCCGGCGCGGACATCATCGAGCTCGGCATGCCGTTCACCGACCCGATGGCGGACGGCCCGGCGATCCAGAAAGCCGCGCTGCGCGCGCTCGCCGCCGGCCAGACCCAGATCAAGACGCTCGAAATGGTGAAGCGCTTCCGTGAGCGCGACACCACCACGCCGATCGTACTGATGGGCTACTACAACCCGATCTACCGCTATGGCGTCGAGCGCTTCCTGGTCGATGCCAAGGCCGCCGGGGTCGATGGCCTGATCGTCGTCGACCTGCCGCCCGAGCATGATGCCGAGCTCTGCCTGCCGGCCCGGGAGGCGGGCATCGACTTCATTCGCCTCGCCACCCCGACCACCGACGACAAGCGGCTGCCGAAGGTGCTCGAGAACACCTCGGGCTTCGTTTACTACGTCTCGGTCGCAGGCGTTACCGGCGCTCGCGCCCCTACGCCGGCCGATGTCGAGCGTGCGGTAGGGCGAATCAAAGAGCACAGCCAGCTGCCAGTGGCGGTGGGCTTCGGCATTCGTCGAGCGCAACAGGCCGAGGAGATCGCTCGCTTCAGCGATGCGGTGGTGGTGGGCTCCGCCCTGGTCGATTGCATCGAAGGCGCGGTCGACACCGCCACAGCGGTGGCCGAGATCAGCCGGCTGACCCGTGAGCTCGCCGAGGGCGTGCGCGCCGCGCGCCGCTGAATCGCGCTGGTTTGGTGATCCGCTGCTAAGCTGGGCAGGGTCGGCCGGTGTCGCCATTAGCGCCCGGCCATGAACAAGGAGGCAAGGAATGAAAGGAACCCTCGTAGGTGGCGTGGTGCTGGCCATGGCGCTCAGCGCCTGTTCTTCCACCCCCGAGCAGGAGATACCAGGCGCGCCTCCCGGCGTCGAGTATCTCTCCCCATCGAACCAGCACCAGGGCACGGGTGCCAGCGGCGCACAGCCGAGCGATACGCAGCAGACGCAGACCGGCGCGCCCGACCAGCAGTGCGATGCCGGCAGGGTCGAGAGCTATGTTGGCCAGACCGGTAGCGATGCGCTCTACGCGGAGCTCCTCGCACTCAGCGGTGCGCGCCAGCAGCGCGTACTGGCGCCGCACACCGCGGCGACCATGGACTATCGTGATGACCGGCTCAACATCCGCACCGACGACAAGGGCGTGATCAACGGCCTCGACTGTGGCTGATGATCCGACCCGGTAGCACTGAAGCGCCCGGCTGATTTCGCCGGGCGCTTTGGCGTTCGATGCACCGTGCCGCGGTCGTCTCGGATCGCGCGTTCAATGACCCTCGATCGGTGGGACTCGCGCTTCAAGTGTTCGGCTCGAGCCGCTCTTCAGCCCGCGGCGGGCGCCGTGACAGCCCCAGGCTGCGTTTGAGCCGGCGCGACAGCGCCATCTCGACGTAGGTGAAGCTGAGCCAGGAGCCGACGGCGATCACCGGCAGGCACAGCGCCAGGGTCAGGTAAGGGTCGAGGCCGAGCCGGCGGTGGAGCAAGTAAGCGCCGCACCAGAGCACGATGACGTGGAGCAGGTAGACCGAGTAGGACCAGTCGCCGAGGTGCTTGAGCACGCGATTGCCGTCGAACAGCTTCTCCATGCTGATCAAGGCGGCGACCAGTGCGGCGCTGGGCAGGCCCCAGGTCAACAGGCGATAGGGATGCTGGTCGTCGAACTGCAGGATCATCGCTACAGCGCCCGCGGCGATCGCCGCGGGGACCAGCAAGGCCCAGCCCGACAGGGCGGGCAGCCAGCCACGACGGTAGATCAACGCGAGACCGATGCCGAGCAGGAACTCGTAGATCACCGGGTTGGTGTAGAAGCTCGAGATGAATGGCTGGTGGGCGAGCCAGCCGCCGAGCAGCACCACCAGCAGCGTCGTGATCCATACCCGGTGCCGTCGCCCGGCGAGCAGCGAGAGCGCGAACAGGGCGTAGAACATCATCTCGAAGTTCAGCGTCCAGCCCACCGGAAGGATCGGATAGAAACCGAAGCCGGCCGGGTTCTGGGTCGGAATGAAGAGCAGCGACTTGAGCAGCGCCACCGGGTCGAGGCCATAGTTCGGCATCATCCGCGCGTCGAAGTAGATGATCGACGCGGTGATCAGAGTGAAGATCCAGTAGGCGGGAGCGATGCGGATCAAGCGTTCGAGCATGAAGCGAGGGGAGTGGATCGATTTGCCTGCGCTGGCCAGATAGATCACGAAGCCGCTGATCACGAAGAAGATGTCGACGCCGACTTGACCGCGGGTGGAGAGCAACTGCCCGGTCAGGCTTTCGGCCTTGAAATTGAAAAACACCTGCATGAAGTGGTGGAAGACCACGAGCCAAGCGGCGAAGGCCCGCAGTGCCTGGATCGAAACCAGCATAGGCGATGAGTCCCTTGTCTTTCTGATTCGTCTGATCCCTCGCGTGCAGCGCTTGGATTGCCGCCGCCGCGTAGAACTTTCGCAGTATGGACCGCGGTTGGGATGGATCGATCGCCGGAATTTCAACTCGACACAAAAAAGCAACGCGTCGTTAACCGTCGCTTGGCTCGACAAGCACGGGTCCGCGCGGCGTAATAGGGCATCTCATTCAAAGCGGAGCAGTGGTCATGGCATGGCTGCAGTGCAGATTCGCGTCCGAGGTACTCGGCATCGACGCCTCTCTCCAGGCGCTGGTACCGGAGCACGGCGATGGCCCGTGGCCGGTGCTCTACCTGCTCCACGGGCTCAGTGACGACGACAGCGCCTGGTGCCGGCAGACCGCGATCGAACGCTACGCCGCCGAGCGCAATCTCGCCGTGGTGATGCCGGCCTGCGGACGCGGCTTCTACACCGACATGCGGCACGGCCCGCGCTGGTACGCCTTTCTCACCGAGGAGCTGCCGAGCCTCGCCGAACGGCTACTGCCGATCTCGCGCCGTCGCGAGGAGACCTTCGTCGCCGGGCTTTCGATGGGCGGCTACGGCGCCTTCAAGTGGGCGCTGCGAGAGCCGCAGCGCTTCGCCGCCGCGGCCAGTCTCTCCGGCTCGCTCGATATCGTCGCGGTTGCGCAGCGCCTGGACCCGCCGCCGGATTTCGGGCTGATCTTCGCCGATCGCGATCCGCGCGGCGGCGAGGACGACCTGTTCGCGCTGCTCGATCGCTATCGCCAGCTGCCTTCGGCCGCGCCCAGGCTCTATCAGTGGTGCGGTACCGAGGACTTCCTCTATCGGCCCAATCTCGACTTCCGCGACGCGGCTTTCGACGCCGGGCTCGAGCTGCGCTACGAGGAGGGCCCGGGGGATCATCAATGGCACTATTGGGACCAGCAGATCCAGCGCGTGCTCGATTGGTTGCCGCTGCCGGGCCGCTGATTGCCATCAACCTTCGCTTCGAACCACGACACCAGGAACTCGCCTAGATGCTCAACGCCACCGTCGCCCCGCGCGGTCTCGCCGTCGCCCCTCACAGCCTCGCAGCGCAAGCGGCGCTCTCGATTCTGCGCGAGGGCGGCAACGCCATCGAGGCGATGGTCGCCGCCGCCTCCGCCATCGCGGTGGTCTACCCGCATATGAACGGGATCGGCGGCGATGGCTTCTGGCTGGTGATGCCGCCCGACGGCGAGCCGGTGACGATCGACGCCAGCGGTCCGGCGGGCAGCCTCGCCACCCTCGATCGCTACGCCGGGCGCGAGCGGATTCCGTTTCGCGGCGCGGATGCCGCGCTGACCGTACCTGGTACCGTCGACGGTTGGCGGGTCGCGCTCGAGCTCGCCGGTGAGCTCGCCGAGCGGCCACCGCTGCCGCTGCCCCGGTTGCTCTCGGATGCCATCCACTACGCTTCCCAGGGCATGCCGGTGACCCACTCCCAGGTCGCCGCGACCCGGGCCAAACATAGCGAACTCGAGCACATCCCAGGCTTCGCCGAGAGCTTCCTGGTCGATGGCCGAGTGCCGCAAGAAGCCAGCCTGTTCAAGCAGCCGAAGATTGCGGCGACGCTGTCACGGCTCGCGGCGAACGGGCTCGACGACTTCTACCGCGGCGAGCTGGCAGGCTCGATCGCCGCCGATATCGGCCGGCTCGGCATGCCCGTGACCGCCGCCGACCTCGCAGGCTACCGGGCACGCCGTGGTACGCCGTTGAAGCTTGCCCACAGCACCGGTGAGATATTCAATCTCGCCCCGCCGACCCAGGGGCTGGTCTCGCAGATGATCCTCGGCATCTCCGACCGACTGGGGCTCTCCACGGTCGAAGCCGACAGCGCCGATCACATCCATGCGCTGGTCGAGGCGACCAAGCGCGCCTTCGCGGTGCGCGACAGCCAGATCACCGATCCCGCCTGCATGCGCATCGATCCCCAGGCATGCCTTGAGAGCGCGGCGCTCGATCGCGAGGCGGCGGCGGTCGACATGGCGCGGGCGGCGCCCTGGGGAGAGGGCAAGGGGCCGGGCGATACCATCTGGATGGGCGTCATCGACGAATCCGGCCTCGCGGTGTCGTTCATCCAGAGCATCTATCATGAGTTCGGCAGCGGCGTGGTGCTGCCGGGCAGCGGGATCAACTGGCAGAACCGGGGGGCCTCGTTCAGCCTCGACCCTGGACATATCCTTGCGCTGGCTCCGGGCAAGCAGCCGTTTCACACCTTGAATCCCGCCGCGGCCCGGCTCAGCGACGGTCGCACCCTGGTCTACGGGACCATGGGCGGCGATGGCCAGCCCCAGACCCAGGCCGCGGTATACAGCCGCTACGCGGTGTTCGGCCAAGGGCTTCAGCAGGCGGTGAGCGCACCGCGTTGGCTGCTCGGACGCACCTGGGGCGATACCAGCGACAGCCTCAAGCTCGAGTCGCGCTTTCCCCAGGCGGTGGTCGAAGCTCTGGCCGAACGCGGCCACGAGGTCGAGCTGCTGGCGCCGTTCAGCGAGACCATGGGCCACGCTGGCGCTGTGGTTCGTCACCCCAATGGCGTGTTGGAGGGTGCCTTCGACCCGCGCAGCAACGGTGCCGCCGCGGGGTTCTGAGCTCGCAGGTCAGGCCGCCAGCACCGGCCAGAGCGAGGCGAGCAGCAGCGCGGCCATGGTCAGGTTGAAGGCGCGCATCCGCGAAGGCGTCTCCAGCCAGACCCGTAGCCGCTCACCGGCCCAGGCCCAGCAGCCGACGCTCGGTAGGTTGACCAGGCAGAACAGTGCGCTGATCAGCAGCACGTTGAAGAAGTGGTCCTGGGCCGGAACGAAAGTAGTCACCGCACCGATCGCCATGATCCACGCCTTGGGATTGACCCATTGGAATGCGGCGGCGCCGAGGCTGCTCATTGGGCGTGCGGTGCCGAGCTTAGCCGGCTTTGGTGGCTGAGCCGGGGCGCTTGCCAGCCGCCAGGCGAGCCAGACGAAATAGCCCGCGCCGAGCCAGCGCAGCAAGGTATCGAGCAAGGGCCATCGAGTGAAGGCGGCACCCAGGCCGAAGCCGATCATCGCCACCATCAGCGCGAAGCCGAAGCTGATCCCGAGCATGTGCGGCACGCTTGCGCGAAAGCCGAAATGCACGCCGGAGTGAAGCAGCATCAGGTTGTTCGGCCCCGGTGTGATCGAGGCGACGAAGGCGAACAGTACGAACGAGAGCAGCAGGGTGGCAGTCATGGTGGCGATTCTTTTGTATGGGTTCAATTTTCGATAAAAGGCCCAATTTTTCTTTTAATTGCGCCATTTTTTCGAGCATAATCGAGTCAATTCCTAACGCAATCGGATTATTGTCACCATGACGATATGGACGCCGCTGCTCGCTCCCGACAGGCCCCGCTACCGTGCGCTGTGCGAAGCGATCGGCAAGGCGATCGCCAGCGGAGAGCTGCGCGAGAACGACAAGCTGCCGCCGCAGCGCCAGCTCGCCGATCGCCTCGGGGTCACCGTCGGTACCGTGACGCGCGGCTATGCCGAGGCCGAACGCCGGGGGCTGGTCGAGGCCCGGGTCGGTAGCGGCACCTATGTTTCCTCCAGTTCGCTCGCCTCGCGCCAGCAGCTTTTGGTGCCCAACGCCTTCGAATACGCGCCTTCGACGATCGATCTGAGCCACGCCCATGCGCCGCCTCATCCCGAACGTGCCGCCGGCCTGGCGCGGGCGATGGAGCGTGTTCGCGCACGGGCGGAGATGCTCGAAGCGTCGATCAGCTATCAGCGCGAGCAAGGGCTGCTCGAACACCGCCAGTGCATCGCCGGGTTCATGGGCGAGATCGGCCTGCCGGTGGATGCCGAGGAGCTGCTGCTCACCCAGGGCGGGCAGCACGGCATCTTCGTCGCCCTGGCGGCGATGCTGCGCGCGGGCGAGCGGGCGGCCAGCTGCGAGCTGACCTACCCTGGCTTCCAGGGCGCCGCGCGCCAGCTCGGGATCAAGGCGCTCGGGGTGGGGGAGGACGCGCAAGGCATCGACGTGGCGGCGCTCGAGCGGCTCCACGCCCAGCAGCCGCTGAAGCTGATCTATGTGATGCCCGACCAGCACAATCCGACCGGGCGGTGGATGTCGGAGGCGCGCCGCTGCCATCTGGTGGAGGCGGCGCGGCGTCACGACTGGTGGTTGCTCGAGGATGGGGTGCTCTATCTACCCCAGGCGCTCAGGGGCTCGCCGCTCTATCGGCTCGCCCCTGAACGTACGCTCTATCTGTTCTCGTTTTCGAAGATATTCGGCGGTGGCCTGCGTCAGGGAGTGATGCGGATGCCCGATCAGGCGGCGATCCGCCTGCGCGGGGCGCTGCGGGCGCAGAGCTGGATGACACCGCCGTTGATGAGTGCGCTGGTCTGTGCCTGGATCGAAAGCGGTGACGCCGCGCGGATGCTCGAATGGCAAAATGCCGAGCTCGAGGCGCGCTACGACCTCGCCCTCGAACGCCTGGCCGGCTACTCGCCGCGCGGCCAGCGCGGTTCGACCTTCCTCTGGCTCACCCTGCCGCTGGATCAGCGCGCCGGCCCGCTGCTCGAGCGGCTCGCCGCCGAGCGGATCCTGTTCACCCCCAGCGAGCCATTCTGCATCGGCCACTCACCGGCACCTCAGGCGGTGCGGCTATGCCTGGGGGCCGCGCGCGACCGCGAGACGCTGGCTCATGCCCTCGACCGCCTGGTGGCCCAGCTCGAGACCCCGCAGGAGCTGCCGCTCGAGCCGCTTTGATCCATCAGCCGTAGCGCTCTTTCCAGCGCTGGAGCTGGATCTCGTCCTTGAGCACTTCGAGCACGTCGATCAGGGTCTCCTCCAGCCGGCCGTCGCTGAGCGCGGGGTCTGCGAGCGCGCGATCGAAGACGTCGCCAACCAGCCGTTCGGTGGCGTGCTGGAACTGATCCGAGGAGAGCGCCTGGTTGGAATCCCGCACCAGCCGCTGGATCACATCGATCAGGCTGCTTTCGAGGCTGCGCGCCAGGTGGTCGCCGAACGGCAGCCCCTTGAGCGTGCGCAGGCGCGGGTTCTCGTCGAGCACCTTGCGGGTGCTCGAGATCAGGTAGCGCTCCAGGTCGCCGCGATGCCGGTCGCGGGCGAAGGCCACCAGCCCGTTCAGCCGCTCGCTGATCACCCCCACCAGCACATCGCGGCGTGGCGCGAGCACCTCGTCGATCATCCGCTTGGGTAGACTGTCGCCGAGGCGGATCTCCTCCTGGGCGCTGGTCATCAGCTTGATCGCGATGCGATCGGCAAGCTCCTCGAGCGCGACCTGGTAGTACTTGTTGAAGAAGCGATAGATCCGCCAGTCGCGGATCTCGATCACGCCGCGCCTTTGCAGCCGCGCGACCAGGCCGATCACGCGCAGTATGCGCAAAAAGCGCAGTCCCGCGATCGGCAGGCTGCCGAGTACGTCGTACCAATGTACGAAAGGGTAGAAGAACCAGCGGTGGTAGCGCCGCTCGAGGATCGCCATGGTCCAGCCGCCGATCAGGTCGATGACGAAGATGGCGACGAAGATCAGATCGATGCGGGTGGCGTTGGCCGAGAGCCATCCACCCGCTGCGTTCAGCGAAGGGGAGAGGGCTTCCAAAAGCGCCGGCAGCGCGGTCCAGCGGTAGAGCGTATCGAACAGGATCAGTCCCAGGCTCAGGCAGACCACAATGATGATGATCGCGTCCCATATATCGTGGAAGCGCGCGCGGGCCGGGCTGACCGGCGGGGGCTGGTAGGCCTTGAAACGCTTGCGTGCTCGCTCGCCCAGAGCGGGATCATAGCCGCGGCGGTAGGGATCGGGGGGCTGCATGGGCGCGTGCCTCTTCCTTGAGAAATGGATTCAAGCGCTGTCGCGCCAGGCGCCCTTGCGCCTGCGCAGGTAGATCGCGCCGAGGCTCACCGAGCGGGTCAGGGTGAACAGGCTGAAGGCGAGCCACAGCCCATGATTGCCGAAACCCTGCAACAGGTACCAGCTCGGCAGGTAGATCGCCAGCGACAGCAGTAGAGTATCGCGCATCGCCTTGGTTTCGGTGGCACCGATGAAGACTCCGTCGAGCAGGTAGCTCCACACCGCGATCAGCGGCATCAGCGCGAGCCAGGGCAGGTAGTCGCGCGCGGTCGCACGCACCTCTTCGATGCCGGTGAGCAGGTCGATCATCCACGGCCCGGCCAGCGCGAACAATGCCGCCGCAGCGATCGCGGTGTACAGCGAGAAGCGCGCGCAGGCACGTACCGCAGCGGCGAACTGGTCGAACCGGCGTGCCCCCACCGCGCGCCCGGTGAGCGCTTCGGCGGCCTGGGCGAAGCCATCGAGGGCGAACGAGGTCAGCATCACGAACTGCATCAGTACCGCATTGGCGGCGAGCACGGTGGTGCCCGCCTCGGCCCCGCGCGAGGTGAAGAACGCGGTAGCGAAGAGCAGGCACAAGGTGCGTACGAAAAGGTGCCGGTTGACCTGGAACAGCGCGGCGTAGCCGGCCAGTCCGCGCAGCGCCGCAAGCGTGAAACGCCCAGCCAGCTCGCGGCCGCGTGAGCGGACCAGCCACGCCGCCAGCGCGAGGGTGGCATGGTCGGCCACCAGGGCCGCCCAGGCGACCCCGTCGCTCTTGAGCCCGACGCCGAGCACCAGCAGCAGGGTCAGGGCGATGTTGAGCAGATTGCCGAAGACCATCAGGATCAGCGTCGCCCTGGCATTCTGCTGACCGAGGAACCAGCCGATCACCACATAGTTGGCCAGCACCGCCGGCGCCGAGAGGATCCTGATTCGCGCATACTCCGCCGCCAGCGCCTGGACCTCCGCCTCCCCGCCGAGCAAACCCAGGGTGAAGGGAATCAACCAGGGTGAGAGCACGATCAGCACCATGCCGATCGACGCCGCCAGCGCCAGCGACTGCAGCAGCAGCGCGCGCACTGAAGCGGCGTCCGAGCGCCCATGAGCCTGGGAGGTCAGTCCGGTGGTGCCCATGCGCAGGAAGCCGAAGGCCCAGAACAGCAGGCTGAACAGTGTGGTGCCGAGGGTCACCGCACCAAGGTAGCGCGCATCCGGCAGATGGCCGATCACCGCGGTGCCGATCAGCCCGAGCAGTGGCACGCTGACGTTGGAGAGGATGATCGGCCAGGCCAGGCGCCAGACCGAGTGGGAGGAGGCCGCGGCGGCGGGGGATGACGGAGAAGAAGGACGCGCCAAGAATACCTCTGGATCGATAGCGAGCGAGGCGCCCGCTCCCGACCGTCAAGGGTCGGGGAGCGGGACGCATCGTCAATTCAGTGCAGAGCATTCTAGCCGCTGGGTGGTGCAGGTGCGCGGTTGGCGTTGCGCCGCTGTCCGGCTTCAGCGCAGCCGGGTCAGCAGCCCAGCCATCAGGCGCGCGCGCTCGACCAGGCTATCTACCTCGATATGCTCGTTCAGGGTGTGCAATCCCTCGCCGCGAACGCCCAGACCGTCCAGGGTGGGAATGCCCATCGCGCCGGTGAAGTTCCCGTCCGAGCCGCCGCCGACGCTGTTGGCGGTGATCTCGAAGCCGATCTCGCCCGCGATCTCCCGGGCCACGTCGAACAGTGCCATGGTCTCGGCGCCGGGTTTCCATACTGGCCGGGTCACGCCCCTGGTCACCTCGAACTCGACGCCATTGGCCTCGCCCGACAGCTCGAGCATCATGCGCACCCCTCGCTCCAGATCGGGCTGCCGCTTGGCCATGCTCAGGGCCTCGGCGTCGCAGCTCGAAGACACGCAGTTGACCCACTGTCCCGCTCGGATCACGCCGACGCTGAAAGTGCAGTCCTCGGAGGTCATCGCCTCTATCTGCAGCAGCCGACGGGCCATCTCCGCGATGGCGGAGCGGCCCTCGGCCAGAAGCGAGCCGGCATGGCTCGGTCGTCCGCGGGTTTGCAGGCCGAACCGGGCGATGGCGTAGCGGCCGGTGATCACGCCTCCGTCGGGCATCGCAGGCTCGGGAATCAGCACGTAGCGATGCTTGGCTGCTTCGGTCTCGATCAGCTCGCGGGTCGAGGGGGTGCCGAACTCTTCGTCCGGGGTGAAGAGGAAAGTCACTGGTAGCGGCGTCTCGATGCCCGCCCGCAGGATCTGCTTCATGGCTTCCAGGCTGGCATAGTTGCCGCCCTTCATGTCCATGATGCCGGGGCCGTAGCACAGCGCTCCCTCGCGCCTGAAGGGCAGTTTGTCCAGCGTGCCGAGGGGATGGACGGTATCCAGGTGGCCCGCCACCAGTATTCCGGGGGCGCCGGGGTTGCGGTGCGGGAAGCGTGCCCTGACCGAGCCGCCGAACCCCTTGCGCCCGGGTATGCGCTCGATACTCGCGCCCGCGGCGGCGAGGTCGTAACTGGCCAGATCCATCATCCGGTTCACCGCGGCGGCGTCGGTGGTGGGGCTTTCGCACTCTACCCAGGACTTGAGCCCGCTCAGCATCTGCTCGAGATCGAAGGGAAGGTTAATCGGTGACATCATCGGTTCCTGTATCTTTGCCCCATCACCTGTGCACGCAAGAGGGGCGGGGGAGGGTGGCCCTGACGCTCGGTATGGTGATTCAGCCAGGCCGCTGCGCTCGCCGTATGCCGACGGGGCGCAGTGGGAGCTGGCGTTGGTATCGGTGGCTCAGGCTTCATTCGCTGGCCGAATGGTGGTTTCCATCTGATTGAAATTATTGTTCTATTATTTTAGTATCAGAAAAATATTCAGAAGGGAAGACGATGCGCGCAACTCAGCGCCTGCCGGCGCAGGAAAAGGACACCAATGGCGGGCTCGGCATGCGACTGCGACTGCGCCGCAAGGTGCGCAGCATGTCGCTGCAGGAGGTTTCCAGCCTCGCCGGCATCTCCATCGGTCAGCTCAGCCAGATCGAACGTGGCCTGACCATGCCATCGATCAACTCGATGACGGCGATCTGCGCGGCGCTGGAGATGCCGGTGGCATGGCTGTTCGACGATGCGGGAGCCCCGCAGGACGACCCCGACGATGGCATCGTCGTGCGTCATCGCCGGCGCCGGATTCTCGATCTCGGCGAGAAGAGAACGGTCAAGGAGCTGCTGACGCCGGATGCCTGTACCGGGATCCAGATGTGCCGGATGACGCTCAAGCCCGGCGGTAGCACGGGCGATACTCCCTACAATCATCCCCAGGGGTTCAAATGCGGCACCGTGCTGTCTGGGACGGTGATGCTCGAGGTCGATGCCAAGCCCTATCGCCTCGAAGCGGGCGACTCTTTCGCCTTCCCCGCGACCTGCATGATTCGTTTCTGGTGCGTCGGCGATGAGAACGCGGAGATGATCTGGGTGGCGAGCCCCGCCTCTTACTGACCCGGGCCGGCCGGGACCTGCCGGCTCGCTCGTTTTCCTCGCGCCCTGCCGCCGCTTCACCTGCCCCCCTGCGCTGCGTCCCGGTGCCTGCGTCCGAGCGATGGGGGCGCAGGGGCTGGTCCTCCGGTCACTGCCTGTTTCCTCTTTTGTGAAATTTCATACTTATAATTTCACTCTTTACAAAAACTCGGGACTCCGGTATCAGTTAGCAAGCAGCCACGCGATGTCCATCGCAGGACGTCGCTGGTGAAGACCTTCACGGCCAAAATTCCAATAAGGACAACTTCGTGACGATGGCCTTGACCAAGCACTCATCCCGGCGTCGCGGTAGAGCCGCCATGCGGTTCAACCGCACTGCGCTGCTGATCCTGCCGCTGATCGCCTTCATCGCGCTCTTCTACCTGACCCCGGTGTTCAGCATGCTGCTGCGCTCGCTGGAGAGCGGCGAGGGCTGGTCGCTGTCGGCGTTCAAGGCGGTCCTCTCCGACAGCGCCTTCTGGCGGGTAATGCAGATCACGATGACGATCAGCCTGATCACCACCGCGCTCTGCCTGCTGCTCGGATATCCACTGGCTTACTTCATCGCCCGGACCAGGACCAGCGTCGCCAACATCCTGCTGCTGCTGGTGCTGATGCCGTTCTGGACCTCGATCCTGGTCCGCACCTACGCGTGGATGGTGCTGTTGGGGCGGCGAGGGGTAATCAACGACACGCTGGTCAACATCGGCCTGCTCGAGCGCCCGATGCAGCTGCTCAACACGCGCACGGCGGTCTACATCGCGATGGTCCATGTGCTGCTGCCCTTCGTCGTGCTGCCGCTCTACGCCACGCTCAAGTCCTTCGACTGGCGTCTGGTCGACGCCGCCAAAGGCTTGGGCGCGGGTCCTTTCGCCACCTTTCGCCAAGTCACCTTGCCGCTGTCCATGCCGGGTGTCGCCGCCGGTGCGGTACTGGTCTTCACCTTGTCGATCGGCTTCTACATCACCCCCGCCCTGGTGGGAGGGCCGCGGGACATGATGATCGCCCAGTTGATCGAGACGCAGGTGCGCGGATTCAACTGGAACATCGCCGCGGCGATGGCGGTGGTGGTGTTGGCGGCGGTGCTTATGATCTGCGCGCTCTTCGTCCGTATTGTTCCGCTCAACCCGTTGATGAGGCGATAAATGGGACGCTTGGCAGGCTTTTCTCTCGGGCTCGTATCGGCGTTGATTCTGGCCTTCCTGATCGCGCCGATGGTGATCGTGGTCATCTTGTCGTTCTCTTCGGCGCGGTTTTTGCGCTTTCCTCCTCCGGGTCTCAGCCTGCAGTGGTACCAGGAGTTCTTCTCCTCCTACGCCTGGACCAGCGCCGCCACCATGAGCGTCGGTGTCGCCGTCGCGGTGACGCTCTTGTCATTGGCGCTGGGAATTCCCGGCGCGATAGGCCTCATGCGCGGCAGCTTTCCTGGGCGTCGGCTGGTGGCGGCGATGATCCTGTCGCCGATCATCGTTCCCGGGATCATCGTCGCGATCGGGCTCTACTACACCTATGCCGACTATCGACTGATCGGTAATCCGATTGCGCTGGTCGTCGGCCATACCTGCCTGGCGGTCCCCTTCGTGGTGATCACCGTCGCCAATGCGCTCAACGGTGTGGATCCGCGCCTCGAGCAGGCCGCGCGCAATCTGGGTGCTTCGCCTTTCGCGGCGTTTCGCCAGGTCACTTTCCCGCTGATTCGTCCAGGCGTCCTGGCGGGCGGGATCTTCGCCTTCGCCACTTCCTTCGATGAGCTGCTGATCGCGCTGTTCGTCTCCGGCTCGGACGCGGTCACCCTGCCACGGCGAATGTGGGACCAGATCCGCTACCAGTTGGAACCCACCATCGCCGCCGCCTCCAGCCTGCTGATCGTCGTCACCCTGGGCTTGATGATCGTCGCCGAACTGCTCAGGCGGCGCACGGAACGCTTGCGTACCCAGGAGCAGGAACGAACCTGACCACCGAGGCCGCTCGGGAATCGTCGGTCGAACAACAACCACAAAGAGGATGTCCAGATGTCCGATGCCAGACTCCGCATCATCAACCGGCTCTTTGCGCTGATGTCGTCGCAGCCGCCCCATGTCGCCGACTTCACCCGTCGTCAGTTCATCGGGGCGGCGGCCAAGCTCGGCCTGACCACGGCGGCCGCGACCCAGATGACCAGCATGTTCGCGCTTCCCGCCCTGGCGCAGGAGGTGACGCTGCCTGAGATCACCTCGGTGCCCGACGCGCTCAAGGGCAGCGGCGAAGTCCGCTATTGCTCCTACGGCGGCGCGCTGCAGGAGGCCCAGCGCAGGGCCTATCTGCAGCCCTTCACCGAGTTGACCGGGATCCGCGTGATCGAAAGCGAAGGGCCGGATTCGGCCAAGATCCGGGCGATGGTCGACACCGGGAACTACGAGTACGACCTGTGCGAGTTCGAAGGCGCATCGGTGCTCAACCTCCAGACCAAAGGCGATTATTTCGAGGAGTTCGACTATTCCCTGTTCGATACCGCCAACATCCCCGAGCACTATCTGAAGAAGCACTATTTCCTGATGCTTCCCTATGCCCAGATCATCGCTTTCCGCCCGGACGCCTTCGATACGCCACCCGCCAGCGCCCAGGATCTCTGGGATACCGAGAACTTCCCTGGCCCCAGGTCGCTGCAGTCCGGCGGCGGCGGGCTGAGCCCCGACCTGGAGATCGCCCTGATGGCGGCGGGTGTACCTCCCTCCGAGGTCTATCCCATCGACATGGACAAGGCCTTCGCCAGCCTCGAGAAGATCAAGCCCGACGTGGTCAGGTGGTGGGAGGCGGGGGCAATTCCCGCCCAGCTGCTCAGCGATGACGAGGTGGTGATGGCCACGGCCTGGAACGGACGCGTCGATGCCGCCCAGCGCGCGGGCGCGCCGATCGAGATCATCTGGCGTAACCAACTGCTGCGTAACGATTGCTGGGCGATCCTTAAGAACGCTCCCAACCGTGAGAATGCGTTGAAACTCTCGGCGTTCATGAGCATGGCAGCCCCTCAGGCGCGGCTCTCCTCGCTGATCTCCTACGGCTTCATCAACGATGGCGCCGAGGCGCTGCTGCCGGCGGAGCGGCTCAAGATGCTGCCGACCTCGAGCGAGTACATCGATGAGCTGATTCCCTACGACGATGTCTGGTGGTCGCAAAGCTACGACGAACTCTCGAGCCGCTGGGCCAGGTTCATCCTCAGCTGAGCGTACGCTCCGATGCGAAAGGCCCGCTGCGCTGCGCGGCGAGCCTTTCGCGGGATCATCTTTCGACCGGATCGAGAAAAGCACAATAGAAGGGGGCCGGCATGCTGCGGGCAGGTATCACCGAGGTGACGGGCAAGCGCGCTGGAGCGGCGATCAAGTTCGAGGGCATCCACAAGCGCTATGGTTCGAGCGTGGCGATCGAGCGGCTCGACCTGGATATCCAGCAGGGAGAGTTCATCAGCCTGCTCGGCCCGTCGGGCTCGGGGAAGTCGACGCTTTTGATGATGCTGGCGGGATTCGAGCAGGTCAGCGGCGGACGGATACTCATCGATGACTGCGACGTCACTCTGCTCCCGCCGGAGCGGCGCGGCATCGGCATGGTGTTTCAGAACTACGCGCTCTTTCCGCATATGACCGTGGCCGAGAACATCGGCTTCTCGCTGCGCCAGACTCGCACCTCCAAAGCGGTCATCCACGACAAAGTGAGCAAGATGCTCGACCTGGTGCAGCTGTCGGGCTTCGAGAACCGCTACCCACAGCAGCTTTCGGGAGGGCAGCAGCAGCGCGTGGCGATCGCGCGCGCGGTGGTCTTCGACCCCCCGGTGCTGCTCATGGACGAGCCGTTGAGCGCGCTCGACAAGCAGCTGCGCGAAGCGATGCAGCTGGAGATCAAGAGCCTGCACGACCGCTTGGGCATCACCTTCATCTACGTGACCCACGACCAGCGCGAAGCACTGGTGATGTCGGACCGCGTGGCGCTGTTGAACGACGGCAAGATAGAGCAGATCGGTAGCCCCCGCGAGCTCTACGACCGTCCATGCAGCCGGTTCGCGGCATCGTTCATCGGCGAGGCCAACTTCCTCACCGTGGAGGTGACCGGCGCCACGGCAGCGGGGTACTACGATGTGCGAATGTTCGATCGTACCTTCACTGCGCGCGGCGGCGACGGCGCGAGGCTGGGTCCGGCGCAGTGCGTGCTGCGCCCGGAGAAGATCCATCTCACCGCAGCGTCCAATACGCTCGATGCCGCTGAGAGCCAGATCGAAGGGATCGTCACCTCCGCTCTGTTCATGGGCGAAAGCCTGCGCTACACCGTGGAGGTCGGCGGCTGTTCGCTGACCGTATCGCAGCCGCACCGCAGCGGTACGCCGACCCTGGCACCCGGCGAGCTCGCCAGGTTGCACTGGGCGGTGGACGATTTCCTCTTGGTGGTGTGAAGACCCCGCGCCTGGCGCCTGGCGCATGGCCGGGCCGGGGCCTTGCCTTTTCAATGCTTGAACAGGTCTCCCGCGCGGCCGAGCAGCATCCGCGCTTCGGCACCTACGCGCCAGAACGGCTGGAATGGCATCGGCTTGAGCCGGGTGCGAATTGGAAAGTCCTGCTCGTCACTCCCGTTTGACACGATCCGCCGACTGATCAGCCGGCCGGCCACGGTGGCCATCGCAATGCCGCGGCCGTTGTAGCCCAGCATCAGGTCGGCGTCGGGCTCGGGCTCGGTCCAATGCGGATAGTGGTCCTCGGTGATCGCCACCTGGCCGTACCAGTGCCAGGGCCAGGAGACCCCTTCGAGCTGGGGCCAGAGTCTCTTCGCATAGCGGATCAGGTGGGCATAGTCATCGAGGCTGGTGGCGTCGCGCTGGGGGCCGCGCCCTCCCATCACCAAGCGCCCGCCATCATCGACGCGGTAGTAGACGACGTCCCAGGCGGACTCATACAGCGCCGCGCCGGACGGCATCAGCGTGCGCAGGATTTCGTCCGGCAGCGGTTCGCTCGCGGTCACATAGGTATAGATCGGCGCGATGGTACGCTTGAGCTTGGGCCATAGGTCCCCGGTGTAGCCATTGGTGCCCACCACCACCCGGGCGGCCTTGACGCTGGCCTTGGCGGTGCGCACCACCCAGCCCGCGCCTTGGCGCTCGATCGATAGCGCCGCGCTTTGGCCATGCAAGCGCGCGCCAGCGAGGATCGCGGCGTGAGCGAGGCCCCGGGCATATCCCAGCGGGTTGATATGGCCGCCGCGGTGATCGAGCATCCCACCCAGGTAGCGCTCGGTACCGGTGAGCTTTCGCATACCCTCCGCGGAGACCAGCTCGACCGGCATGTTGCGGCGGATGCACTGCGCCGACAGCGTCTGGATGTCGCGCAGCCCGGCGCTGTCGATCGCCGCACGAATGGTGCCGGTGCGCCGGGGGGCGCAGTCGATCTGGTGCTTCTCGATCAGATCGAAGACCTCGGCTGGCGCAGCGTAGGAGAGCTCGACCATCCGTTTGCCGAGTTCGGGGCCGAAGTCCCGCTCGACCTGGTCGGGGGCCCATTTCAGCCCCGGGTTGACCTGCCCGCCATTGCGGCCCGAGCAGCCATGGCCGATGTCATGGGCTTCGAGCAGAACGCAGGAAAGCCCGGCTTCGGCAAGATGCAGCGCCGTCGACAGGCCCGTGTATCCGCCGCCGACGATGACCACATCGGCGCTGACGTCTTGGCTGAGCTGCGGGCTTTCGGGGGGCGCGATCGCCGTTTGACGATAGAGATTGTTGATGCCGAACCGATCGTTGTCTTTCATCATGGGCTCGCGGTGAAATCGCCATTCATCGGGAATATGGCCAGGAGGCCCTGGCGGTGATCGTCCAGGGCGCGCGGCTCATCAATGCGCACTTGCGTAGCCGGTGATGCCCTTGATCTCGAGGAATTCATCGAGGCCGAAGTCAGCGTATTCCCGGCCATTGCCGGAACGTTTGTAGCCGCCGAAGGGCGCCGAGGAGTCCCAGGCGGGGTAGTTGATCGCAATCGTCCCCGCCCGCAGCCGCCGGGCGACGCCGCGCGCGGTGTCCAGGTCGTTGGACTGCACGTAGGCGGCCAGTCCGTACGGCGAATCATTGGCCAAGGCGACGGCGTGCTCGACGTCTTCATAGGCGATCATCACCAGCACCGGGCCGAATATCTCTTCCTGCGCGATGCGCATCCCGGCGGTGACATCGGTGAAGATGGTGGGCTTGACGTAGTAGCCCTGGTCGAGTCCCTGGGGTTTACCCAAGCCGCCGATCGCCACCGTCGCGCCTTCTTCGATCCCGCAGGCGATCCACGACTGGACCCGTTCGAACTGCAGTGCGCTGATCAAAGGGCCGATGGTGGTATCGGCGGCCTTGGGTGGGCCGACCTTCACGCCGGCGGCGGCCTGCACGGCATAGCCGACCGCTTCCTGGTAGTGCTGGCGCGGCACCAGCATCCGCGTGGGCGCGTTGCATGACTGCCCGGTATTGGAAAAGCACGACAGCACCCCTTGTCTGACCGCGCGTTCGAGCCCCGCCTCGGTGGTCAGGTCGGGAAGCAGGATGTTGGCCGATTTTCCACCCAGCTCCTGGTGAATCCGCTTCACCGTATCCGCGCCCGCTTTGGCCACCGCGACGCCCGCCCGGGTCGATCCGGTGAACGAGACCATGTCGATCTGGGGATGGCGGGAGAGCGCTTCGCCGACCTCGACGCCGGTGCCATTGACCAAGTTGAAGACCCCGGCCGGGACGCCTGCGCTATCGAGGATCTCGGCGAACACCAGTGCATCCAGCGGGGCGATCTCGCTCGGTTTCAGCACCATGGTGCAGCCTGCCGCCAGTGCCGGCATCACCTTGCAGGTGATCTGGTTCAGCGGCCAGTTCCAGGGCGTGATCAGCGCCACTACCCCAACGGGTTCCTTGACCACCAGCGTCGAGCCGCGCGATGACTCGAACTCATAGTGCTTCAATACTTCGATCATGCGCGCGATGTGGGCCTCGCCGATGCCGACCTGCCACTCGAGGGCGAAGCCGAGCGGAGCGCCCATCTCTTCACTGACCCGCAGCGCCAGCTCCTCGCGCCGCGCACGATACTCGACCAGGATGCGTTCGAGCAGCGCCAGGCGCTGCTCGCGGCTCCACTGAGAAAAGGCGGGGAAGGCATTTCGCGCCGCGTTGACCGCCCGATCGACGTCTTCTTCGTTGCCCAGTGCGATTCGGGCGATCGGCCGTTCGGTCGCCGGATCGATCACCTCGGTGCTCTGCGAAGAGCAAGCCTTGCGCCATTCACCATCGATATAGAAGCTGTCGTGGATATTCATTCGTTGTTGTTATCTCCGGGAGGGAAATTCATACCTTTCGCTATGGGAAAAATGCTCATTCGATCATCGATCATATGAGCTTTCAAAACGCTCTTGGGTGAGGATCGGCTCACTCTTGCGTGAGTCCAAACGCAACTGAATGCGTGCGTGGATGAAGCGCATTCCACCCGCCTCAATTCTGCAAGTTCACTGATGCCACCTGTAGATTTATCACCGGGTCGAGTGACTCATATGGCTCATCGCAACCCCTTCAGGTCGCCTACCATCGCAGTGTCGTCTGGTTCGTAGATTTCCATCGGGACGGGGCCGTTCTTCGGACCTCGATGTTGCTTGTAGTCCTATCCCCCTGGAGGGGTTAATATGCCATGCAAGCCGGGCGATTACCGCGTGATCGGTGGGTTCGCTGAAAACGTCCACTTCGACAAGCCGCTTGTAGCAGCTGTCCGGCCGGTAGTCCCGTGACGCCCCTGCCTGAGCGATGTCTCGAAAACTGACAGGAAATCAGATCCAGATCGGGAGGCGGTAATGGATTTTGCACAGCTACTTGGCCAAAGCGCCGCGGCCGCATGGCTTTTCATTCCAACTGCGATTCTGCTGGGTGCCCTGCACGGGCTCGAGCCGGGTCATTCCAAGACGATGATGGTCGCTTTCATCGTCGCGGTACGCGGCACGATCGCTCAGGCGGTCCTGCTGGGGGGCGCGGCGACCTTCTCGCACACCATGGTGGTGTGGGCCGTTGCGATGACGGGCATGTATTTCTTCCAAGGCCTCGATGGAGAAGCCGCGGAGCCGTACTTCCAGCTCGCCTCGGCGGTGTTGATCATCGCCATCGCCATTTGGATGTGCGCCCAGGCTTGGAAGAACCAGCACGCCGCCAAGCAGCATCGGCGTGAAGTCGATGCCGATGAGGCGGGCAGAGACAAGCAATCGCTCTCTCGTCGGATCGATACAGGGCATGGCTCCATGGCGCTCGAGCTCAGCCCGGAGCAGCCCGCGCACTGGCGGCTTCGGGCGATCAGTGGCGATCGATGGACCGCTGAGCACGTCACGCTGACCGTCGAGCGCGCGGATGGGAGCAGCGAGCAGTATGCGCTGGTCGATCGCGATGGCTACATGGAGTCGGTCGAGGCTGTCCAGGGGCCTTACGATTTCATGGTCCGGGTGAGCCTCGACCACGGTGATCATGAGCACGGCTACGACCTATCGTTCACCCAGAGCGAACGGAGCGACGGGGCGGCCCGGCAGGGGCAGGGCCTGGCCCTTGCGACCGAGGGCTATCAAGACGCCCATGAACTCTCCCACGCCAATGACATTCGCAGGCGTTTTTCGAATGCGCCGACCGTGACCAATGGGCAAATCCTGCTCTTTGGTCTCACCGGTGGCCTGATCCCTTGCCCAGCGGCAATCACCGTACTGCTGCTTTGCATCCAGGTGAAACAGTTCTCGCTAGGCGCTGTGCTGGTGCTGTGCTTTTCAATTGGCCTTGCGATCACACTGGTCGCGATCGGCATCGTTGCCTCCATGGGCATGCGCCAGGCCTCCAAGCGGTATTCCTGGCTATCGACCGCCGCCGCTCGCGCGCCTTACTTCTCCAGCGTGCTGATCGTGATGGTGGGGATTTATACGGGGTATCATGGCTGGAGCGGTCTCCAACACGGGCCTGATGCGCAGGCACCGACGGCGAGCCAAGCACATGCTCGATCATAGCCTCGAGCCGCAGTGGCGGCTCGATTCCAAGATATCTTTGCCGGATGCGTACCCCTTCATGAGCGAAGCCGATAGCAATTCCAGTCCTCATAACCACGCCCCGCACCATCATCACGAGGCGATCTCCAAGCGCCTGAAACGCGCCGAAGGTCATCTGCGCAGCGTGGTGCAGATGATCGAAAGCGGACGCAACTGTGTCGATATCGCCCAACAGCTTTCCGCCGTCGAGAAGGCGATCACGCAGGCCAAGCGCACGCTGATTCAGGATCATCTCGATCACTGTCTCGAGGATGTGGTCGGCTCTTTGCCCCGTAGTCAACGAGGACCGATCGACGAGTTCAAAACCATCACCAAGTATCTCTGACCTTTTATCCCATCCGGGTGATGTCGAACCGCTGGGACTAACGGAGCGCCTACGGTGTCGAGCGGATCGATGTCGCTTTACGGCTTGAGCTCCTCGTCGACTGCTGATCCGAACAGGTGAACGGCGCGCAACGTCTCGCTCAGTTGGCGTTCTAGCAAGCCGCAAGCCATCTACGGCTGAGGGACGATATCGTCAGGTGAGGGAATCGATCTCTGCGGCAACCGGCCTCATTTCAAGACGCATCCCTTTCTCGGGGCGGTCTCCGGCCGGTTGCGCTGTGTGGCCGGGCGCTACTTCAATTTGATCTGATTCAACGCCAGACAAAGTAGTTCTTTGTCGGATGTTTTGACGTTGTGTCGTTGAATCTCCTGGATGGATGGGCAGTGATCGACCTCGGCGTCGGGCTGGTTTTTCAGCTCATCTGCGATTCTCTGGATAGTGGCCTCGCTCAGCGCACTGATCTGCTGTCGGATATCCGCTAGATCCCGCGGTTCCCAGTTCGGCTCCGGTACGGATAGCCAGTCGGCGCGATAGCGGTATTGAATGGCTTTCGCCACACTGATTTGAGCGACCATGAATTGCTCGACGGACTCGCCATCCAGGCCTAAAGACTCGGCCTCGGCCAGTGATTTTTCAATCACCATGCGCTCCTGGGGCAAATCCTCCACGGGCAGATGATTTTCAGCCTTGTAGCCAGCGACATCTTTCATGTAATCCAATCGCTGATCAATCAATTGCGCTATTTCCTCCGGCTCGCCCGCTTGGGCGGTCAACGCGCCAAGAGAGAATATAGCCAAGCACAGAATATGGCGTTTGATGAAATGCTGAAAATAGTGAGATGAACTGCTGTCGCCCTTGATCATGATTCTCTCTTTATTGGTCGAAAATTTCTTGAATATACCGATGATGATTTCCATTGCAAGGTGGGCTTCCCACAGGCCGCGCCTTTGTTCGACGCAGCGAATCACCCGGATCTGCATCGGGACGAGGTCGAGCTGTGCGCTGGCTTCTTAACCGCTGGTCCGCTTGCGGCAACCATGGGCACGGCTCGGTGTGCTCGCCTGGCTAGTCGAATCGCTCATTGGCGATCGAATGGTGAGGGTACTCGAGCTAGATGAAGGTTGATGGATGAGGGTCGATGGATAGGGGGTTGATAGAAAGGGGGGCGCCTTTCGCCCTCACCCCACGCTTGAGACGATCAGCTGGTACTTGGCGTAGAGCTGGTCTTGGCTCTCGGCGTGTTGGGGGTCGTGGGGGATGCAGTCGACCGGGCAGACCTGCTGGCACTGGGGTTCGTCGAAGTGGCCTACGCATTCGGTGCACAGGCTCGGGTCGATGACGTAGATCTCCTCGCCGGGAGAGATCGCGCCGTTGGGGCACTCGGGTTCGCAGACGTCGCAGTTGATGCATTCGTCGGTAATCATCAATGACATGGCTGATCACCCCCTGGTCGCTGCATGTCGATCACTCGCCGCGCTCCGCTGCCTCGTCGGCGAAACGTACGCTCAGCGCCTGGGCCACGGCAGCGGGGACGAGGCGCGAGACGTCGCCGTGCAGGCGTGCGATTTCGCGGACGATGGTCGATGAGATACAGGCGTTCTCCGGAGCTGGGGCCATGAACAGGCTTTCGGTGCCGGGCAGCTGGATGCGGTTGATCTGGGCCAGCTGCAGCTCGTAGTCGAAGTCGGCGCTCGAGCGTAGCCCGCGCAGCAGCACGCGGGCCTCCTGCTCGATGAGGAAGTCGGTGGTCAGGCCATCGAAGCCGATGACCTCGACGTTGGGGATTCCCGAAAGCACTTCGCTTGCCAGCGTCACGCGCTGATCGAGGCTGAGCGCTGGGCGCTTGCGCGGGCTGGCGGCGACCGCGACCAGCAGGCGTTCGAACAGCGGGGCTGCTCGCTCGATCAGGTCGATGTGGCCGTTGGTGATCGGATCGAAGGTGCCGGGATAGACGATGGTGGTCATGGCGGCTCGGTGGCGAACGTTGCGCGGTGGGCGGGCCGCGGGAGTCGAACCCGCGACAGCTCAGCTAGTCGAGGCTGCCGAAGGGATTGGCGATCTTGAGCGAGATCGGCTGGGCATAGCCCGGCAGTGTGATCGACTGCGCATCGATCGTGAGCTCCGGCCCTTCGAGCACGCCCTCGCCGAAAGTATAGCGTGGCTCGAAGCGACCGCCGAGGGAGCGCTGCTCGAAGGCGATGGAGGCCTCGCGGACCTTTTCGCGTTTGCGCCGCCAGGCGCTCATCGCCGCCTCGCCGTGGCGCTGGGTGAGCAGCCGCTCGGTGATCCGTGGCGAGAGCAGCGGGGCGCTGGCGTTGTTGCCACCGAAGCCCTTGGCGTTGATGAAGGCGACGTCGGCGTCGAGTTCGAGATGCTCGCGGGAAAGCACCAAGCGTTCGGCGAAGACGTCGTCGGCGACCTCGTCGAGGGTCGCGATGCCCGGCATCAGGCGGTGATGGAAGGTGCCGATGGCGCTGGCGATCTGGTCACCGGCGGCGCTGCCCTGTGAATGGCCGATATAGGCCTTGATCGCCGCGACCGGCCAGCGCTCGATGCTGAAGGCTGCCGCGACCTGGTCGAAGACGTGGGATTCGGTGGTGCGGTTTTTCGGCGTGCTGGTGCCGTGGGCGTGGACGAAGCTGCGCCTTTGCACCGATTCTTCACCGAGGATCGCGCGGGCGAGGCTGACGCTCTTGGCCATGGTCACGTAGTTGCCGACCCCGGGGGCGGAGATCGAGCGCTTCCAGCCGTCGGCGTTGACGAATACCTCGGGCACCGAGCCGAGCAGCTCGGCGCCGAGCTCCAGCGCCAGGGCATCGTCCATCACCAGCACGAACTGCGCCGATTCGGCGATGGTGAAGCCGCAGTTGCGGGCGAACGGCCGGCAAGCACGCTGGTAGTCCTGATCGGTCAAAAGCTCCAGCGCGTCGAGCGCCTTGAGGCTCTGGTCGTCGGCCAGCGCGCTCATCACCCGGAAGCCCTCGATCACCTCCGCGGTGACCGGTGCATCGGCGGTGCCGACCATCGCCACCCGACGGCGGCCCGCGCGAATGTCATCCACCGCCATGCGCAGGTTGTAGAGGAAGGTCGCGCAGGCGCCCTGGAGGCCGGCGGTGGCGCCGACGCTGCCGAGCACATAGGCATTGAGGAAGTCGGCGGGCATCTGGCCATAGCCCAGCGGCATCTGCTTCGAGGTCGCGCGGTTGCCGGTGACGAAGCTCTGCAGCAGTCCGCCCCAGCCTTCGTGGTCGAGCTGGCCGGTGGAGTTGCTGGCGTAGACCGCGACCTGGTCGGGGGGCAGGCGGTCGGCCACCTCCTGCCATTCCAGCCCGCTCTGGCCGAGGCAGTCGGAGGCGCCGAAGATGGTCATCGCCAGGGCCCGCGGATGATGCACGCTGCGATAGAAGGCGGTTGGTTCGAAGCCGCTCGGCAGCTGGCCTGCGCTGTTGACCAGCGGCTGGCGATGGTCGGGGAGCAGCACCTCGAGCGCGCCCTGGGGCACGCGGACCTCGACGTGGCGGGCGTCGAGATCGACCACTTCCCACTGCGCCGGCAGCTGCTCGGGCAGTTCGCGCCGGCGCAGGCGAAAGCTCAGCGGCGCGTCGAGCTCGAGCTTGGCGGCACGATTGGCGACGATGCCCTGGGCATCGTAGGTGGGCGGCTCGATCCGGCGGATCAAGGTATGGGATACGATCCGTTCGCGGTAGCGCTCGACCAGAGCGGCGGGCGTCAATGCTTGATCCTCGGCATCGATCCACTGGCCCTGGTCGTCGAGCTTCGCCAGCGCCATCAGCGACGCCAGCCCCAGCAGAGTGCGCTCGCGCTCGTCCTGCGGCAGCGCGTCGAGCACCGTGCGGCGAAACGCCTGATGCCCTGAAGTCCTGCCGGCGGCGTTGACCCCGCCCATACCGACGATCACCGGTAACTGTGACAAGCCGCTACCCTCACTCGTGCTTCGCGGCGCCGGTCCACCTACTTTGGAGCGACGGCGACGAGGCCAGTGGCCTGCTTCCAGGGCCCAAGCCTATCGTCGTCCAGATCCTTGGCGTGGCGTCATCGACGTGCCGCGTGAATTGCGAACGTCGCGCACCTGAAGCGTCGAGGTGCCCCAAGAAGGTGCGCGGATGTAATGTTGTGATGATAACATCGCGGCCGCGAGCCCGTCATTCGAGCCGGGCGAGATATTTCGAACAGTGTTTCTGATTCTTTTGTCAGTCAACGCCGGGGCTTGGTCCAAAACCCCGCGCAGGAGGTCCCGCCGCCGATGCAGGCCGACTCGACGCCGATCCACAGCTCCCAGCATGGCCCTCACCAGGGACTTGCCCGGCGCGTCGAGCGCGCGCTGCGAACCCCTTGGCGGCGGCCTTTCGCCGAGCATAGCAGGATCGCCTTCGCGAGCGCCCAGGCGTGGCTGGACGCGCGGCCGGGACATCCCTTGGTACTCGACTCCGGCTGTGGTGTAGGGCTTTCCACCCGCAGGCTCGCCGAGTGCCATCCTGACGCGCTGGTGATCGGTGTCGATCGAAGCCTCGACCGGATCAATCGCGATCACGGCCCGCTGCCCGGCAATGCCTGGCTGATTCGTGCCGATCTGGTCGATTTTTGGCGCCTCGCTCTGGAGGCGGGCTGGGCGCCGCAGGCCCATTACCTGCTTTATCCCAATCCCTATCCCAAGCCGGGGTTGCTCAAACTGCGCTGGCACGGGCATCCGGTCTTGCCGAGCCTGCTCGGTCTCGGTGGCGAGCTGGAGCTGCGCTCCAACTGGAAGATCTACGTCGAGGAGTTCGCCATCGCCGTGGGGCTGGTCACCGGGTCCGCCCCTGCGGTCGAGACCTTTGTGCCCGAAGGTGCAGCGCTGACGCCGTTCGAGGCCAAGTACCAGCGCAGCGGCCATGCGTTATGGCGGCTGCGTGTCGGGCTCCAGCGCTTGGGCTGAACCGGGCCGATCGCTTTGTCGCCTGGCTCATGTACACTCCGACGTGCCGCTTTGCATCGATTTCGTCCCGACCCAGCGCGGCACTTTCGTCTGCAGAGGAGTCGCCGAGTGTTCCTGCGCCTGATCCGTTTCACCGCCCGGCGATCGCCGTTGGCCCCCTTGCTGCTGCTCGGCCTTTCTTTCGGTACGCCTGCGCTGGTCCAAGCCGCGGGACTGCCGACGCTCCAGGCGTTGGCCGACGGCCGCTTCGACATCAGTGCCGAGGTGCGCATGCTCGACGACGGCCGCGTGCTCGGCGAGCTCGACCCGCGACGCTCGCTTGCCCCGGCTTCTCTCTCCAAGCTCTACATCGCCGCCGCGGCGCTCGGCCGCTACGGGCCGCAGCATCGCTTCGTCACTCGACTGGTCAGCGACGGCGAGCAGCGCGGCGCTACGCTGCATGGCGATCTGGTCCTCGACAGCGGTGGGGATCCGGCGATGACCACCGAGCGCTACTGGACTCTGGTCGAGCAGCTGGCCGCGCGCGGTATCGAGCGCATCGACGGCCGGGTGCGGCTCGCCCAGTGGCAGTTCGGCCCCGAGCCGTGCGGGGTGGCGGATCGCTGCAGCGCGCGTGATGCGACGATGAGCTCCTACGATGCACGGCTCTCCCCGGTGGCGGTCGACTATGCGGCCTGGTGCGTGCGGCTGCTGCCGACGCGTCCCGGGGCGCCTGCTCTGGTCGGCGGCTGTTTCAGCTCGCGGCCGCTGGTCGCGGTGAGCGGTGAGGTAAACACCGTCGCCGAGGGCCAGCCGACCCGGCTCAACGCGCGGCGCACCACCGCTAACGGTCGCGACACCCTGACGCTTTCGGGGCAGGTCTCGGTCGCCGACGGGCCGCAGTCGGTCTACCGCTCGGCCTCCGATCCCGCCCAGCAGACCCTGGCGACGCTCGAGATGCTGTTCGCCCAGAGTGGGATCCGCGTGGCAAGGGGCTTCGCCATCGATGCGACCCCGCCGCCGGCGGGCGCCCGCGAGCTCGCCGCGGTCGAGAGTCCGCCGCTGCAGATGGCGTTGATGGACATGCTCAACTACTCGAACAACTTCATGGCCGACGTGCTCACCATCGGGCTCTCCGCCAGCCAGCCACCGAGCCTGGCCAGCGGAGCCGCGGCACTCGAGCGGTTCGTCGACACGGTCCCTGGTCATGGTCCGGTGAGTCTCGCCAGCGGCAGCGGGCTGACGCCGGACAGCCGCACCAGCGCCCACGGGCTGGTTGCGCTGCTCGACGCGATGTACCGGCGCGCCGAGCTGTTCCCGACCTTCGTCAGCGCGATGCAGACTCCCGGCAACGGCGCAGCGAGGTTCATTCGTCGCGGCGATCCATTGTTCCAGCGCAGCGTGATGATCAAGACCGGCACGCTCAACCAGCCGGTGCCGGTGCGTGCGATCGCGGGTTACTTTCGCACCTCATCCGGGCGCTGGGGCGCTTTCGCGGTGATGCTCAACGGTCGTGCGGCGACCCCCTACCTGGTCTGGCCCGATGTGCTCCAGGCGCTCTCCAGCGATCTCACCCCGCTGATCGAGAGATACTGACGGGCATTACCTGCGGTCATTCCAATCGCTGCCATTCATGCGCCGATGCCCTGGAGAAGGGGCGTCGGCGCGCTGCGTTCTCCACCGTTGCAACGTAAGGGGTATTCCCTGGCGGAATGGGGTCATGCGCATTGATCGATTGCCGCTACGGCGCGGGAGTCGTTTAGATGGAGCACCTCTCGCGCATGGCCGGTCGGTCGTAACGCCGGCGACGAGTGCGTTTCCAACATCCAACGATAATCAAAGAGGAGTGACGATGAAGCACTCGATTCGGCCGCTGGTGTTCTGGCCGACATTCTTGGTTCTGTTTGCGGCGGTTGCCGCGAGCTACCTCAATCTCGATGGCTTCCTCGCCGTGAGCGGGATGATCAACGATTTCATCCTCGACAAGTTTTCCTGGCTGTTCAGCCTCGGCAGCCTCTACCTGCTGGGGCTCGCGGTGGTGATCTACGCCTCACCCCTTGGCCGGGTGAGGATCGGCGGTGCCCAGGCGACGCCGCTGTTGACCCCGTGGCGCTGGTTCTCGATCACGCTTTGCACCACGCTCGCGGTCGGCGTGCTGTTCTGGACCACCGCCGAGCCGCTCTATCATCTCCATGCACCGCCCGAGTCGCTGCACCTCGAGCCCGGCTCGGCCGAAGCGCGCTTGTTCGCGATGTCGGCGATGTTCCTGCACTGGTCGTTCACGCCTTATGCGATCTACGCCGTGCCTGCGTTGCTGTTCGCCCTGGTGTTCTACAACCGGCGGATGCGTTTTTCGATTTCGAGCCTGTTCGAGCCGCTGTTCGGCCCGGGGGTCAGACGCTTCGGTGGGTTGATCGACTCGGTGGCGCTGTTCGCCCTGGTCGCTGGCATGGCCTCGACCTTGGGCACCGGTACCCTGACCATCGTCGGTGGGCTGAACCAGTACCTCGGCGGCACCACCACGCCTATGCGCCTGGCGCTGGTGATCATGGTGATCGTGGTGACCTTCGTCGCCTCCGCCGCTTCGGGACTCAACCATGGCATCGCCAAGCTCTCCTCGTTCAATGCCTGGCTGCTGTTCGCGCTGGGGCTGTTCGTTTTTCTCTGTGGGCCGACGCTTTTCATCTTGAGCCTCGGGGTCGAGTCGCTGGGCGCCTACCTCGACGGCTTCTTCCGCCTCAGCCTGTTCACCGGCGCCGCCGCCGGGGACGACTGGTCGCACTCATGGAGCATCTTCTACTGGGCGGTATGGTTCGCCTGGGCACCGGTTACAGCGCTCTTTCTGGGCAAGATCTCGCGCGGCTACACGGTGCGCCAGTTCCTTCGGGTCAACCTGGTCTACCCGGCGCTGTTCGCGATCACCTGGATCTCGATCTTCTCCGGCTCGGCCTTGCACTTCGACGCCTCGATGGCGCAGCCGAACGGCCTCTACAGCGTGCTCAACACCCTCGGCGTCGAGCAGGTGCTCTATGCCCTGTTCGGCCAGCTGCCGCTGACCTGGCTGATGATCCCGACGCTTTTGTTCATCGCCTACATCTCCTACGTCACCGCCGCCGACTCCAACACCGACGCGATCGGCAATCTCTGCACCTACGGGCTGACCGCCGATTCGGATCTCAACGCGGGCCTGCGGATGAAGATCGTCTGGGGCTGTACGGTCGGCGTAGTCGCCTGGGTGATGGTCAGCTTCGTCGGCGTCGATGGGGTGAAGATGCTTTCCAATCTAGGCGGGCTGCCGGCGATGCTGATGATCCTGGTCGCAAGTGGCTCGCTTTGGCGTTTGATCCAGAATGCGTCCGATCTTGAACGGGTCGGGACGGAAGCGATGGAAAAGAAAGGCGCTGAATCGGTGGTCAAGGAGATAGCGTAAGTGAAGACGAGGACTGAGTTTCCCCATCGGGTGCGCGAGATCGAGCACACTTTGATCACGCTGGCCGACGGCACGCGGCTGGCGGCGCGGATCTGGCTGCCGGAGGATGCCGACGAGCATCCGGTGCCGGCGATCCTCGAGTACCTGCCGTACCGCAAGCGCGACGGCACCGCGGTGCGTGACGAGCTGACTCATCCTTGGTTCGCCGGCCATGGCTATGCCTGCGTGCGGGTCGATATGCGCGGCAATGGTGAGTCCGACGGGCTGATGCACGACGAGTACCTGCCCCAGGAGCAGGCCGATGCGTTGGAGGTGATCGAGTGGATCGCCTCCCAGCCCTGGTGCGATGGCAAGCTCGGGATGATGGGCATCTCCTGGGGGGCTTCAATGGCCTGCAGGTCGCAGCGCTCAAGCCCGAACCGCTCAAGGCAGTGGTCACGCTCTGTTCCACCGACGACCGCTACGCCGACGACATCCACTACAAGGGCGGCAACATGCTGCTCGAGAACCTCGCCTGGGCGGCGACGATGCTGAGTTTCTCCTCGGCCGCCCCCGATCCGCTGCTGGTCGGCGAGCGCTGGCGCGAGATGTGGAAGGCGCGGCTCGACGGCATGCCGCTGCTCGCCGACACCTGGCTGCGCCACCAGACCCGTGACCAATACTGGCGCCACGGCTCGATCTGCGAGGATTACGCCGACGTCGAGGCAGCGGTACTGATGGTCAGCGGCTGGGCCGATTCCTACATGAATTCGATCCCGCGGATGATGACGCATCTCAAGGGACCGAAGAAGGCACTGATCGGCCCTTGGATGCACAAGTACCCGCACTTCGCCGTGCCGGGCCCGGCGATCGGTTTCCTTCAGGAGGCGCTGCGCTGGTGGGACCAGCACCTGAAGGGAATCGATACCGGGGTGATGGACGAGCCGCCGGCGACTTTCTATCTGCAGGATGGCCTGCCGCCGGCGCCGAAGTACGCCCATCGCCCCGGGCGGTGGGTGAGATGTTCGGGCTGGCCGGCATCGTCGCTCGAGATCGAGCGACGCTCGCTGCTGCTCTCCGACACCGGGCTTAGCGAATACGGCGCCGGTCTCTCCGAGCCGCGTCCGATCGCGTCTCCGCTTACCGCCGGTGCCCAGCAGGGCGAGTACATCCCGCTCTGGTTCGGTGCCGACTTCCCCACCGACCAGCGGCGCGACGATGGCCTAGCGCTCACCTTCGACACCGCGCCGTATCGCGATGGTCTCGATATCCTCGGCCAGCCGAGGATCGAGCTGAAGCTCGCCAGCGCCGCCGACTGCGGCCAGCTCAACGTGCGGCTGTGCGACGTGGCGCCGAGTGGCGAGAGCGCGCTGATCACCTACGCCACCCTCAATCTGCTGCTGCGCGACGACCCGAGCCGGATCTCTCCGGTCGAGCCAGGCAAACCGATGAAGGTGCGCCTCGAGCTTGACATGATCGGCTACCGGCTGCCCAAGGGGCACAGGCTGCGGGTCTCGCTCTCCTCAGCCAACTTCCCGCTGGTGTGGTCGCCCAAGCGACGCGCCGATCTTACCCTGCTGCCCGGCGAGCCCAGGCTCGAGCTGCCGGTGTCCAGGCTCGGCTACGTCGATGACCCCTTCGAGCCGGCCGAGAGCGCCACGCCCTGCGCGCTCGAGACCCTGCGTCCAGCGACGCCGAAGCGCACGGTCAGCGAGGATGTCGGCAGCGGCGAGGTCAGCGTGGTGATCGAGGACGACATGGGCAAGGTGCGTTTCCTCGACCACGGCCTCGAGGTCGACCAGCGCTGCCTAGAGGTCTACGTCAGCCACCCCGACGATGCCTCGCGCACCCGCGCCGAGATCGATTGGCACTACAGCGCCGGGCGACACGAGGGCGAGGGCGTGTTCTCGATCGAGGTCGACAGCCGCTACGCGCTCAGCTGCGACGAGGAGCACTTCCACCTCGAAGCCAGCCAGGTCGCGCGCGAAGGCGGACGCGAAGTCCACCGCAAGACCTGGCGTACCACCATCCCTCGCAGCGCGATCTGAACGGGTGCCCGCATAGGAACGCCGCCGTCCCGGTGAGGGCGGCGGCTTTTTATTAAATTAAAATTAATATTTTCTGACGGCTCTGGATAGATGAGTGTCGCCTTCTAATGCTATTAATAATCGTTATCATTAATGGCATTAGAAGGCGCCATGTCCGTTACCCAGCTCAGCCCCATCACCGTCTATGCCAAGCTTGGTCCTACGAATTCGTTCGGCGATTTGTTCATGGACGATAATTTTCACGCCATCTCGAGCGGCAGGTCGGTCGAGAGGCAGGTCGCACAGATCCTGGCTGCTAACCAAGCCCACTACCAGGGGAACAGGGAGAGCATCGATCCACACTACCGCGACCCCGAGTCGGACCAGGCGGTCAGCGAGGCGCTGATTCGGCAAGCGCTATCTGAATTCGGCAATTTGCCGGCCTATCTCGCCCAGACGTTCGGCAACTTGGGCCCTCAGGGCCATAGTGCGCTGAAGAATTTTGCTCTCATCAACAGCTCGGTCATCCAGTTCGCCGGGCTTGGGGCCGCGCTGCACCATGACTTGAAGCAAGGAACGCCGACGGAGGTGGCGGTCGGCACTCAGGCGGTGATGCTCGCGGCGCTCGTGTTTACGACTGCATTTACGGTGATGTTACCAATACCTGTAGCAGTCGCGCTGGGGTTGATTTTCAGTGGAGGATTCGAATATTTAGAGGTGGAAGCGTCTGTTCGAGATCGAATGTACGATCTGTTTGGTCGTGAGCCTGAAAGTAACGATCCGCACGAGATCAGCAGCGAACACTTCTATGAGTTCAGCATTGAGTATCTCGAGAACCCCGATGAACTGGCTGAACGCTTGCCGGTCATCGAAGCGATCAACACAAGTCTTTCGGAGCAAATGATTGAGGATTTTATCAATGCCGAATCGGCTGACGAAAAAGTTGAATTGACAAGCGAGTTTCCTAGCCTGATTGATTTCTCCGAGATAGCGGAGGATGCACAAGGCGACAAGCAGGTCCAGGTAGCCGACGGGGCGGTGCTCTTTCTTGGCGATGCTGGTTTCAACCAAATGATCGGCGGAGATGGAATCAATTGGTTTCGCCCCCAGCCCAATGAGATCGCTAATATGGCAAGCGAGATCGGTGCAGTAGAGATGGCGTTAAAGTATCATATTGTTGGCGGTACGGGTCTCAATATCCTCGACTTTTCCGGTAGTTCTAGCAGTGTTTATGTTGAGCTGAGTGGCTACCCGATCAAGAACGATTTGATCATAGATAATCCAGATGGTCTGAATTCCCTGGAAATACCTTACTATCTCAACGAGCAGAACATGCAGGAGATCCATCCCTCGATGCCTCGTGGATTGCCCATGGAGCTGCGTAGCGATGACATCTACGAGAACATCGATATCTTGATCGGTAGCGATCATGACGACTGGCTGGTGGGTAACCTCCTCGGCGGTACCACGTTGATGGGAGGCGCGGGTGATGATGTCTTCGAAGTTCGTGGTGGTAGCAACCGCGTGCTCTTCAGGGAAGGAGACTTCAATGATCCCGGAGCCGAGAGTATCACCTCCAAGACGATCCATGGCTTCATCGGCTATGCAGAGGCCTATTGGTTCAATTACATCTCCTATATTCCCAACAATCTCAGTTTCATGCATCTTGAACCGGACCTCATCGACCTTTCCGGCTTGGATGCAGATTTGATCCGGGAAGGCATTCAGGAATTTGAATGGATCGGAGATGGAGAGTTTTCCGCTACTCCTGGAGAGCTGCGCTGGAATCGAGAGGCGATGCCTGCCAATGAAATGGCTGATTCATTTATGATGGTTATCGAAGCTGATCGCACTGGCAATGGGGAGTCAGATATGGAGATTGTCTACTATTCTTATGCCAACACTAGAGTCTCATGGGATGATGTCATAGGTGTTTCAATCGATGCTGATTTTATTTTATGATCCGATGTTATTTTTGAGACGATTGACGTTAGTTGATGATCGTAAGCATAACGTTCGTTTAGCGAATCGGTTGCGCGTTATGAAAGCATTGGTTTTTTTGCGTCGAATATTATCGGAGAGGCCGATGAGTATGCTGTCAAAGATATGGGATTATTGTTTCATGACTTCTCGACGATTTCCTCGTTGGGGAAGAGTGCTTTCCATAGTGTATTTGATCGGGCTTCTGGCGCCATTGGCGATGCTGATGCTGCTTCCGATGTGGAACATCTATTGGGCAATGGTCAATCAAGAAGCCCAGGTCATCCTGCTGCCAAGAGAACAGGCAGCCTGGATCGCGGGCGTTTTGATGACCTCCTGCATCTACTTTGCGCTGGCTAACGCGCTCATGCATGGGGAATGCTTGATCAGACGGCGGGAGAGAAGCAGTCGCAGGACGATGAAACTTTTCTGGTCGATGCAGTTGGTCGTTGCCTGCATCGGAGGGCTGTTCGCTTTGGACTTCAATCTTCGCGCACGGGCCCTGCTGGAAGGGGGAAGTCCGCGCTATGAGGCATGCCAGACGTCGAGCCAGCTGCGCACTATGCGTTCAGAGTTCCTGCTCGATCGCCGTTTAGCTGCGCAGTGCTCGGACGCGCTATGGGAGCGTATATATCGGCATGAGCGCCGCGAGGGCCGCGCTTATGCCATTTGAGCTGCGGGCCAGCGACCTCTCTGCGAACGAGATGGCAGGGCGACTATGCTACCCTCCTGCGCTACCCGTCCAGGCGAGGAGTCCAAGCCGATGTCGCCGAGCAGCGATCCGCTACCGCCGCTCAACTGCCTGAGCGCGTTCGAGGCGGCGGCGCGCTATCTGAGCGTGACCCGTGCCGCCGAGGAGCTACACCTGACCCAGAGCGCGGTGAGCCGGCAGATCAAGCGTCTCGAGCAGGACCTCGGCCGTGGCTTGTTCTTCCGTGAGTCCGCGGGGCTTCGCCTGACACCGGCGGGGGAGCGCTACTACAAGGTGGTGCAGCGTCTGTTGCGCGAGCTCGGCGAGGCCACGGTCGAGCTGCGTCGAACCTCCAGTGAACGCCAGCTGACCATCGCCGCCAGCCCGACCATCGCTTCCTTCTGGCTTTCCCGGCTGATGCCGGACTTTCGCGCCCAGCATCCGGGGACCGCGATTCGTCTACTGGTGGTCGAGGACCCTTTCTCGCTGGATCTCGCCGAGTTCGACCTGGGGCTTTACTATCTGCTCGAGCACGAGCCACCGCCCGGGGTCAGGGTGGAGCCCGTGTTCGAAAGCGAGAGCATCGCCGCGCTCTGCGCGCCGCACTACCTGGAGCAGATGGGGCCGATCTCGGACTCGAGCGCGCTGCTCGAGGCGCATGTACTGCTGGTGCTCGAGGACCACTACAACGATTGGATGACCTGGCGGCGCTGGTATCAGATGCTCGATTTCGACTGGCGTACGCCGAAGCACACCCTGCGCGCCAATAGCTACCAGCTGCTGATCAATGCAGCGCTCACCGGGCAGGGCGTGACCCTGGGCTGGACGCGCCTGTTCGACCACGAGATTCGCCAGGGCCAGCTGGTGCTCGCACTGCCCGACCGGCTACCGAGCCCGGGCGGCCTGACCCTACTGATCCCCGAGCATCGCCATCTCAACCTGCCGATGCGCGAATTCCGCCACTGGCTGGCCGAGCATAGTCGCTAGCGGGCGGCCGCGATGTCGTCGAGCGCGGGGAGCACTTCGTCCGGCACGTCGAGTGCGAGGTTGCACAGATTGTCATGCACCGCCTGGGTCAATTCCTTCGCGGAGAAGGTGCCGATCTCGTTGATGCTGGTCATGTCGAGTCCCCTTGCCAAGCTGCGTTCAAGGCAGTATATGAAGGATCTCTCAGTTCTTGAATTCGCATTCCTTGAGCACAGACACATCGGCGCTAGAGCCGCGGAAATCCCCGGTACAGGCCCGCTCCACAGCCACCGTCGAAGCGCTGCATATCGCCACCGTTCAGGTTTTGATCCGGGAGGGCCTGAGCCGCTGCACGACGACGCGCGTCGCCAAGCGCGCGGGCATGTCGGTCGGTAGCCTCTATCAGTACTATCCAAACCGCGACGCGCTGCTCGTCGCGGCGCTGAGCTGGCCGCTCGAGCGCATGCGCGCCTCGTGGAGGCGATCACGGCGATGCTGGCGAGCGCCCCCGATGCCCATTTCGACGATCCCGCCGTGGCGGCCGTTATTGCGCTGGACGCCCTCGTCGGACCTGTGCGGACCGTGCTCGAAGGGCTTGCTCCGGCCGGGTTCGAGGCCTGCCTCGAAGCACAGCTCATCCTGCTCTTGACCGCTTACGTCCAGGCACATGAGCTTCCAGCGAAGCGGCGGCAACGCTGGAAGCCCGAGGCAGGTGGTTAGCCGTCGTAGCCTAAGCTTTCCGCCGCTTGGCGTCCGGCGCGCCTGGACGAAACACCCCCGGGCCTTACGGCCCGGGGGTGTCGGAGCAAACCTCGATGGTCGAGGGGCAGGGCGGCTCAGCCCTGCTGGCAGCCTTCGGTCCAGCTGTCGACCAGCGCCTGGTGGTCGGCGACCCACTGCT